>NZ_KB906126.1:0-30596 GCF_000381185.1 Thioalkalivibrio sp. ALMg13-2 | reverse complement strand
GTTCCTTGGTCACCCGGGCCAGATCGCGCCTCAGACGCGCGACCTCCTCATCCCTTGGCGTCCCGGTACCGGAAAAGGCCTTGCTGGCCCCGGCCTCCGCCTCCCGAACCCAGCGGGTCAGCAGGGTCGGACTGATACCCAGCTCCAAGGCAATCTGCCGGCAGCTTGTGCCCGATCGACGAACCAACTCCACCGCTTCCCGCTTGTATTCCGGGGTGTAACGTTTACGTTTCGACATGAACACTCCTTCGGCCCAGTATGGGCCTTCTCGTAAGTGTCCGCTTTAACGGGGTAGAACCCCCATGCGGCGGCTTCCATAGAACGGACAGCGCGTGTAGATCGCGTCCAGCGCATGGCACAACTCCAGATCCAGGGCCACCGGCGATTGGGGTGTCCGCTGCGCGTAAACGGTGGATCGGGCCACACCGGCCAGCGTGCACTGCCGAGTCAGCGGCATTGCGTCCGAAGCGTCGATCCAACTCCGCCGCGTCACGGCAGGCCGATCCCGGACTTTTTTTTCAACCAGTCGAGCTCCATCTTCAACCGGCCGATCTCGCTGTAGAGTTTCTCATCCGTCTGGTACTCGGCCTTCGGCTTCGGACCCCGCTTCTGATCGAACAGCGTCGACGAGTCTTCCAAAAGGGCCTTCTTCCACTGGCTGACCTGCACCGGGTGAACCCCGTATTCCTGCGCGATCTCGGTGGCCGTCTTCAGTCCCCGCACCGCCTCCAAGGCCACCTTCGCCTTGAGCTCCGGGGAGTGCGTAGTACGCTTCTGCTTCGGCATCATCGGTCCCTTCGAAATCGGCCCGGCAATAAGCTTAAACCCGTGTCCTGATTTCGGGGTCCACTTTAGTCATTCTGCACAAGGGAGCCGCAACGCCGTGCGCGCGCCCGTTTTTGATAAGCACGGGCGGCCGAGCCCCTGCATTGAATGGTTTGTGGGGTTGGTACCCCAGGTTCCCCGATCCTGCGTTGCGCCGCTTGCGGGTAGAACCACTACCCGCTGCACGACACGCCTTGTCTCGGAAAACCTGGGGTACCAACGCGAGTGCGTACATTGATCAGTGTTTCCCTAGCCGTTGCGGCGATCGCCGCTCGCCGTACCGGCGTTGCGCAGTCTCTCTCGCAGGCGGTGCTGCCCGGCCCAGATTCTGGCAAGGGCCGCCCTGGAAAAGACAGGGTCAGGTGGCCCGTTTGCGCGGGGGCCCATGCGGTCGGCGTCATCCCCCGCGGCGTCTCCGAACTCGTTGGCGCTCATGATCTCTCCTGTCTCCGGACGGGATGCGAGTTCCGGGGAGCGCGCTCGCCACCCTCTCGTCCGGGTTCTCCCCGACAGAAGGCCGACGGCCTGCTCCCCGGACCGTGTCGATCCGCGGTCCGGACCACGGTACTGGAGCAGATTGCCATCCCACCCGTGGTGACTCTGTGCGCCGCCGAACAAACGGGCGTGCGAATGTCGCCCCCAAACATCTCCGTCGATCACCCCGGAAAACCCGCATTCAATCCCCTGCCGGAAAACGCCGGAAGCCGCGGCGGGACGCGATCTGTGCGGCATCGTACAGACGCTGGCGCGCCCGCGAGCCAGACTTTCCGACAGTGCTAGTCACGAATACCCGGCCGCAAAGGCCCGTTACCCGGAGGGAAACGCCATGTCACTGGGAACCATCCTGCTCATCGTCCTTGTCCTTCTGTTGATCGGCGTGATCCCCACGTGGCCGCACAGCCGGAACTGGGGCTATGCCCCGGGCGGGGTGATCGGAGTCGTACTGATCATCCTTCTCATCCTGCTACTCACCGGCCGGATATAGATCCAGTCGTTCCTGCCCACGGAACGGACACGCAACCACCGACACCCCGAACCCAGGGCGGCTCCTGACCGAGACAGTCCATGGTGACTGGGTCCATACCCATCTGGAGTACAAGAAATGAGACAGTTGCGATATCTGCCCCCGATCTTCCTGACCCTCTTGCTGGCCCTGCTCCTCGCGGGTTGCGCTGGATCGGGTGAAAGACAGACTGCCGGCGAGTACATCGACGACAGCGTGATCACCACCAAGGTGAAGGCGGCGTTGTTCAACGAGCCATCCCTGAGCGGCTTCGAAGTCAGCGTCGAGACGTACGAGGGGCGGGTGCAGTTGAGCGGCTTCGTCAGTTCCCAGGAGGACATCAACAAGGCCGTCGAGATTGCACGCGGCGTCGAGGGCGTAAGATCGGTCGACAACGACATGCAGCTCAAATAGCGACCGGACGCGACAGGCCGGCCCCCGATACGCGCGCTCGGCCGCCCTGCCGACGACGCGATCGCGGTGACGCGCCTCCACTCGTCCATGTTCCATGGCGGCCCGCCCAGATGGGCGGGCCGCCATCGGTTTCCCTACTCCCGCAGCGCGGCTTCCAGCCTCTTGGTCTCGGTGATGTCGACCATGGTGATCACCACCCCGTCGATCACGTTGTCCACCCGCCGATAAGGCATGATGCGTACCGTGAACCAGCGGTCGTCGTCGGCCGTGATCTGTTTCTCCGAGGTGGCCAGTGTGCGTAGGGTATCGCGCGCGTCGTCCTGTAGTTCCGGGTATTCCAGGCTGGTGGTCAGATCGCTGAGCGGCCGGCCAACATCGCCTTCCCGAAGACGAAAAATCTTGGCAGCCTGCTCGGTATAACGCCGGACATGCAGATTCTGATCCAGGAACAGGATGGCGATCTCGATGCTGTTGAGCACGTTCTGCATGTCGCTCTGCGCGAGCGCGAGATCGTCCAGCTTGGCCTGCAACTCGGCATTGATCGTCTGCAGTTCCTCGTTCATGGACTGCATCTCTTCCTTCGAGCTGTTGAGCTCCTCGTTGGTCGACTGCAGTTCCTCGTTGGCCGATTGCAGTTCCTCGTTGGCCGCCTGCGACTCTTGCCGCGAGGTTCGCGCCTCCTCGCGCAAGGACTCGATCTCGGCCCGGTACTGCTGCAGCTCGGCGGCATGCGCGGCCGGCCTGCCGCCCTTGCCCTTGGGACTGCGTCCCCCGTGTCCGGCGCTACTGGGTGCCAGATCGCGGAATATGACCATGGTCATGCCGCGCAAGGGGGATGGGTCATGAAAGGCATGCACGGTCACATCGACGCGCTGCACCCCGGCGTGCGTGGGCACCTCCAGGCTGTGCAGGTGCACGGGGTGGTCGCTCGTGGCCGCCTTCTTCAGTGCACTGGCCAGGGGCCCACCCAGGCCTTCGCGGGCCATCGCGAAGATGTTCCAGTTGGCCTTTCCGGCCGCCGGCTCGAGGTATTTCCCGGTGTGGCCGCTGACGTACACGATGTCCCCTTCCCCGTTGAGCACGACCGCGGCGGGCGCGTAGACCTGGAGCAGGACCTGGTCGGCCGCCGCCTGTAGCTCGTCGGTGGGTCGCGAAGAAACCTCGGTGGAAGACACGGGATGCTCCTTGTTCGGGCCGGACAGCGGCGGGAACGCACGCAGGAGGAAATCACGTCCGCCCATGGGGACGTGATCCTGGCGCTGGTAGAACCGCAGGCGCGACTCGATCGGGGTGAAAAGATGGTTGAATTGCCCGACGGTCTCGGAAGTCCCCAGAAACAGCACGCCCCCCGGGCGCAGGATGTAATGGAACAGGGGTAGCAGCCTCCGCTGCAGCACCGGCCCGAAATAGATCAGCAGGTTGCGGCAGGCAATCAGGTCGAGCTTGGTGAAGGGCGGATCCAGGATCACGTCATGCTGCGCGAACAGCACCATGTCCCGGATGTCCTGGTTGATCTGATAGTAGCGTTCGTGCGCGGTAAAGAAGCGGGCCAGCCGCTCCGGCGACACATCGTCCGCGATCGACAGCGGATACTGGCCTCTGCGCGCCGTCGCAATGCCATCCGGGCTCAAATCCGATGCGAAGATCTGAAGCGTGACGCCATGCGGGTCCGGGGCCCGCTCCATGACCTCCGTGAACACCATGGCCAGCGAATAGGCCTCCTCGCCAGTCGAACAGCCAATCACCCAGGCACGGAGCTTGTCTTCCCCCTTGCGCCGTTCCAGGAGTTCGGGCAGCACGGTCCCGGCCAGATACTCCCAGGTTGCGGGATCGCGAAAGAAGCTGGTCACGCCGATCAGCAGCTCCTTGAACAGCAATTCGCCCTCCTGCGAATTGTGTTCAACAAACTCCGCGTATTGCTCCAGAGAGGCGAGGCCATGAATGGCCATGCGCCGCTCCGCCCGCCGCTTTAACGTGCTCGGCTTGTACAGCGAAAAGTCATGGCGGATACGTTGTTGCAACAGGGTCACGATCCGTTCCAGAGGCGAGGCGGCCTCCGGTGGTGGCGTTTCGTCCGAACCGGCGCCCGCCTCGCTCGGGTGTGCCATGACGGCCAGGATCCGCCCCGGCAGCTCGCTCGGCGTTGCCACGATATCGGCACAGCCCGCCTCGATCGCGCTTCTGGGCATGGAATCGAACTGGGCCGATTCGGGGTCCTGCACCGCCGTCAGACCGCCTACGGCCTTGATGGCCTGCAGCCCCGCCGTACCGTCCGAGCCCATGCCGGAGAGCACCACCCCGATGGCCCGTTCGCCCTGACCAGTGGCGAGGGACGAGAACAGGATATTGACCGGCAAACGCATGCCCCGCGGCTCGGCGGGTTCCGCCAGATGCAGCGTGGTACCGACCAGCGTGAGTTCGGTATTCGGCGGAATCACGTACACGTGTCCCGGCTCGATGCGCATGCCCTGTTCCGCCGCACACACCGGCATCTCGGTGACCCGTTGCAACAGCTCGGGCAGCAGTCCCTTTTGCGTGGGATCAAGGTGCTGCACCACGATACACGCCATACCGCCATCGGCCGGTATCCGCTGCAGGAACTCCTCCAGCGCGACCAGCCCCCCGGCGGACGCCCCGATACCGACAATGCGCAGCGCCGCCGGGGCATCGACAGGGGAACGATGACCCATGCTCAGCCCCTCCCGGCCAGGCTCATCGCGGCGATGGCTCGGACCTCGCGATCACCAGCAATACCTCCTCGCCCCCCGGGCCCAGGGTCGCGGTCAACTGGAACGGCTCGGCGTCGCTGCGCCCTCGTCCGCCGGATGCAACCGAGCAGCAGACACCCGCGGCGCCTTCACGGCAGGCATCGACCACTCCCTGGACGGCCGGCTGGCTACCCTGCTCGAACCACGACGCGAGCGGCTGCCCCTCCAGCCCATCCGCTTCAGTGCCGAGCAACTCGGCTCCGGCACGGTTGCCTTCGAGAATGATCCCATCGAGCCCGACGACCAGGTACCCCACCGGGGCAAACTCGTAGAGCCCCCGGTAACGAGCCAGGGCCTGGTCCAGCTCCTCCTGGTCGCTTCGAAGCTGGGCATGCTGCAGGTCGAGCTCGACCTGGTGGGTCTGCAACTCGCTCAGCAGCCTGAGCGCGTCCGCTGCGGTATCCGGGTCGCTCGCCAGCCGGTAGAGCAGCGTCAGCGAATCCGGTCCCACCGTCCAGCCCCCATTGGGCGGAGCTGAGCCCTCGCGTAACCGACTCTCGGCGTCCTGGCGCAAACGCAACTGTCTCTCGAACTCCGGGCTCAGCTTCTGCATGGGTCCTCCAATCCAATCCGTCCAGTAGCCACCGCCACTGACTCCCCCATGATAGCCCGGTCGCCGGTCGTCCTGCTGGCCGCGGAGGCTCCCGCCAACGAGGCCGTTGGCCAATGGGGCCCGCAGGCATCCCGGATCAGGTGGAATCCTTGATGTCCTTCTTCAGGTCACCGTACCCCGCCTGGAGCTTTCCACCCGCCTTCTGAGCCCTCCCTTTCTGTTCCATCTCCTTGTTGCCGAGTGCCTTGCCGGTGCTCTGCTTCGCCTGGCCCTTCGCCTCTTCGACGCGGCCCTTGATCTGGTCCTTGTTCATGTTCTCCTCCCGTTCCTTTAGCGGTCGACGCTCATGGAGTCTCGTTCGGGATGGCCGCGCGGCCGTGCAGTGGTTCCATTACGGTCGTGCCTGTCCGCTTTCGGCGCGTGCTCCCGGCCCGCCCGAGCAACGAATCCCCGCGTTCGCGGAATTTCGCGAGTTTAAGGAAACACTGATCAAGGTACTCGTTCGCGCTCGAGTCGATTTGGTGTGCGAACAAGGCGCGGTGACTGCCGTGCAGCACTCTGCACAAGAGAGCCGCAACGCCGTGCGCGCGCCCGTTTTCGTCAACAACGGGCGGCCGAGCCCCATCTTTCAATGGCTTGTGGGGTTGATGCCCCAGGTTCCCCGATCCTGCGTTGCACCCCTTGCCGGTAGAACCACTACCCGCTGCGCGACGCGCCTTGTCTCGGAAAACCTGGGGCACCAACGCGAACGTGTACCTTGATCAGTGTTTCCTTAAGGCTACGCCGGCCCCATCCCCTGGGTCTGTGTGTTACCGAACACAAAACGCCCCGGATGCGCGCCGCATCGAAGCCGGGGCCCAGCCGTGAGAACGCCGGCGCGCCACAAGCCGGCCCGCGTGCTGGACCCCAATGACTCGCGGCCCGTCCCGAACGCGCCACGACGTCCCCTGTGCGCTTGCGCACCGACGCGCGATCCGTTCAGGCATACCCTGAAAGTCGAATCCCCGGGTTCCGGCCCACGTCGCTGAACCCGCCCAGACCAAGGAAAAGCCTCATGAACCAGATCATCTACATCGTCGGCGCCATCGTTATCGTCCTCTTCATACTGGGCTTCTTCGGACTTCGATAGGTCCGGCATCGTCGCTGCGAAGTTGCCGTCTGCGGCCTTGCCTGGCAGCCGAAACATCCCCCGGCCCCAAACTCGGGAAGCACTGCCCGGGTGGTCGCTGCGCCGGTTTTGCCTCCTGGAGACCCTCACCGACTCGCAGGACCGCCCTCCGCACCCGACGGACGGGGCCCGCACCCTGCCGGAGAGGTCGAGCTGAACGCTCAGGCGCGTACCGGCGCCGTCGGCACGTTCGCGTGTTCGAAGGGGACCAGACGCTGCCGTTCCTCGTCCCAAAGGGCAAGCCGGGCGCCATGGAGGCTTTCCTTCAGCGTCACACGACTGACCGAGCGGAGATGCGGATAATCCTTCAGCACCTCGGGCAACCGGTAGAACGGGATACGGCTGGCGAGGTGATGGACGTGATGGATCCCGATATTCGCGGTCATCCAGCGCAGCGGGGCGGGCAGATCATAATAGGAGCTGCCGTAGAGCGCCGTTTCCTGGAAAGACCAATCCGGATCGCGCGCCCAGCGCGTCTTCTCGAACTGGTGCTGCACGTAGAACAGCCAGACGCCGACCGCACCCGCCAGGACCGCGATCGGCAGGTGCACCAGGAAAAAGACGCCCGCACCCACCAGCGACATCATCGCCACGACGACCAGCGCAATCGCCACGTTGGTGCCCATGGTACTCAGCCAGGGCATCCATCCGCCGCGCATGAACCCGACGGGCATGCGGTTGTGCAACAAGAAGAGGTAGGCCGGCCCCAGGCCGAACAGGATCAACGGGTGCCGGTACAGCCGGTAACGCAGGCGTTGCGAAGGAGACAGCGCCTGGTATTCACGCACACTCAGGGTATCGATACTCCCTTCGTCCGCGCGGTCCAGATTGCCGGAGTGCGCGTGATGGAGGGCATGCGTGTGGCGCCAGAAGTCGTAGGGCGTGAGCGTGAAGATGCCCAGCGCCCGTCCCACCCAGTCATTCGCGCGCCGGGACGGGAAGAATGACCCGTGCCCGCAGTCATGCTGGATCATGAACAGCCGCACGAGAAATCCGGCAGCGGGAATGGCCAGCACCAGGCCGACCCAGTAGCCGGCGCTCACGCTGGCCCAGGTCAGAAACCAGAAAAGGACGAACGGGATCACGGTAACGACCAGTTCAAACACGCTGCGCGCGAGAAGCGGCGTACGATATGCGGACAGTGCGCGCTGTAACGCTCGGGGATCATCGACGGGTTCGACAACCGCTGCTTGTGGCTCCATGCTGGGACTCCGTACTTGGCTCGACTCCAGCGGCCGGGTTCGCACCCCACCGCCGGCGAGCCGGTTTCTAACACCGGGCTTTCGGTCTCGATACAGGAGCGGGTCCGAAAGCCGTACACTTCCAGCCTATAGTGGGGCCAGGCGCGCTCACTGTATGTTCGATCCCACACACTGCGCCCGCAGTACCATGGCAGTTTCGGCCCCTCCCCCCCACGAACCTTGTCGTCTGCTCGCCTCCGCGAGGCCGTGCAGACACCCTAGTCACGCCAATCGGACACGCACATTGAACGTGGAACGTCCAAACCTCTGTAGCACCCGGGTGTTACTCGATCTGCCCGCCATTCAGGCTCGGCTCCGCGTGGCCCGGGGCGACACGCATGCGAGTGGACGCCCCCCGAAAGAATCCTGTCAGCTTCACGTTTACGTAAATAGAGCGTTGACGCCCAGCATCCGTGAGGCTATTAAAGCAACATGGCTTTGTAACGATCGAATCCATGAACACTTCAGCCAGCAGCGATGGGGCACCGTCGCGCTTGCGGCCACCGGGGGGGGCTTATGTACTGATTCAACCTTCGGGCAGGGGGGCCAGGATGCCGTACTCCGATAGACTTCGCGCGAACGAGTTGCTCGCAGGACTTCCGCTCGACGATTACGCGCATCTTTCCCCGCACATGGAGGCGGTACCCATGCCGTTGGGGGAAGTCCTCGCCGAGCCCGGACACCCGATGCGCTACGCCTACTTCCCCACCACCGCCATCGTGTCCCTCCTCAACGTGATGCAGGATGGCGCCACGACCGAAGTTGCCGTGGTTGGATACGAGGGCATGATCGGGGTCTCCTTGTTCATGGGCGGCGAGAGCACATCCAGCCGCGCTGTCGTGCACAGCGCCGGACACGGGTTCCGGCTGAAGGCCCAGGTCCTGAAAGACGAGTTCACCCACGGCGGGCACATGCAGCAATTGCTGTTGCGCTATACCCAGGCGCTGCTGACCCAGATGGCACAAACGGCGGTATGCAACCGCCACCACACCCTGGACCAGCAACTCGCCCGCTGGCTGCTCCTGAATCTCGACCGTCTGCACGCGAACACCCTCGAAATGACCCAGGAACTGATCGCCCATATCCTGGGCGTGCGCCGGGAAGGCATCACCTGCGCAGCCGGAAAACTGCAAAAAGCGGGCCTGATCGAGTATCACCGCGGGCACATCACCGTGCTCGACCGGCCCGGTCTGGAAGCGTGTGCCTGTGAATGCTATGCGGCGGTGCGGGCGGAATACCATCGTCTGCTGTCGACGACGCCTGACCTGCAAACGGGAGGCCGATTAAGCGTGTCTCGCTGACAGCCCCCGCGATCGCCATGGATGCAGCGCCTGGTGCCGGGCCCATCCACCACGAACGTCGCGGGCCCGGGTGCCATTCGCATGCTCTCGCACGCCTCCCCATCGCCGCAGTTATACAAGAACCGCCGCAACCTCCAGCCAGCCCTCCTGCCGCAAACCACACGATACGATCCCGGGCGCCTCGACCCGCCGTACCCATGAATGGGTGTCTCCCTCCGCGACAGCATGCCGGTCAATCCCCCTCGACGCGGTAATGATCGTGTTTCTTGCGCCCCGGCCCGCCGCACCCTAGCGTGGCGGGCTTACTCAGGCACGGATCGACCCATGCGCCAGATGTCTCCCCGAGAACTACAGGACTACCTCGCCCAGGCGGAGCACCCGCCGTTGCTCCTGGATGTACGCGAGCCCTGGGAATACGAGCACTGCCACATCGGGGGCTCGCAACTGCTCCCGATGGGCCAGATCCCGACGGCCTATCAGGATCTGAACGCCGAGGACGAGATCGTGGTGATCTGCCACCACGGGGTGCGCAGCCAGCAGGTCTGCGGATTCCTGGACCGGGCCGGATTCCAGCACGTGATCAACCTGACCGGCGGCGTCGATGCCTGGGCGCGCGATGTCGACCCCCACATGCCGACCTACTGAACCGCGTGTCCCGCAGACCGGCCCTGTCGATCATCATCCCGGCCTGGAACGAGGCCGAATGGCTGCCGCGCACCCTGGCGGCGGTGCAGGAAGCGCTATCCGGCATTGACCGGAACAGCGAGATCATCGTGGTCGACAACGCCTCGACCGACCGCACGCCACAGATTGCCCAGGCCGCGGGATGCCGCGTCGTGTTCGAACCCGAGCGCCGCATCAGCCGCGCCCGCAATGCCGGCGCGGCCGTAGCCTGCGGCGATTACCTCCTGTTCGTCGATGCCGACACCTGGCCCGACCGCGCCCTGTTGCAGGCAACACTGGACGCGCTGGACAGCGGCGAGGTCTGTGGGGGTGGCGCGCGGGTGACCTTCGACCACCTCAGCCACCGGATCTATCGCTGGGGTGCCACCGCGTGGAACACCCTCTCCGCGCGCCTGGCTCTCGCAGCTGGCTGCTACGTCTTTTGCACTCGCGAGGCCTTCGCGGCGGTGGGCGGCTTCAGCGAGGCCGTGTACGCGGGGGAAGAGGTGTTCCTGTCCCGCGCGCTGAGACGCTGGGGCCACGCGCACGGCCAGCGCGTCGAGATCCTGGAAACGCCCGTACTGACCTCCGGCCGCAAGGCGGACTGGTTTCATCCAGGTCGCCACGTCCTCGTGGTGACGCAGGTCCTGCTGTTCCCCTGGAGCCTGCGTTCCCGCCGCCTCAGCTGGTTCTGGTACACCCGCCCACGACGGCAGTAAGAAAGAGACCGAACGCCGAAATCGGGCCCCGGTGATCAGGATGTCGACAACGTCGGCCACCGAACCATCGATCCACCGCGACCTGAATTCGTTCGGACATCGTGTTCCCCCGCCCCGAGTATCAACGCCGCCCCATCTCCCCTTCCACCACCAGGCGACGCCAGCTAAACAGGCCCTCGACGTCAATCCGGTAGGGGCCCGGACCCAGGTCCCCCGCCACATGGACCCGGATCCCTTCAATCTCGCGCTCCGTGTAGCCGTCGGCCCGGCGGGGCCCGCCGCGCTCGGCCACTGGAACCGCCGCCTGTCCGCCACAACAACCGTGGCGCGTGGACCATCGCAGCACCACCTCGCCGCCCTGCCCGGCCAGCCACTCGCGCGCGGCGTCGGTCAGGGTGATCGCGGTCATGCCGATCTCGCCTCGGTGTCCGCCGGGAACCAGTGGCGGGTGCGATTGGCGATGCGCACCAGCGCCAGCATCAGCGGCACCTCGACCAGCACGCCCACCACGGTCACCAACGCGGCACCCGACTGCAGGCCGAACATCGCGATCGCCGCGGCCACCGCCAGCTCGAAGAAGTTGCTCGCGCCGATCATCGCGCCGGGGGCCGCCACCGCGTGACGCACCCGCCACGCCTTGGCCCAGTAGTAGGCGATGTAGAACACCAGGAAGGTCTGGATGATCAGCGGAATCGCGATCAGCACGATATGCCCCGGGTTCTCCAGGATGCGCTCGCCCTGGAAGGCGAACAGCAGGACCAGCGTCACCAGCAGGCCGATCGGCGTGACCGGGCCCAGACGCTTCATGAACACGTTGTCGAACCACTCGATGCCCTTCTTGCGGATCAGCCAGATGCGCGTCAGGTAGCCGGCGACGAACGGAATGACGATGTACAGCAGCACCGACAGCGCGACCGTGTCCCAGGGCACGTGGATATTGGACACGCCCAGCAGGAGCACCACGATGGGGGCAAAGGCGAACAGCATGATGATGTCGTTCACCGCCACCTGCACCAGCGTGTAGGCGGCATCCCCGCGGGTCAGGTAGCTCCAGACAAACACCATCGCGGTACACGGCGCCGCGCCCAGCAGGATCGCCCCGGCCAGGTATTCACGCCCCAGGTCTTCCGGGATCCAGGCGGCATACACCACCATGAAGAAGAACCAGGCGATCGCGAACATGGTGAACGGCTTGATCAGCCAGTTCACCGAGGTGGTAATGGCCAGGCCCTTCGGCTCCCGACGCACGCCGAGGATGGCGGAGAAGTCGATCTGCACCATCATCGGGTAGATCATCGCCCAGATCAGGATGGCCACCGGGATGGAGACCTGGGCGTACTCCCACTGCGACAGGGTCTCCGGCACCACCGGCAGGAACTGCCCCAGGGCGACGCCCGCCACGATGCACAGCGCCACCCACACGCTCAGGTAGCGCTCGAAGATCCCCATGCCTTCCTTCGTCGAGATCTCCTCGACGGAGGCGTTCCGGTCGGTCATTGCTTCCTCCGTATCTCCCGGGTAACGCGTCAGCAGCAACCCTTGGCTTCATTGTCACTAGTTGGCCCGCACGAGACGGTTGATGTCCCTTCCGGTACACAGCAGTCACCGGTCCCTTCATCCTGTGCGCCGAACATCGGGATGCTCCCGAGCGTGTGATAACTCTCCCACGCGATCCCGGCCGGATCGGTGGTCCAGTACTTGTCGGATTGCGCGTAGCAGCAATGCGTGCCCATCTCCTCGTGCACGTCCGCGTCGATGGCGTCCAGACGCTGGCCCAGCTCCTCGAGCTCGCCCACCTCTTCGGCCTGGATGCCGAGGTGGTTGAGGCCCACCGGCGCACCGCGGGCCGACACCGCGAAATTGACCCGCGGGTCCTCCAGCATCCATTTCGCGTAGTCGCCCTTGACCACGCTCGGCTCGGCCGCGAACAGCTGCGAGTAAAAGCGGATCGCCGGTTCCAGTTCCGGCACGGAAACGTGCAGGTGCATGCGCTTCATGGATCAGACTCCTCAATTCACTCCATCTCGCGGATCGGCCCGGGGTCCCACGGGTCATCCCGGGTGGACCCGGCCTGGCTCGGTTGTTGCAGTCCCCACCCGGGCGCGTGGTCTATCGAACGTGCCGGCCCGCCACTGGCCGAGCCGCTGTGGCTTCCGTATCCCCTGCACAGTCCAGGGCCGCAGGCAACGCGCAGCCGTCGGCGTCGGCCGCGCAGCAGTTCTCGGTCAGGTAGGTGACCAGGTCCTGCATCGCGTCGAGATTCACCCGATAGCGCTGGTAGCGCCCTTCCTGCGTGACGGTCAGCAGGCCCGCCTGCGTCAGGGTCTTGAGGTGAAACGAGAGGTTCGTGCGCGGCAGTTCCAGGGTTTCGGCGATTTCGCCGGCGACCCGCCCATCGTGGCCATAACGCACCAGCAGGCGCACGATATCCAGGCGAATGCCGGAGGCCAGCGACTCGAACATGTGGGTGGCGGTGACCTTGTCCATAGGCCGATATTTCAACGCTCCTTGTATCGTTGTCAAGTGACAGGACCCAGTCGCCGTTGCCGCGGGCGCGCACTTCTTTCTCAAGAACCGCCCGATGCCTCCCCGCTCAGCCTGCAGGGTTCGCGCCGGACCACCCGGTCGCCGCCGGTCTGTCGGGGTTTTCCCGCGGGGCATCGAGGCCCGGTATACTGCGCGGTCTTCCGTTCAACTCCGACCACGACGCCCGAGCCGCCATGAACCCGCGCCTGGACCGGCTACAGCCCTATCCGTTCGAACGCCTGCGCCGGCTGTTCGCGGACCTGCAACCGCCTGCGGACCGGGAGCCCATCGCACTGTCGATTGGCGAGCCGCGTCACGCACTGCCCGATTTCGTCGAACCCGTCCTGCGGGCCTCCCTCCAGGGCTTCAACCACTACCCGACCACACGCGGCGAACCGGCCCTGCGCGAGTCCATCGCGGCGTGGCTGCAACGGCGGTTTGATCTCGGCAATGTGGACGCGGAACGGCAGGTGCTTCCGGTCAGCGGAACCCGCGAGGCCCTGTTCGCGATTGCCCAGGCGGTAGTGGCGGAGAAGCCCGGCGCCCGCGTGCTGATGCCGAATCCGTTCTACCAGATCTACGAGGGCGCGGCGCTGCTCGCCGGGGCCACGCCGGCCTTCTACAACCTGGCGCCAGAGAACGGCTACCTGCCCGACTTCTCGGCGGTCGACGCGGCCACCTGGGAGGACGTGCAGCTCGTCTACATCTGCAACCCGGGCAACCCCGCCGGGGCCTGCATGTCCGAGGCCGCGATGCAGGATCTGATCCGCCTGGCCGAGCGCCATGACTTCATCATCGCGGCGGACGAATGCTACTCCGAGATCTACCACCCCGATGGCGAGCCGCCGGCCGGCCTGCTGGGGGCCGCGGCGCGCATGGGCAACGCCGCATTCGAGCGCTGCATCGTCTTTCACAGCCTGTCCAAGCGCTCCAACCTGCCGGGGCTGCGGTCCGGTTTCGTGGCCGGCGATGCGGCCCTGCTCGACCGCTTCGCGCTGTACCGGACCTACCATGGCTGCACCCTGCCGCCGCCGACCCAGGCCGTCAGCCGCGCCGCCTGGTCAGACGAGGCCCACGTGGCCGAGAATCGTGCCCTCTATGCCGAGAAATTCGCTGCAGTGGTCCCGATTCTGGAATCGGTGATCGACGTCCAAGCACCCGCCGCCGGTTTCTACCTGTGGCCGCGCGTGCCGGATGGTGACGACGAGGGCTTTGCCCGACGCCTCTACGGCGAGGCGGGGGTCACGGTCCTGCCGGGGCGCTACCTCTCCCGGACCGACCCGGAGACCGGGCACAATCCCGGGGCCGGACACGTGCGCATGGCGCTGGTCGCCGCGCCCGCCGCCTGCATCGAGGCGGCCGAGCGGATCACCGCGCTTTATCGTTAACGCCACTCATCAATTTATTTTTCATTGCCTTAAAGGGAATACCTAATGTCCGATATCCAGAGCACCATCGAAGCCGCCTTTGAACGCCGCGCCGACATCAACCCGCGCAACGTGGAAACCAACGTCCGCGACGCCGTGAACGAGGCGCTGGATATGCTGGACACCGGCCGTGCCCGCGTCGCCGAGAAGAAGGACGGCGACTGGGTGGTGAACGAATGGCTCAAGAAGGCCGTGCTGCTGTCGTTCCGCATCTCCGAGAACGAGTTCATCAAGGGCGGCTTCACCAACTACTACGACAAGGTACCCTCCAAGTACGCGGACACCTCCAGCCGCGACTTCCGCGAGGCGGGCGTGCGCGTCGTGCCCCCGGCCACCGCCCGTCGCGGGAGCTTCATTGCCCCCAACACCGTGCTGATGCCGTCCTACGTGAACATCGGCGCCTATGTCGATGAAGGCACGATGGTGGACACCTGGGCCACGGTCGGCTCCTGCGCCCAGATCGGCAAGAACGTGCACCTCTCCGGCGGCGTGGGTATCGGCGGCGTACTGGAGCCGCTGCAGGCCGCCCCGACCATCATCGAGGACAACTGCTTCATCGGCGCGCGCTCCGAGGTGGTCGAGGGCGTGATCGTCGAGGAAGGCGCGGTCATCTCCATGGGCGTGTACCTGGGCCAGTCCACCCGCATCTACGACCGCGAGAACGACGAGATCCTCTACGGCCGCGTGCCGGCTGGCTCCGTGGTCGTCTCGGGCAACCTTCCGTCGAAGGATGGCAAGTACTCGCTGTACTGCGCCGTGATCGTGAAGCGCGTAGACGAGAAGACCAAGGCCAAGGTGGGCCTGAACGCCCTGCTGCGGGATGTCTGAGATCGCGCTCTACGGCATCGCCAACTGCGATACCGTCCGCAAGGCCCGCCGGTCGCTGGATGCGGCCGGCGTGGGCTATCGTTTCGTGGACGTTCGCAAGGACGGGCTGGCGGCGGATCGGCTGCGCGGCTGGGTCGACGCAGTCGGCTGGGAGACCCTGGTCAACCGGCGGGGCACAACCTGGCGCCAACTCCCGAACGATCAGCGCTAGGGACTGGATGCGGAACGCGCCATCGCGCTGATGCTTGAACACCCGGCGCTCATCAAGCGGCCCGTCATCGAACAGGACACCGCGATCACCGTCGGCTGGCCCCCCGAGACTGCGGCCCGGTGGGGAGCGGCCTGAGGCACTCGCGGCCATGCTGAGACGGGCCAGCATCCGTTGGCGGGCCTTGCGCTGGCGCGCCCACAACTGGCTGGCCCGTCATCCGCGCCTGCATTCCGGGCTGCATGCCGCCGGGAGCATGAAGAGCGGCCCGGAGGCGCTGGCCCGCGGGGTCGCGATCGGGCTGTTTATTGGCCTGACCCCCACGGTCGGCTTCCAGACCGTGTTGATGATCATTCTCTGCATTGCACTGGCGGGCAATTTTCCCACGGCGTTCGTGGCCTCGTTCGTCAGCAACCCCTTCACCGCCGCGCCGCTGTATTGGGGCTTCCACGAACTCGGCGAGGCCGTGTTCTACTATGTCCCGCTGATCTCGCACGACCCCGACGCCTGGTATCTGCAGGGCATCGGGGACGAGATCACCTATACCCTGATGGGCAGCCTGCTGATCGCCACGCCAACCGCCATTGCCGGCTACTGGGCCTCCCGCCGCCTGTCGGCCGCCTGGCAACGCCACCGCGACCGGCGCCGTGCCGAACGCGCTGCACAGCGGGAGCGTTAGAGAGCCACTACTGGACCCCGCTCCGAAGTCGTTCACGCCACACCGAATCACCCGGGTCCGGGTCACCAGCAGGCGCCTCCAGCCACGCATCCAGCAGCTCCACCTCGCCACCATTGCGCTCCAGCGGGGGCACGTCCGCGTAGGGATCGGGGTTGAGGCGGCCGTCGTGCCAGGCCCAGGTGAAATACCCCAGGTTCACCAACGCGAGAAACAGGATCAGCCAGCGCATTCGGCGCCCTCCCAGCGCGACAGCTCCCAGAGGCCGTCCAGCACCAGGTTCGGGAAAATCGTGGACTCTGCACGCAACACCGGCGCCAGCCAGTAAGCATCACCCCCCGTCAGCCAGCAGGCCGCGCCCGCCCGCTCCGCGGTCCGCGAGCGCGCGATCAACCCATCCAGCGCGCCGGCCAGCCCCAGGCTCCATCCGCGCTCCAGGGCCTCGGTGCTGTTCAGGCCCGGCGCGGTCTCCAGATCATCCGGCCATTGCGTGGCCTCGCGCGGCGCAATGCGATCTGTCAGACGCGTCTGCAGCGCCTCCCAGCCGAGCTGGCGCCCCGGCAACAGATAGCCTCCCGCATGGCGACCGTCCGCCTCCAGTACATCCACGGTGACGGCGGTGCCGGCATCGACCAGGATCATCGGCGCATCGCAGCGGGCCCGCGCCGCGACCAGCGCGCAGTAGCGATCCACTCCCAACTGCCCCGCCGCATAGTCGATCCGCAGGCCATGCGGGCCGTCCGCCGGCACCGTCACCGCGTGTACCGGCGCGTCGATCCCGGCAGCCGCCAGTTCGGCCGAGAACGCCGCCTCGCGCTCGCCGGGCCCGACCCGCGACAACCAGACGGCCTTAAGCGGGGCCTCGCGCGCCATCGAGGCCAGGCCACGGACACAACCGGCCGGGTCACGATTCGCCCCGGACCCCAGCACTTCGCCCTCCGCGTTGCGCACCTGCCACTTCACACGGGTACTGCCGATATCCACCAGGGCAATTTCAGCCATGTTCGCAACTCCGTACCGAGACCTCGCCCGAATGCAGGTGCCGGATCGCACCGTCGTCGAACTGCACAACCAGGCAGCCGCTCGCCGGATCGATTCCATGCGCCTGTCCGCGGACGCCGTCATCCAGGATTTCGATCGGCCGGCCGCGCAGGCAGTCCAGCCGCACCAGCTCACGCTCCAGCGGCACAAGCCCTTCGCCCATCAACAGCGGATGCAGGCGACATTGCTCCGCGATCACCCGGGCTGCAAGCTCCAGGAGCTCTGGAACCGGGCCGGGGAGCTGGGTCGCGAGATCGGTCACCGCGCGGTCCAGCTCCAGGCCACCGGCGCCTTGCCGGTTGAGACCAATCCCCACCACCAGCCGGCCTGGCTGGCCACCACTCGCCGCGCGCTGCTCCACCAGGATGCCGCCCAGCTTGGCGGCATCGACCATCAGATCATTGGGCCACTTGAGCCGCACACCTTCCAGACCCAGCGCTTCCAGCGCACGGATGACCCCAACGCCAACCCCGACCGGATAGGCGGGCGGCACGCGCCCCTGCATGATGGGCCATGCCAGCGACAGCGCCAGGCTCGCCCCCGGAGGCGAATGCCAGACACGACCGCGCCGCCCGCGACCCGCTGTCTGGGCCTGCGCCACGCAGGCGCGTGGCAGATCGCCCGCCTCGGGGCGGGTCTCCAGCAGATAGCGGTTGGTCGAGTCCACCGACTCCAGCACCTCGACCGCCGGCGCCGTCACACCGGCCCCGTCGACCAGGCGTTCGACACGCGCTTTCAGGCGTGCGCTCTCCGGCGCCATAATGCAAACTGTGAACGCGGTCTCGGTCATCGGGATCAGTACTCGGCTCGCATCCGGGCCAGGGGGAACAGGGCTTGCATACAAGGCACCATGGTAAGCATTCCGGTCGGACGGTGCTGCGCCTGCTGATACTGGTGGCGGGGCTGGCTCTGGCCGGCACCAGCGCGGCCGAGCTCTACTCCTTTCGCGATGCCTCCGGGGCCCGGGTCCTGACCGACGAGCGCCCGCAGGGCGTTCCCTACGAGACCATCCGTTCGCCCGGCGGTGCCGGCACGGTCACCTCGACACCCGGCGGTGGAAACTGGTCACCCAGTCAGATCTTCGTGTTCCAGGGCCCGGGTGGAGAGCGCCTGATCACCAACCAGCGTCAGCAGAATAGCGGCATGGAGTTGATCGCCACCTACGGCCGACCCACCGCCCGCGCACGTTGCGGTGCCCGCGCCCGCAATGCCCTGGCCACCGGCGGTGGCGATTTCGCGGACCTCATCCACAACGCCGCCCACCGCCAGGGCGTGGACCCGGCGCTGGTGCAGTCGGTGATTCACGTGGAGTCCTGCTTCGATCCGCAGGCGGTATCCCGGGTGGGCGCGCACGGCTTGATGCAGCTGATGCCCGCTACCGCCGCCGATCTCGGGGTAACCGACCGCTTTGATCCCGCCCAGAATATCGATGGCGGCACGCGCTACCTGGCCGCCATGCTCGATCGCTTCGAGGGGGATCTGGATCTCGCCCTGGCCGCCTACAATGCCGGCCCCGGCGCGGTGGAACGGCACGGCGGCGTGCCCCCGTTTCGCGAGACACAGAACTACATCCAGCGCATCCGCGCCCAGTACGACGGCAACGGGCGGCCCGACTGACGACCCTCAGGCCTTGGGCTTGTCCCGGCCGCAGTTCCAGCACTGGGTGAACTGCGGCTCGATCACCTCGCCGCAGCGCGGGCACTTCCAGTCGCGGCCGTCGTGTTCGGGCTCGCCCTCCAGGTATTCCAGGATGATGGCGCGCGCCTCCTCGGCCTGTTCCTCGTGCACGACCATGATGCGGGCCCAGGTCTCGGTCGGCGGGACTTCCCCGACGGCACCGTAAAGCCCGGCCTGGTTCACGTAGGCCGGGATGCCGGCCTCCTGCAGCAGGGTCTCGATGAACCCGGCCATCACCGGGTCGGCGGCAGAATAGACGGTCCTCATGATCGCGACCGTAGCACGCAGCCCGAACCCGGCGCAGCGGCGGCGGTGCCTACTGCACGGTGCCCTGGTTGGCGGCCTGGAAGTACTCCATCGCCTTCTGGATGGCGAAGAACGGGGCCTCGTCGAGGGCGATCTGCGTATGCGGCAAGTTGATGTCCGCGTAGTACTTGCGCATGGCCAGCACGTGGATCGGCAGCTCGCGCGCGAACATCGGATTTTCGAAGTTGAAGTACTGCCCGAGCCCCAGCACGAGGTCCTGGCGTTCTTCGGCCGTCAGGCTCTCCGGCGACACCACGACATCCGGCAGCTGCCCGGCCTGGCCATCGACCGAGACCACCACCTGGCGATCGCCTTCGGCCGCGGCGGGGATATCGTCCCCAGTCACGAGCTGCAGGTTCTCGGACAGGTCCAGGTAGCCCTTGGACAGGATATGGCCGTGGGGCTGAAACACCTTGCTGGACATGTTCACTGCCCACAGCTCCAGGGTCTCCTTGAGGTCCTGGGCCGCCTGCACCTCGCCCAGGGCGAACAACTGCCGGGCGTAGAGGATGTCCCAGACCCAGACCTGACCGTATTCGGGCAGCTCGCCTTCGGCGACCACCGAGACCTTGTGCAGCTCCGGCTGTGCCTCGTCGCGCGCGTGCAGTGTCAGGGTAAATTCGGCCAACGGACTTCTCCTTACGGCAGCGCGTTTCGCGCTGCATGATCAAGCATTCAAGTATAGCCACCAGCGCCGAGACAGCGCAGTTCAGGTACGCCGCTCGGGGACTTCCAGGACCGTTCCGGGCCGTCCCAACCGCCCCCGGTTCACGGAACTGACATAATGCCGTCATAGACTCTCGGTCCCACTTCTGCCGCGAGTCGTGCATGCCGGATGCCGACGTGACCCGAACCGACCTGTTCCTCAACCGCGAGCTGTCCCTGCTGGAATTCAACCGCCGGGTACTCGCCATCGCCCAGGACCCGGCCTTCCCGCTACTGGAACGCCTGCGCTACCTCAGCATTTCCTCCACCAACCTGGACGAATTCTTCGAGGTCCGCGTGGGCTCGCTGCGCCAGCAGGTCGAACTGAACGTGCAGGCCCCGGGCCCGGATGGCCTCTCGGCCGCCGAACAGCTGCGCCAGATCGCGCCGCGCGCCCACGACCTGGTGGAACAGCAGTACAGCACGCTGAACGACGAACTGATCCCGGCACTCGCAGCGGAGGGGATCCACTTTGTTCGGCGCACACACTGGGACGCGGCCCAGCGGGACTGGGTGCGGGAGTACTTCCGCCAACAACTCCAGCCGGTCCTCAGCCCGATCGGCCTGGACCCCGCCCATCCGTTCCCGCGCATCCTCAACAAGAGCCTGAACTTCATCGTCACCCTCAAGGGCAAGGATGCCTTCGGGCGTGAATCCGGCCGCGCCGTGGTCCAGGCCCCGCGTTCCCTGCCCCGCCTGGTGCGGCTGCCGCGCGAGGTCGCCAGCGGCGACAACGACTTCGTGCTGCTGTCGTCCATCCTGCATGCGCACGTGGACGAGCTGTTCCAGGGCATGAAGGTCACCGGCTGCTACCAGTTCCGGCTGACCCGCAACTCGGACCTTTTCGTGCAGGAAGAGGAGATCGACGACCTCCTGAACGCCCTGGAGGGCGAGCTGCCCCAGCGCAACTACGGTGCCGGCGTGCGCCTCGAGGTCGCGGACAACTGCCCGCAGGAGGTCGCGGAGTTCCTGCTGCAGCAATTCCACCTGGAGCCGGACGACCTGTATCAGGTCACGGGCCTGGTCAACCTGAACCGTCTGATGGCCGTGCACGAACTGGTGGACCGGCCGGACCTCAAGTTTCCCCCGCTGGTCCCGGCCCTGCCCCGCAGTGACACGAGCGGCAGCGGCATCTTTGCCTGCATCCGCGACCAGGAGTTGCTGCTGCATCACCCCTACCAGTCGTTCATGCCGGTGGTCGACTTCCTGCGCCAGGCGGCGGCGGATCCGCGGGTGCTGGCCATCAAGCAGACGCTCTACCGCACCGGCACCCGCTCGCCGCTGGTCGAGATCCTGATCGAGGCGGCGCAGGCCGGCAAGGAGGTCACCGTCGTGATCGAGCTGCGGGCGCGCTTCGACGAGGCCGACAACATCGAACTGGCCAACCGCATGCAGGACGCCGGGGTCCACGTCACCTACGGCGTCGTCGGCTACAAGACCCACGCCAAGCTGGCGCTGGTCGTGCGCCGCGATGGCGACCGCATCACCCGCTACGCCCACCTGGGCACCGGGAACTATCACTCCGGCACCGCCAAGGCCTATACCGACTTCGGCCTGCTGACAGCCGACCCCGTGCTTACCGAGGACGTCCACCGCGTGTTCCTCCAGCTCACCGGCCTGGGCAAGGTGACCCGGCTGCGCCAGCTGCTCCAGGCGCCGTTCCGCCTGCACGCCGCGATGCTCGAGAAGATCCAGCGCGAGATCGACAACCACCAGGCCGGGAAGCCCGCCCGCATCATCGCGCGCATGAACTCGCTCAACGAGACGAAGATCATCCAGGCCCTCTACAAGGCTTCGCAGGCGGGCGTCCCCATCCAGCTGGTCGTGCGCGGCATCTGCAGCCTGCGCCCCGGGGTGCCCGGCATCTCGGAAACCATCGAGGTGCGCTCGGTCCTGGGCCGGTTCCTGGAACACTCCCGCGTGTTCTATTTCGAGAACGACGGCGACCCCGAGGTGTTCCTGTCCAGCGCCGACTGGATGCCGCGCAACTTCTTCCGCCGCGTCGAGGTGGCCTTCCCCGTACGCGACCCGGAACTGCGCGACCGCGTCGCCGAGGAATCCCTGTTCAACTACCTGCAGGACAACGCCACCGCCTGGGCACTGCAGCCCGACGGCAGCTACACCCGCATTCGACCCGCTGACGACCAGGCGCCCTACTCCGCGCAGGAGGCCCTGACAGCCCAGCTGGCGGGGTCCACCGCCGGCTGATGCGACGACACCCATGGCCGGCGCGGGCACCCGGTCCTGGGACTGCGCCGGTCCCCGCTTGACCCCGTTCTTCGGACGACCGAACCTGAGAATCACAACCTCCCTGTGGGCGTGAGCATCCGGACCCCCTATGAAGATCCTCATACTGGAAGACGAAGAACTCATGGCGGACCTTCTAAAGACGCTCGTACGCGGCCTTTATCCCGATTCCGACATCTTCCACGCGCGCTCCATCACCGAAGCCCTGCGACGTTGGCGCGAGACACACCACGACCTCGTGCTGTCGGACCTTTCGCTGCCCGACGGGAATGGGCTGGACTTCCTGCGACGGGCGGCCATCGATGGCCGCGTCACGCCCATCGTCATCATCACCGCGAACCCGGACCGCAAGAGTGTCCAGCGCGCCGCTCGCTACGGCGTCCGGGGTTTTATCTCCAAGCCCTTCGAGGCGGAACTGGTGCATGACCGTCTGCAAGCGATACTGGCTACGGGAGCGACTACCGCCGAGTCCCGCGAAGAAGCCGAGGGCGAGCCGAAGGCGCCCGCCCTGGAAAACGCCCTGCAACAGGCCGAATCCGGTGAGCTGAGACTGCCTACACCGATCGGTCTTGACGCACTGCGGGAACTGAGGGCGCGGTCCGACACACTCTCCCTGTCCGAACTGGAGAAGGCCTGGCAGGACATTCCATCCCTGGTCACGCGCCTGATCGATGCATCCAACGGCAGTGCACTGCGGCGCACCGACACCCCCAATACCTCGCTACGCGACGCCCTGCAGGTTCTGGGCATCCCCACCGCCCTGAATCTGGCAATGGCCATGGCCCTCGATCTCACCACCACGCTTCAGGACCCCACCCTCCAGACCCGCGCCCGGCATTACCAGGAACAGAGCGAACGCATGGCCCACCAGGCTGCGGCCCTAGGCCGCAGCCTGCGGGCGGACGCCAGCCTTTGCTTTACCGCCGGACTGATGCATCGCCTGGGCGAGCTCGCGGTCATCGCCACGGCACAGCGCTGCGTCCTTCAGGGCTGCACCCTGGACCCAGCCGCCCTGGATACGGCGCTTGCTGGGGCCTGGCCCGCTCGAATGGCCGTAGCGCTGAAGTCGCGTCTGCGCCTTTCTCTTCCGTTAAAGCAGATGATTGGGGCAGCCCACGGCTTCGGTCTGGGCAGCGGGCACATTCATCTCCCCATCATGCGCACCGCCTTTTTGCTGACCAATGGGGCGGCGGACTCCGCCGAATGCCAGAAGCTTCTGGGGCGCCTTGGGCTGTCGGCCCCCGACACCACAGGCGAAATGCCCAGTGAGCAGGTTTCGCTCCAGAGAAATGCTGATGGGTGAACACGCTCGCGTGGGCACCCCGGGCCCCCGAGGCAGGGGTCACACAGCGGTTAGCGCCTCTACCCCCGTTCTATAAACACTCGGGGCGCAATGCAGGGCGGGGAAACTGGAGTACAAGCCCCAAACGTGAGTGAATACAGGTGCACACGCGCCCCACCCCATCGGGCCGCACACGCGTGCTGCATCCTCCCGGAACCGAGGCGCTCCTGGACCCAATCCTCTTGTTCCCGATGCAGAGGGTCGCTGGGTTCCCTGCCCGTTCACAACACCCCCGGTAAGCGCCTCAGCTCCCGCGGTTTTCTGTATCCGCTTCACTTTGACGCTCGGAGCGCGGCACATCATGCAGCCCACCCAGCAGGGTGACCTCGGCGTCGCCGTGCCGCAGCCGGTCCTGCAGCAGGAAGGGCAGTGCCAGCAACCGGTTGTGTCGCATCAACCGAAACCCAGTCGCCGACCACCAGATGCCGATCTACAGCGGCACCGCGAGTACTTAGATCCAGACCACCAATGTCAGCATCCTGCGTTCCTTGTGTCCGGTTCGGAATAGGGGCTCACTCGAACTCCAGTTCCAGCTTGTGGCGCGCCCAGTCCTCGCGTTCCGCATCCAGATCGGCGCGCGTTAGCGGGTGGGTATCCAGCCAGTCGGGCGCGAAGGTCAGCGTCAGACCCTCCTGCGTCGCCTCGATGCGCTCCAGCGGCACCGGATCCGGCGCGCGCGAACGATGCAGCAACACCGCCAGACGCAGCAGGGCCGCCATGAACAGCAGCGGCCGCGCGCGATCCTCTCGCACCCCGGACAACAACTTGGGCTTCAGCCCACCCCGGTGCAGGCGCACCAGCCACGCCAGCTCGGCCTGTTCGGGCTGCGAGAAACCCGGCAGGTCGGCCCAGGTGAGGATGTACTCCCCATGTTTGTGGTATTTGCTGTGGGCCAGTGCCAGGCCGATCTCGTGCAGTTCGGCCGCCCAGTCCAGGCGTTCCGCGTCGTCCTCGCCGAGCTCCCAGGCGGCGCGAACGGCGGTCACCAGGCGCGCCACCGTCGCCTGCACCCGCTCCGCCTGGGACGCATCGACCGCGAACCGCCGGCGCAGATGGTGAATGGTGCTGCCACGCACATCCTCGTGCCGAAAACGTCCCAGAAGGTCGTGAATCACGCCCTCGCGCAGGGCCCCGTCCGAGGGGTGCAGCCGCTCGATCCCCAACGCCTCGAAGGCACCCAGAAGCACCGCAAGGCCACCGGCAATCACGGGCGCCCGGTCCTCGGCCAGACCGGGCCATTTCAGCCGCTTGATGGCCCCCTGCTCGATCAAGGCATCACGTAGCCGTTCCAGGTTCTCGCGGCTTACACCCGGCGCCTCGTCCAATTCCCCCTCATGCACCATGCGGTCCAGGGCAAGGATCGTACCCGACGCCCCCAGCACCTGCTCCCAGCCGGCCGCGCGGTAGGCACTCGCGATCGGTTGCAGCTCCCGCTGCGCCTGCAGTTGCGCGGCCGCGAAGGCCTTGCGCGTCAGTTTGCCATCGGCGAAGAAGCGCTGGGTGAAGGTCACGCAGCCCATCTCCAGGCTCTCGGCCAGGACCGGCTCGAAGCGCTCTCCAATAATGAATTCGGTACTGCCGCCACCGATATCCATCACCAGCCGGCGGCCGCTATCGTCCGCCAGCGCATGCGCCACACCCAGGTAGATCAGCCGCGCTTCCTCGCGTCCGGCAATGATCTCAACCGGATGCCCCAGGGCCTCTTCCGCCGCGCGCAGGAAGGCGCGGCTGTCGTCCATCTGGCGCAAGGTGTTGGTGCCGACCACGCGCACGCAGCCGCGCGGCAGCTGGCGCAGTCGCTGGCCGAAGCGATCCAGACAAGCCAGGGCACGCTGCCCCACCTCCGGATCCAGTTGTCCATCGGGATCCAGACCGCTGGCAAGACGCACCGTCTCCTTGATGCGGTCGACCTTCAGGACCTCGCCGTCCTGGCGCCGTGCCACGATCATGTGAAAGCTGTTGGATCCCAGATCAACGGCCGCAACCGTCTCGGCATCGTTCTCCGTGTGCATGTTCAATCCGCCTCACCGCCGGCCAGCCGTTCGAGGATACGTCGAGGCAGGTGCCAGGCGAGCTGCATGGGGCCCGGCAGCGCGCCCGTCAATCCGCAGGCATCGCCCTTGCCCATATGAACCAGACTCCGCCCGCCCGTCGTGCCCAGCAGACAGCTTACGAGCAGCGACAGGTCCGGCTCGTGTCCCACGATCACCAGGCCTCCATCCGCCGGGAGATTGCGAGCCAGGGCCTCGACCTCCAGCCCCGTGGGTTGCCCGGGCGCCAGCCATTTCTTCTGCCGCACCGGGACATCCAGCGCCTGGGACAAAGGGATCGCCGTCTGGCGGGCCCGCAGATAGGGGCTGCAAAGGAGCTCGACCGATCCCGGCAGCAGATCCCCGAGCGCCTGCGCCATGCGTACCGCACTCACCTGGCCCTTGTCGGTCAGCGGCCGGTCACGATCCGCCCCGTCCCAGTCGCCGGGATTTCCGGCCTGGGCGTGCCGCACCAGCACCAGCCGCGGTGCGCGCATCCCGCTCAGTCCGCCCCCGGCCGCAGCAGAAACAGGGAGTACCACTCCTCGGGCGCCGACCACTGTGCCGCATGTTCGAGCCCGGCCGCCGTCAGCAGACGGTCGATGGCCTCGCGGCTGAACTTGCGCGAGATCTCGGTCCGGATCACCTCGCCTTCGGCGATCTCCAGGAGTGCCTCCGGCTCCGACACGCGCACCGTCTGCTGCCGTCGCGATACCAGGTGCATCTCGATCCGCGAGAGTTCTTCGACGAACGGAGCGCGATGTTCGAAACCGTCCGGATCGAAGTCGGCCCCCAATTCGGTATTCAACACCGACAGCAGGTTCAGGTTGAATGCCGCAGTCACCCCCGCCGCATCGTTGTAGGCCGCCTCCAGGACGGGGCGCGGCTTGACCCGGTCCAGCCCCAGCAGCAGCCGGTCTTCGGGGTTCATGGTGTCGCGGATGCGTCGCAGCAATGCAGCCGCCTCGGCGTCCTCGAAATTCCCCAGACTGCTGCCGAGAAAGGCAAACAGACGCGGACCGTCGGCTTGTGCACCGGAAACATCGGCCAGATGGGTCAGCGCCGCCGCGTAGTCCCCGCACAGGCTGTCCACGCGCATCTGATCGAAGCGCTGCAGGAGTCGCGCGCCGGCCTCGTCGAGGATCTCGGCACAGACATCGTTCGCGACGTAATGGGGCGCGGAGACGCGGGCTTCCAGCGCCGCCAGCAGGTACTCGGTCTTGCGCGACGTCCCACTGCCGAGTTCAAACAGCGTGCGCGCCCCGGATGCCTCCAGGATCGCTTCGGCATGCCGCTCCAGCAGGTCGGCCTCCAGGCGCGTGGGGTAATACTCCGGGGTATCGCAGATCGCATCGAACAGCTGCGATCCGCGCGCATCGTAGAAATACTTCGGCGGCAGGGACCGGGGCGGCTCGAGCATCCCGGCACGGAAATCGGCCAGCAAGTCGGCGTGGGCGTCGCGTTCCTCCACCACCTGGCGGCTGTAACGAGGGGAAATAGAGACAGCACTGGGTTCGGCGGACATCCGGGCTTCCGTATCGGGGTGGTTTGCGGCACGCTAGCACGAAACCCCGGACGCCCCAACTGACCCTAGCCATGTGCCGACACCTCGCCTATCTGGGTCCTCCGATCACGCTGCGCAGCCTGATCCTGGATCCGCCACACAACCTGATCGAGCAAGCAATGGCCCCGCAGGAGCTGGTGTATGCCCGCGTCAACGCCGACGGCTTCGGCTTCGGCTGGTTTGGCGAGGGGGGCATTGCGCGCCACTACCGGCGCGCCGATCCGCTCTGGCAGGATCCCAACCTGGTGGATCTGGCCAGCGACATGACCCAGCCCCTGTGGGTTGCCGCCATCCGCAGCGCAACCCCCGGCTTCGGCGGCGACACCGTCAACGCCCAGCCATTCGCCCGCGACGGCCTGCTGTACAGCCACAACGGCCTGATCAGCCGCTTCCGTCCCGACATCCGGCGCCAGATCCAGAACATCCTCAGCCAGGAGGTCGAATCGAGCATCGAGGGAACCACCGATTCCGAATACCTCTTCGCCCTGGTCCGGCAATACCTGGCCGATGACGACAACGCGACGCTGGAGGGCGCCCTCGGCGAGGCGTTCTCCACCGTGGAGACCTGGCTGGGGGCCGACACCGCCCTGCTGAACGTGATCCTGTCCGACGGCCGCCGCATCATCGCCAGCCGCCATGCGGTCAATGCGCCCTGTCCCAGCCTCTACTACACCACCGATGACGAGACGTTCCCCGACGACAGCGTGGTCGTGGCCTCCGAGCCCCTCACCGACCGCGAACGCTGGCGCCCGGTCCCGCCCGGCCATCTTTTGATCCTCGATCCCGACGAACCGCCGGAACTCCTGGCGCTGTAACACGCTCCACCGGATATGAATGCCGCCCATCCGCAGCCGAGTGCAAGCCCGCACCCATCCGACCTCCTGGACTGCCTGGCGACCCAGCACGACCGCCTGAACACGGCACTGGAGTCGACACCGGGGAACGAATGGCGCAATCAGTATCACCCGGACCTGAGTCCCATCGGGTGGCACTACGCCCATTGCCATTTCATCGAGGCGGTATGGCTACACGAACGCATCCTGGGTGAACCTCCGCCCGACCGGCGCGACTGGCACGATCTCTACTTCCCGGAACAGAGCCCGAAGTGGCGCCGCGGCGGAAGACTCCCGACGCGCCCATCCCTGCTGGAATGGGGCAAGGCCAGCCAGCAACATCACCTGGACTTGTTGCACCACCATCCGGCGGTGCGGCGGCATCCCCTGCTCGAGCGGGACTACCTGACCGGTTTTCTCGCGCAGCACCACGCCATGCACCTGGAAAGCCTGGAGCAGGTGCGCTGGTTCGCCCGCCTGCATCGCCCCGCCCCACCCCGAACGCAGGAACCAAAACCCGCACTGGCGGCCGGCGGCGACTGGATCGAGTGCCCGGGCGGCGAACATGTCAGCGGCAGCGACGCGGCGACCGCCTTCGACAACGAGCGGGGCCTCCACCCGGTCCGGCTCGCGCCCCACACGATCCGCTCCCATCCGGTCTCCAATGCCGAGATCGCCGCGTTTATCGAGGCCGGAGGCTACCGCCCGGGCCCCCACTGGGACCCGCCGGGTCGAACCTGGCTGGAACAAACGGGCATCGCGGCCCCTCTGGGATGGTGGAAGCTACCCGACGGGACCCGGGTACAAACCCTCCCCCACGGCACCCAGACACTCGATCCGCATGCACCCGCCGTCGGACTCTCCTGGTTCGAGGCCTCGGCCTACGCCCGCTGGGTGGGTGCCCGCCTCCCCCACGAACACGAATGGGAACACGCCGCCCAGGCCGGGCGGTTGCGCGCCACGGGCCAGGTATGGGAATGGTGCGGCAACACCTTTCAGCCCTACCCGGGCTTCCAGCCCTTTCCGTACAAGGAATACTCCCTACCCTGGTTCGACGGCGAACACTACGTTCTACGCGGCGGAAGCGCCTGGAGCGATCCATTGCTCACCCGCTCTACAATGCGCAACTTCTTCACCCCCGAAAAACGTCACGTGTTCGCCGGCCTCCGGCTTGCGCGCAATCTGTAGAGGTTCATGAACATGCCACCGAAGAACACCCCCCTCGCGTCCCGCCCGTCCTGGCTCGTCGCCGGGCTCGCCGCCCTGGTCCTGGCGTTTCCGGCTACGGCCATCGCAAGCGACGGCGGAACCACGCTGGCCCTGACCGGCAAGGCCGAGCGCCAGGTCGCCAACGACCACATGACCGTGCTGATGACGACCGAGGCCCGCGCCCCGGAGGCCGCCACGGCCGCTGCCACCGTCAACCGCAACATGCAGGCCGCACTGGAACGCGCCGGCGAACAGGATGGGATTGACGCCCGCACCATCGGCTATTCCACCCGCGCCATCCACGACGCCGATGACCGCAGCCGCATCAATGCCTGGCTGGTCCAGCAGAACCTGGAACTGACCGGAGCCGATTTCGATCGGTTGACCGAACTGGTCGGCGCGCTCCAGCAGCGGGACCTCAACGTCAGCCAGATCCGATTCTCCCTCAGCCCCGAGGCACGCCAGGAACATCGCGAGGCGATGATCGAAGAGGCCATGGAAGACCTGAAGGAACAAGCGCGCGTCATCGCCCGCTCGCTGGGGGCCACGCACCTGCGCACGCTGGAAGTGGAACTGCCGGACGATCACTACGATCGGCCACAGCCCATGATGGCCATGCGCGCCATGGACGAGTCAGCCAGCCAGCCGTCGCTGGAGGCCGGGCATTCCACCCTGACCCTCAGCGTACGTGGACGCCTGCAGGCCCTGGGCGCCGAGACCCTGCGCGTCACCCCGCGTTAGCACCTACCTCACCGTAGGGTGTTGTGAGGTGCCAGCCGAACCGCACCGTTCCCATGCAGGCCCCGGTCCCCGAGCGCCCCGCGCCACGATCGGTGCAATTCGCTGCGCTCATTGGCACCCTACGTCGTTCATGATCAGGGATAGCCCTCGGATATGTAGAGTCCGTAAACCGCCCCTCGGCGGGCTACCAACGGGCGCCACAAGGCCGTACGCAGCCCAAGCCGACGCCCGCAACAAACAGCCCCCAATCCTCATCCCGGCCACAGCGTTCCCATTCTCGTCATCCCGGCCGTATGTGGTGGTCAAGTGATTTCGGACACCGCGTTAGGTGGATTGGCTGCCGTTGGTTGCTCGTAGACGCTGGGAGGCAGGTAGCCCAGCGTCGAGTGGATGCGAACGGTGTTGTAGAACCGAGCGATGTAGTCCGCGATATCCCGCCGCGCCTCGCCGTGGTTCGCGTAGCGACGCTGCCAGACGCGTTCCGTCTTGAGGCTCAGGAAGAAGCGCTCGACGACGGCATTGTCCCAGCAGTTACCCCGGCGACTCATGCTCGCCTGGATCTGGTGCCGGGCCAGCAGCCG
>NZ_KB906125.1:0-30975 GCF_000381185.1 Thioalkalivibrio sp. ALMg13-2 | reverse complement strand
GGCGTGGAACTGAGCTTCATCCAGCCGGGCAAACCGATGCAGAACGGCTTCATCGAACGGTTCAACGGCAGCTACCGCCGCGGGGTCCTGGACCTCTCCGTCTTCCGAACGCTGACCGAAGTCCGGGAACACACCGAGCAGTGGCTGCAGGACTACAACGAAACCATCCCTCACGACTCGCTGGGGGACCTGACGCCGGTCGAATACCGGCAGTTACACACCCCGGAAACCTCCAGTTTTCAATGGACCGAATTTACGGGAAGGCGACACAGGGCCTCTGTATATGTTGGGCAGCGCACAGACCCACCCCCGGGCTTGCCCTAGTTTGGAAGCTTCAAGCTGCCTCTACTGACCGCGAGGAAGCGGCCGACAACGAGCGCTACCACCACCTGGAGATCATCTGATGAACAAGGATCAAAGCAAAGGTCATGGGAAAGAAGCCAAAGGGAAGCTAAAAGAAGTTGCTGGCAAGGCGACCGGCGACAAGAGCACCGAGGTCAAGGGTAAGGCCGAAAAGCATGCCGGCAAGGCTCAAGCCAAGTACGGGGACCTCAAGAGCGACGCCCAGAAGAAAACCGAATGATCGGCTCTGCACCCGGCTCGGAAAGTGGCCAAGAAACCTCCAACGACACACATGTCGGACCCACGCTAGTGAGCGCCAGCACCATAACCGGTGACGAGGTCTGCAACCTGCGGGAAGAGAAGCTCGGCAAGATCCTGGACGTGATGCTTGACATCAGCGAGGGCGAAATACGGTACGCGGTCCTGGCCTCAGGCGGTTTTCTAGGCATGGGTGATCGTTTATTCGCGATCCCGTGGAAGGCCTTGAAGCACGACAAGGAGCACAAGCGATTTTTGCTTGACGCCGATCCCGAGTGGTTAAAGAACGCACCAGGGTTTCCCAAGGATGAATGGCCCAACATGGCCGACGCAACCTGGCATTCAACTGTGGATTCCTACTACGCCAGGGATGACGCTGCGGGGTGATCGCGCGAAGTACCGGTGGAACCTTGTGGCCGGCTTAACCGTGTAGGCGCCCCCATGCATGGTGGTCACTATTGACGGTTGCGGTTTCCAACATCGCGACTTTTCCCGCACGCCATCATTGAATAACGACCCCTCATCCATTAGGACGATTAACCATGGCGACTAATGAAACTCTGGCACTGAACAAGATCCTGGCAGTTGTTTTGATTGTTGTGGGCCTGATCCTGCTGTTCTTTGCGTATCGCTCCTCCCAAAGTCTCGGCGACCAGGTGACCGAGGCCGTTACCGGCCGTTTCACGGACTCCACCATTTGGTTTCTGGTCCTGGGCGCGGCTTCCGCAGCGGCCGGTGTCGGGTTGTTCTTCTTCGGCAAATCGTCAAGGACCTGAGCCAGGCCCCCCACAATGCCCCACGACACGGAGGAATCCCTCGATGAAGGGGGCGGGAGGGCTGCTCAGGACCGCGCCGGGTTACGCCCGCATAAACGACTGTTCAACGCCGCCGAGCTTCGCTTGTTCCGCTATACGGCGGTCTTGCTGGCCCTGGTGGCGTTGACCGCGCTGATCGCGATTGTTGCGTGGTCTCTAGGCTGGATACTGAGCACGTTCTACAACCTCCTCCTGTCGCTCTCGATCGCAGGCATCCTGGCGCTGGTGCTCCATCCAGTGGTGAATTTTCTCGAGACCCGGCTTCGCTTGCCCAGATGGCTGGCCATCATGCTGCTGATGGCGATCTTCTTTCTTGGGGTCGGCGCCCTGTTGTTCTTTCTTGTCCCCACCCTGACCGCCCAGATCGTTCAGCTGTTAACCGCCTTGCCCGAGACCCTGGCGCGCTGGGAGGATCATTTTTCTTTTTACTTTCCAGAAATTAGCGCCATGATTTCGGAACGCCTGGAAGCCGGCAATGGGGAGGAGTCCGAGTCTTCTCTGGAAGTCACCGGAAAGACCGTTATCTCCTATTTGGGGATATTGGCGGGTATCAGCTTCGTTCCGCTGTTTCTCTTCTTCGCGCTGCTCTCGGGTGACTCGCTGCGGGGAAAGGCATCGGAACTGTTATCCATATTCCAAGGGCGCACTCAGCAGAAAATTCTCTATTTCATGGATGTTTTCGTGGGATACATCACCGCCTTCTTCCAGGGCCAACTGATGATCGCCATGATCATGGGTGCCCTGTATGCGCTCAGCTTTACGCTGATCGGCCTGCAATACGGCGTGCTTGCCGGGCTCGTGCTGGGACTGCTGAATATCGTCCCCTTCCTGGGAACCCTGATCGGACTGTTGGTGATTCTGCCCCTGGCCTACCTTCAGCCGGATGGCGGCATTGAGCTATTGATGCTGACCGTACTGGCGTTCGCAGTGATACAACTGATCGAAAGCTGGTTGCTGACGCCGAAGATCATGTCCAACCGCTCTGGCCTGCACCCCGCACTTGTCATCATTTCCCTGTTCTTCTGGGGCACAGCCCTGAACGGGATTATCGGGATGGTACTCGCGATTCCTTTGACGGCGTTCTTTGTGGCCATCTGGGGTGAAATCAAGTCCAGCCTGAAACACGCGCTGAGTAGCCGGGAGGACGCACGACCATGAAGGAAACAGATCCCAGTCAGGACGAGGATGGCGGTCACGACCGCAGCCAGGACATCACGCAAATCCTGAAGACCCTGGCGGCGGACATCGCTCGCCTTCTTGCGGTAGAGGCGCGGCTGTTCGGACACACGGTGCTGATGATGATCGGGCTCACCGTGATGATTGCGCTTCTGTTGGTGGGCGGCTGGCTGTTTGCCGGGGCGAGTCTGGTGGTCGCCCTGGCCAGCCTGCAGGCCTTCAGCCTGACGGGCGCGCTGCTGACGGTAACGCTGGCACATCTGGTGCTGGCGGCGCTGGCCTTCTGGCGACTCCGGCACATCACCCGGGACCTCACGTTCCGTGAAAGCCGGGCGAGCGTTAACAGCTTGCTCGTCCAGGCGAGATCGCTCGTTGACGCTGCAGAGCAGCAACCCCCGGAAGCAGAACCGCAGCGCCCCGAGAAATAGGTCGCGGTCAGCGAAGCGGCGAGCCGATCAGACTGGATGCAATCCGCCAGGCTTTCATCTGGCCCGCCAGGATTCCATAGGTATATTTGATGCCGGGCATATCCAGGCGACCGGCCAACAGGCCACACCCAAAGGCAATAGCCAGCACAGCAGGCCGGCGGGCCAGGGCCCGTGCCCGGTGCAGCAAGCGGTCGATCCGCCAGCGAACAAGGCCGGCACCGTGATCAATTCGGCCGCGCAAATGCGCGGCCTCCTGCCTTAACTGGTGGCCACGGAACACGATCAACGGCGCCGTAAAGCAGCCACCAAGGTCCCCGCCGCGAATGCGAGACCCAGGGAAAGCAAAGGATTTTCCCGCACGAAGCCACTAACCGATTGCAGGGCCTCTTCGGATTGCTCCTTGACCTTCGCCCCGGCCTCCTTGGCTTTCTCCTCCGCGCTCGCCGCCCCATGGCGGATCCGTTCTTCGGCCTTGCCGGCGCCCTTGGCGGCCTGGTCTACAGTCTCGTGAGCGCGCTCCGAGATGCGATCGGTGGTGGCGTGTTCGCTACTGCCTGGTGTATTCATGGCTATTTCCCGTTGCTGTGGTGGGATAAAGGTGGATGCCGATCAGCATCCACCGACAAGCAACGGAAAGTTTCTCGGAAATGGCTCCACCCGTCTGCGCGGTAGCGAACAAAGGCACAAAAGCTACCACCCTCACGGACCGGCACACTCAGCCGCCTAGGTGTGATCTCTCAATAGGTTGTCCACGGGGCGACTCCGAAGGATGCTGAGTTTGCCGACTTAGCCATTCCAAGGAGGACGCCCCGTGGACAACCTATTGAGAGATCACACCTAGCCATGTGGGCATCGGAATATAGACTTTGATGACATGCCTACGAGGAAGACGCGACGCCCAGCTGCACCATTTGGACGTGTATTGACCGCCACTAGGGGGGCCGGGTGCTGCCTGAGCAGTCACTGGTGGGCCTGGGATCCGGCGAGTGGTCGATGAAATAGTCGCTGCAGCCATGGACGTTCGCTGGCTTCTGCAACGCTTCGGCTAGCGCCCGGTTGGATCCCTTCGCCTTCGACGACGACTTCATCGACGCGATGCTGGACCTGCTGCGCCACAGGCGAGATACCGCCTATTCCGAACCCGAATGAGCGAGTGTGCCCCCCGGAAGACGCCGCCCGCGGCACCAATCAACGGCTGTTCGGCGTTGGGCGGGTCCCAGCCGCGAACGTGATCCGGGTGATCGGGGCTGCGGCTCACCGATTGCTAACGGGGTAGGGTTCAAATGCAGCACGTCGTGCAAGTCGCCACATCGCACCCTGTTTAGTCCGTGACCTCGCGCGTGTGAGCCGGGACCCCCTGCTGGACCTGATTACGACCACCGCGCTTGGCCTTGTAGAGCGCCTCGTCGGCGGCGACCAGCAGTTCGGGGCCATCCTGGTCTGGGTAGTCGGCCGAACACACCATGCCGATGGAGATGGTGCAACCGAAGCGCTCGCCCTTGCGGCCGAAATCCAGTGACGCAAAGTTCCGGCGGATATCCTCCAGCACCCGCCGGGCATGCTCCGCTTCGCATTCCGGCAGCACCGCGACGAACTCTTCTCCGCCGTAGCGGCCGATGATATCGGACTGACGCAGGCGCTGACGCAGCAAGGTTGCGATCGAGCTGATCACCACGTCCCCTACGGCGTGCCCGTATGTGTCATTAACCACCTTGAAGTGGTCAATATCGAGCATCGCCAGCGTGACCGGCCGACCGATCCGGCGGGCGCGCAGCACCTCCCGGTTGGCGGCCTCCTTGATACTGGCGTGCTTGAGCAACCCGGTCAGGCTGTCCTTGTTGATCCGCTCCTCCAGCTGGCGAGCCCGCGCGACCCGCGCACGCGCGGCCGCCACCAGCTGCAGGTCGGAGATCGGCTTGGTCAGAAAGTCGTCCGCGCCCCGGCCCATGGCGTCGATCTGGCGCTCGATATCGGTTTCCGCGGACAAATAGACAATCGGCAGATGGGTGTAGGCCTCGTGCTGGCGGATCACCCCCGCCAAGTCGGTGCCCGCGTATTCGGGCATGTACAGATCCATCAGCACCAGTTCCGGCCGGAACGCGGCGATCGTCTCCATGATCTCGCGCGGCGCGTCCAGCACCCAGGCCTCCATCCCGGCCGCGGTCAGTACCAGCCGCATATGCTCGGCAAGATCGGCATCATCGTCCACGATCAGCACTCGCTGCGCCGGCGCGTGGCGCTCCTGGAAGATTTGCGAGATGCGGCTTACCAGGCGGGGTACATCCAACGGTTTCAGGAAATACCCCTGCGCGCCCAGTTGTACCGCGCGCACACGCGACGGGAAGTCATCATTCGCGGAGAGGAAGATCAGCGGGCAATCCAGCGCCTGGACCTGCGGACAGTCCACCAGTCGCTCGGTCGCGTTTTCGCGCCCCTGTTCCAGCATTACGTCAACGAGCAACAAATCCGGCTGCCGGGATTCCATCGCCCCCTTGAGCTCATCGATGCTCCGGAACACGCGAACCTCGTAGTTGAAGGACTCGAGCTGTTGCTGCAGTTGCCGGCACAGCTCCGCGTTGTCCTCTACCAACCAGACTTCGAGCGTATTGTCCGAGGTTGTCCGGGCTTCCGGAGCCACCCGGAAAGCCGGGCGCTCCGGGCGTTCGGGCACAGTACGAGAGAGAGCCTCGATCTCGTCCATCAGAGACCGGCGCGTCGGCGCATCCAGCGACAACTCCTTCGCCTCCAGCCAGGCTCCGATCCGCTGCTCCAGAGAGCGCGCCGCGATACTCAGCGACGCGCACCCAAAACTGCCGCCGGATCCGGCCAGCTTGTGCAGACGCTGCTGCAGCTCATCGAGCACGTCGCGATCCTGTTCCTGGCCGGACAGTCTGCCCTGGAGCGCGCTCAATTCGGCGAACTCGTCCGGGAGCCGCTCCAGATACCGGGATCGCAGTTCTTCCAGCCGTGTGGTCAGGGCCTGCTCGGCATCGGTCGGCGTCATGCGGCCCCCTGCCAGATACGCCGTACCTGATCCGAGAGCGCCATGGGATCGAAAGGCTTGGCAATCACGTCACGGGCCCCCAGCGACTTGTAGTGCTCGATCTCGGAGGGCTGAACCTTGGCCGTCATGAAGGCCACCGGCACTTCGGCCAGCGCCGGAATCCCGCGCAGCGCCTCTAGGGTCGACGGTCCGTCCATACCCGGCATCATCACATCCAGCAGGATCAGGTCGGGCGCGAAGGCCTCCGCATCGCGCACCGCCTCCTCGCCCGAGGCGCAGATCTTGACGGTAAAGCCGCCGACCGTCTCCAGGGCCAGTTCGGCGACCGCCTGAATATCCGGTTCGTCTTCGACATAGAGAATGCGTTGCAGCTCGGCCACGTTCGGCTCCTTCGGGTTGGATGGCTCTAGTGCTGTGCGCGTCTCGGCCCGCGCGCAGCTACCGTCCTGCGGTTAATGCAAAGGACCCCGAGTCCAGGGCAAGGGGCAGTTCGAACCAGAAGGTGGCCCCCGCGCCTTCTACCGAGTCGAACCCTATGCGCCCACCCATATGTTCCACCAGTTCCCGGGTGATCGCCAGGCCCAGACCCGTGCCACCCTTCTGCCGCGTGTCAGAGGCATCGGCCTGTGCGAATTTCTCGAAGATGTGCTCGCGAAAGTCTTCGGGAACCCCTGGACCATCATCCGCGACGCTCACCCGGACGCAGGCGTCCGGCGCGGACAGGGCCTGCGCTGAGACCCGAACCGAGCCGCCGGGGACCGAGAACTTCACGGCGTTCGACAGCAGATTGCCCATCACCTGCATCAGGCGCCGGCCGTCGGCCCGAACATCGATCTCGGGCACGCCGCTCTCGAGCACCAGTTCCACCTGGTGTTGGTCGCCATAGCTCTGATAGCTTTCCAGTGCCTGATCAAGCAGGGACTTCAGGGGTTGCGGCCGCATCTCGAAGTGCAGCTTGCCCGCCGCGATCTTCTCCATATCCAGCAGGTCGTTGATCAACAGCGTCAGACGCTCACTGTTGCGCTGGGCAATCGCAACCATTTCCCCCGCCTTTTCTGGCAATTCGCCGAGGGCCCCACTGGCCACCATGCCAAGGGACCCCGAAATCGACGTGAGTGGCGTCCGGAGTTCGTGGCTGACGGTGGAGACGAATTCGTTCTTCATGCGTTCCACCCGCTTGCGCTCGGTGATGTCGCGCGCCATCCCCACGTAAAGCGGCTGGCCATGCTGGGTGATCTCCGATAGCGCGAGCTCCATGGGGAACAGACTGCCATCCTTGCGCTGGCCCTCCACCTCGCGGCCAATGCCGATGATGCGTGCCACTCCGGTTCTCTGGTAGTTGCGCAGGTAACTGTCATGAGCCTCGCGGTGAGGACTGGGCATGAGCATGCGGACGTTGCGGCCCAGTACTTCGTCGGCCCCATAACCGAAGATGCGCTTCGCGGCGGGGTTGAATGACTGCATGATCCCGTTCACATCAATGGTGATGATGCCGTCCACCATGTTGTCGAGAATGGCCTGTGTGTGCTGGGCGTGTTCCACTACCGCCGTTTCGGCCGCCTTGCGCTCGGTGATGTCTTCATTGATGCCGATCACCCGTTCTGCGCGCCCTCCCGGGCCGGATATGGCCTGGGCTATGGCGCGAATATGACGAATCTGGCCATCACCCCGACGAATGCGGAATTCGGACTCATAGGGGGTTTCAGGGTGGGCCAGTCCATGCTCGAAGTCCGCCGTAGCCTGCTCCTGGGATTCCGGCAACAGGTTGCAGGTCCATTCTTCCACCGCATGTCCGAAATCCTGTTCTCCCAAACCGTAGATCCGGAACATCCCTGCATCCCAGTCAAGCCGACCATTGGCCAGATCCAGATCCCATACGCCCAGTTGTGCCGCCTCGGCAGCCAGTGTCAGCTGCTGGGCGGTATCCCGGAAGCGCTGTTCGCTCTCGCGCAGGGCTTGTTCAGCGGCCTTGCGCTCGGTGATATCCTCGGCGATACCCAGGTAGCCGGTGATATTTCCCTTTTGGTCGGTCTTGGGTGTCACCGTCAGGGAGACGGGGATGCGCACACCGTCCTTGCACACAAAAGTCCATTCCCTCGTTTCCGCACCGTCGCGATCCGCTACCTCGGTAAAGGCCCGGAAGCCCTCGACAGGCCGTCCATAGGCGGCGCTCAGTTCGGCCGAGCGTGTTGCAATCTCCTCGGAGAGATGGAACAGGGCGGGTGATTGCTTGCCGACCAGGTCGTCGGCGGCATATCCCGTCATCTTCTCTGCACCCGGGTTGAACAGGGTGATCAGACCATCGCGGTCGGTCACCACAATGGCGAATTCCGACGCGGCCGCCAGAACCGCCTGCAACTGATCGGCGGTCTGCGCAAGCTGTGCGGTACGCGCTTGCACCTCGGACTCGAGTTCGCTTCGCGCCTGCGCCTGCTGGCGGAAACTGGCCACCAACTGCCGCGACATCTCCCGCAGGGTTTCGGCCAGGCCGTCGTATTCGAGAATCCGACTTTCCGGCAGTACCGGCGAACGCCCCGCGGCAATGTCCGAACTCAGTCCTGCACTGACCGCATCCAGCTTGTGCAATGGACGGCTGATGGCATAACTCAAGGCGGCCGAGAACAGGATGGCCAGGGCCACGATTATCGTCAGCAGAGCAAACAGCTCGACGCGCTGCTGCTCCAGCGCCCGGACCACCGGCGCCGCCGGCATCTCCGCATACACCTGCGCGACATCCGGCACTGGGCCCACCGGCGCGTCAACGAAGTAGGAACCCTGTCCCCAGCGACCCACGGCCGACATCGAACCGCCCGGCAACCAGATCGAAAGCTCCCGATCCCGGGGCTCCACCTGGCCGTCCGACGCCTCCAGCACGCTGCGGACGTCGCCCCGACTGGCCAGCACCCGACCTTCCGGGGACACAATCGCAAGCCCCAGGTCCTCGCGCGTCTGCACCCGCCCCAGATGGTAGTCATAGCGGACCCGTCCCTCGCGGTAATCGGTTGCGAGCCGCTCGGACAGATTCTCGGCGCGTTCCTGCAGGCGCTCGACCATGAAGGCCTCGTGCCCGTCGCGCTGCTGATAGCCCTCGTGCAGGATAGGGACCAGGCCCGCCAGCAGGGTGACCGGCAGCATCGCGTGGAACAACAGACTCGCGAGCGACGGCCTGCCCAGCCGGGAGGCCTGCGCGCCGCGACCCGACAACCGCCACAGCATCACCAGCAAGCTGGCGATCAGTGTGTTGAACAGCGCATTCACCGCCTGCTTCAGGGCGATCATGGTGGTGGGTTCCCAGTCCATCCCGATCAGGCCGCGATAGGACAGCAATACCAGTGGAACGCCGATCACCAGCCAGTACAGCAGGTCCGCCACAACCACATTGTGCAGCCAGCGCCGGTAAACGAGGCCCACCACCAACGCCTCGATCACAAACACCACCATCGGATACGGAACGCCCCACAGGACCAGGGTGTAGAGCCCCCCGGCGATCGCGACAATCACCGCTGGCAGCGTCCCCAGCAGCAGCACCGCTAGCATCACAGCGATCGAACCGAAGATGAAGTCCAGACCGAACAGCAGCGGCAGATGGAAGTAATTGCCGGCCACCGCCAGCAGGGCCAGCGCCAACGTCGCAAGCCCACGGCCCACCGGCTCTGACCACAAAGGCCTCATCCGCGGGCCTCATCAAGGTGGCATCCCAGCTCGAACCAGAAGGTCGCCCCCTCGTCAGGGACGGAGTCGAACCCGACCTCGCCGTCCATGCGCTCCACCAGTTCCCGGGTAATCGCGAGCCCCAGACCACTGCCGCCCTTCTGGCGGCTGTCGGAGGAATCGGCCTGGGAAAACTTCTGGAAGATGCGTTCGCGGAACGCCTCCGGAATCCCCGGGCCGTGATCGCTCACCGAGACACGCACCCGCTCCCCGTCCCGATCCACCGCCAGCCTCACCTCGCTGCCCTCCGGCGAGAACTTGGCCGCATTGGAGAGGAGATTGGCCAGTACCTGCTGCAGACGGTCGGCGTCCACCACCACCCGGGCCCCATCGTCCTCCGCGTCCAGCACCAGGCGCACCTGGTAACGCTCGGCATATCCCTGGTTGTCGCGCACGCCTTGCTCCAGCAACGGGAACAGCGGCTGCTCGCGCCTCTCGAAGCGCATCTTGCCGGCCACCAGCTTTTCCATGTCCAGCAGATCGTTGATCAGCAGTTCCAGGCGCTTGCTGTTCTTGTGAGCGATCTCCAGCATCGCCTGCATCCGCTCCGGCAACGCCCCTGCCGCTCCACCCGTCACAAGGCCCAGGGAACCGGAGATCGAGGTGAGCGGCGTGCGCAACTCATGGCTGACCGTGGAGATGAACTCGTTTTTCATGCGCTCGATGCGCTTGCGCTCCGAGATATCCTCGATGATCGACCAGATCAGTTTGCGCCCGGTGTTGTCGTGGACCACCATCCCGTTGAGGACCACCGGATAGCGGCTGCCATCCTTGCGGATGTATTCCTTTTCGAACGGGCCGTAACGACCGGTCGCCTCCATGCGCTCCAATTGCTGGCGCTCCATTGGCTCGTACTCCCGCGGGGTGACGTCCCAGTAGCTCAGGGCAATAAATTCCTCGCGGGTATAACCGGTCGGGTGCAACAGGGCTTGGTTGAGGTCCACGAAGGCCCCGGTCGCGTAATCGTTCAGGGCAATGCCGACCGGCGATAGCTCGAACAACCCGCGCAGACGGGTCTCGCTGAGTCTCAGCGCGCGCGCCGCCGCGTCGCGTTCGATCGCCGAACCGATCCAGCGCGCCAGCAGACGCACGAACATGCGCTCGCCATCACTGAACCCAACCGGACGCGGCTGCACCGACGAGAAATTCAGGGTGCCATAGCGTTCACCCTGCACCTCCACAATCACGCCAATGTAGGCCTCCAGCCCGAATTGCTCGTAACACGGATGCCCACGATGCCCGGAGGCCGCCATGTGGTCGATGGCCACCAGTTCCCCTTTTGCGAAGATCAGGTCGCAATAGGTCCTGCTCCGGGAAAAGTGCTGTCCAGGCTCCAGAGCGGTACCGGGAGGTGCGACACAGGCGTGCACCTCGTAATCGTCACCCCGGATGCGGCTGACGATACCCAGTTCCAGCCCAAGGAAATCCGTTCCCAGCTGCAATGCCCGCTCGAGCTGTTCGCCGAGCCCCAGCGTGGTCATCGACGCGATGTCGTTGAGGGCCGCAAAGGCCTCCAGCTGGCGCTGGCGCTGCTCGCGGTTTTCCCGATCCCGGGTCACATCCAGGATGAAGCCATCGAGATAACACACCCGCCCCGCGTCGTCGCGAACCGCCGAGCCGCGCTCCTGGGCCCAGCGGATACCGCCGTCACGATGCCGGATCCGGTATTCGACGACCCAGTCGGTCCCGGCCCGCAGCGCCTGGTCGACCGCCCCCTTCACCCGTGCCAGGTCGTCGCCATGGATCACGCTGGCGTAGCTACGAACAGCGTTGTCGATGAACTCACTCGCGGGATAGCCTGACAGCGGGTCCACCTGGTCGCTCATGTAGAGCATGGTCCAGTCGTCGTCCGGCAGGCAGCGATAGGTAATGCCGGGGATATTGTCGACCAGCGAGCGAAACTGTTGCTCGCTTTCGCGAATGCGCTCCGCGTCCTCCTTTTCTCGGGTCACATCGGACTCGATCGCCATGAAGCCCTGCAACCTGCCGTGCTCGTCGCGCAACGGATTGCCCTGGATGCGAACCCAGTACGGTCGGTTATCCCGATGGTAGTTCAGCATGTCGACCTGAAAGGGATCGCCCCGCGCCACTGCCGCCCCGATCCGCGCCGCTACCTGCGGATCCGTCCCCTCGCCCTGCAGCAGCTTGCCCGGCTTGCGCCCGCGCAGTTCGTCCAGGGTGTAACCGCTCAGCCGCGTAAAACCGTCATTGACCCATTCGACCCGGCCCTCGGCATCGGTGATGATCACGCCATTGGTGGCCTCGCTGGCCACCCGCGACAGCCGCGCCAGCTCTTCCTGGTCGGCGCGGTGCCGGCGCCGGATGCGGGCCGCATCGGTCAACTGCCCCAGCGTGACCAGCAGCGGCTGCAGAAACGCCACCAGGCTCTGGTCGTAGCCACCGGGGCGGTTGGCAATCCCCAGCATGGCGACCCGCTCGCCGCCATGCTCGATCGGGATGCCGAGAAAGGCCTCGAGCGGTGGATGTCCCTCGGGCAGCCCCCCGCTGCGCCGGTCGCGGGCGGGGTCGTTGGCGATCACCGGCCCGCCGCTGGTGAGGGCTGCACCGAACAGGGTCTCCAGGTTGTGGAACTCCATCCCCCGGGGCGCATTGGCCGCGTAGAAGGCCCGGGTCGCATCATCCCAGGCGATATTGCTGATGGCATAGGTTTTGAGATAAGGAAGCCCTTCCGGGTGGTACAGCACTTCCCCGATAAAGCCGTATTCGCTGTGGGTCAGCTCGAGGATGTCCGCAAGCAGTCCGTCGAAGGCCTGCCTGCGGTCCTCGTCGGTATCACGAATGAACTCCGACTGGGCACGGGTGATGGCCTCGCCGAGCCGCCGCAGGCCTTCCAGGGCATCGCTTAGCGCCTGCTGTTCAGTGGAGTCGATTTCCGCCTCGACCGCATCGGCGAGGTCACGCAGGGATCGGCGCTCGTCCTCGCTCAACTGCCGCGGCTGGCCGTCAATCAGGCAAAGGGTGCCCACGCGGTAACCATCAGAGGTGACAAGCGGCGCGCCGGCATAGAACCGGATCTGCGGCTCCCCGGTAACCAGCGGGTTGTCGGCAAACCGGGAGTCCGCGCGCGCGTCGCGGATTTCGAGGATATCGTCCCCGAGAATCGCGTGACCGCAAAAGGAGATGTCACGCCCGGTCTCCGGGGCCTCGAGCCCCTGCCGGGACTTGAACCACTGCCGGTCCTCGTCGACCAGCGAAACCAACGCGATCGACACCCCGAACATCCGCCTGGCCAGACGCGTGAGTCGATCAAACCGCTCCTCGTCCGGGGTATCCAGCAGCCCTCGTGCCCGCAGGGCTCGAAGCCGTTCCGGTTCATTCGCGAGACGGGGAGGCGGTTTCACGCGGTATCCCCTCCCGACGAGCCGGGGACCGCCCCAGGCGTGCGTTGCGCGGCCCCATCCCGCGGCGGCATCAGCGAGACTCCCCCGGATCCGCAAAACGCTGACGGATTGCCTCGACCTCGGGCAGCACGTCGAGGAACGCGTCCACCAGCACGGGATCGAAGTGCTTCCCGCGGTTCGCGCGGATCATGTCGACCGCCGCCTCCACCGTCCAGGCCTCCTTGTACGGGCGCTCCGAAGTCAGCGCATCGAACACGTCCGCCAGGGCGGCAATCCGTCCGGACTGGGGAATGGCTTCGCCGGCAAGCCCATTGGGATACCCGCTACCATCCCATTTTTCGTGATGGGCCAGGGCGATTTCACGGGCCATACGCAGGAGATCGCTGTCATCGCCCTCCAGAAGACTAGCGCCGATGGTAGCGTGGGTCTTCATGATCTCCCATTCGTGGGGTTCGAACCGCCCCGGTTTGAGCAGGACGGCGTCGGGGATGCCGATCTTGCCGATGTCGTGCATCGGGCTCGCATTCAGGATCAGATCGCACTGCGCCTCGTCCCAGCCGATCTCCCGCGCCAGCAGGGCACAGGTATGGCACATGCGGAGGATGTGGTAACCGGTTTCCTCGTCGCGATATTCCGCCGCCCGGCCCAGCCGCTGTACCACCTGCAGCCGGGTGGAATACAGCTCGTGGGTACGCTGCGCCACCAGCCGGTCCAGCGCATCTTTCTGGTCATGGACCAGCCGGTGCGCCAGCTGTGCGTCGAGTAGATTGTGCACCCGCATCAGCAGTTCGTTGCGGTCGAACGGCTTGGTGATGTAGTCACGCGCCCCGGCGCTCAACGCCCGCAGCAGGAAGTCCTGAGCGTGCTGCGCGGTGAGGATGACGATGGGCGGCAGCAGAAGATCATCCAGCGCCTTGAGCTGTTCCATCACCTGGTAGCCGTCCAGGTGCGGCATATTGATGTCCAGCAGGATGAGGTCCGGACGCGCTGTCTGGTAATGGGTCAGGACCTCGCGCGGATCGTCGATCAGCACAAGAGCCTCGTACCCCTGGCTGCGCAGCATCTTGTCCAACAATTTGAGATTGGCGGGCTCGTCGTCGACTACAAGGATCCGGGCGAGCGCGTGCGGTCCGTTACTCATGATGTTCTCTTGGGTGAGGCAAGGTGCGTGTCGATGGCAATATACAAATCCCGCACGTTGATCGGTTTGACAAGGTAATCCTGAAACCCCGCGGCCATGCCACGCTCGATATCGCGCTTCATGGCGTTGGCACTGACAGCGATCACCGGGATGGCACGGGTGACCGGGTCGGCCCGCATGCGTTGCAGGGCCTCGAAGCCGTCCATGCCCGGCAGGTTGAGATCCAGCAGGATCAGGTCCGGGCGCTCCTGTCCGGCCAGGACCAAACCATCCTCCGCATTTTCCACAGAAAGCAGTTCGATATCGGCGCGCCTGTCGAGGATCTTCTGCACCAGACGCAGGTTGGCCGGGTTGTCTTCGATATACAGGATGGTTTGCGATTTGCCCTGGGTCGCAGGGTCGGGTTTGCTCGTCGACGCAGGTGTGTCGTGATCCATGTCTGCTCTGTCATCGCTGAGCGGCAGTTCGAACCAGAAGGTGCTGCCCTCGCCGGGCACGCTGTCCACGCCGATGCTGCCCTGCATGCCCTCGACCAGTTGTTTCGCCAGGGCCAGACCAATGCCGGTGCCCTCGATGCCTTCATAGGCCGACTCCAGACGCTCGAAGGGCCGGAACAGGCGTGCCTGCTGTTCGGTGCTCAGGCCGTGGCCCGTGTCGCGCACACTCACCCGCACCCGCCCGTCCGTCGCCGGTTCGCACCCGACGTCGATCTGGCCCCCATCGCGATTGTACTTGACGGCATTGGAAAGCAGATTGAGAAGCACCTGACGCAGGCGCAGAGGGTCGGCCAGCACCGTGCTAGGCTCATGCGCCTGCAGCGTCAACGGGATGTCACGCTCCCTAGCGCGCATCTCGATCTGGGCCACGGCATGCTCAAGGACCGGAACCAGGGCCACCGGTTCGGGGGCGATCTCCAGCTGCCCGGCCTCGATACGGGCCAGGTCCAGCACCTCGTTGACCAGCCCCAGCAGGTGCTCCCCGGCATGATGGATCTCGCGGACATTGTCGGCCTGCTGCGTACTCAGAGGCGCGCCCCCCGGAAGCTGCAGCACCTGCGTAAAGCCGAGGATGGCATTGAGAGGCGTGCGCAGTTCGTGGCTCATGCGCGACAGGAATTCGTTCTTCGCGGCGTTGGCGCGCTCGAGGTCCGCCGTGCGTTCGAGCACCCGCGCCTCCAGCGTCTCGTTCAGATCCTGAATGCGCTGCGCTTCGATCCGGCGCTGACTCACATCTCGGAAAACACCGACCATGAGCGAGCGGCCTGACACAGTGACCCAGCTGGCCGATATATCGGCGTAAAACACCGAACCATCGCGACGCAAAACGGGGACATCCCGGGCCACTGCCTGGTGCCCACTGGCCAGCTCGCTGAACTGCTCCAGCACCCAGGACAGGTCGTCTGGTGGATAAATGTCCCGGACCGACAGCTGGGCGATCTCTGCCTGCGCATACCCCAGCATATTGGCAAAGCTCAAATTGGCACTCACAAGACTTGTGGATTCGGTATCGGCGTACGCAATCCCGTCGGTGGAAAGCTCGAACAACTGGCGGTAACGCGATTCACTCTCGGCCAGGGCGGCCTCGGCACGCTTGAGCTCGGTAAGGTCGGTGATCACGTTCGCAATGACTTCCGCCTCTCCCGCCTCGCCGGGGAGAGCGAACACACTGTTGAGGGTCGGAATGTAACGCCCATCCAGGGCTTTTAGCGCGAGTTCGCCGGTCCATTGGCCGCTGGTCGCGACCGTCGGCAGAACCGTGGCTTCAAGAAACGCAAAAACCTCGTTATCGTAAAACGACTGAACGCGGTAACCATCGGAGGGGTCCGCATCCTCCGGCATCGCCAGCAGATTCCGGAAAGCCCTGTTGAAATACAGCACGGTTCCATCGGGGTCTGCCCATCCCACCGCCTCCGGTGCCCCTTCCACCAGCGCCTGCATGCGGCGGCGAGCATCCTCGGCCCGATGACGTTCGTCATCATTACGGACAAGGCCTTCCAGGTACAACAGTTCACCGCGGGCATCGAAATGACCACGGCCCTCTTCGTAACACCAGCGAACGCGACCCGCGCGATCGAGCATGCGGTATTGCAAACGGAACTCGACGCGCTGCGCCAGCGCGGCCTGGACCTCGTTCCACACGCACTCCTGATCATCGGGATAAATCTGGTCAGCAAAATGGCGTGCGCCGCGCTGGAAGTCAGCCGCCGGGTATCCGGTCAGGTTCTCCCCGCCCTCGGACATAAAGGTCACGGTCCAGTCGCGATCATTGCGGCAGCGGTACACGAACCCGTCGAGATTGTCCGTCACCCGGCGCAGGGTGGTGGCGGCAAGGGTATCGCCTTGCCGGTTGAGGATCACAAAACCCGCCGCAAGCAACACCGCAAGCGCAGCATGCACCAGTTGTACCGGCCATCCGCTGGCGGCAAGGAAATCCGCCGTCGTGGGCAGCCACTCTGCCAGCAGCCGCCCGGAAGCCGGGGACGGCAACAGGGTCAGGGCGGCGTAGCCCAGCATGGCGAGGGCTGCGATGCGCAACCAGCGGATGCGCGCGAACGTATCCTGCGCACGGGTCGTGCCCCCCGCCAGGGAGAGCAGCCCGATGCCGGCCAGGGCCGCCGCCGGTGCCCCAAGCAGGTAGCGTGTGCCCAGTTCCAGCCCGGCAGCGGCCGCGGGGGCCACCCACATGACAGCGCCGATACCCAGACCGGTCACGGCAAAGAGGGGCAGCGCGGCCAGTCGGCGCCCCCCGGGCCGCTCGTTCCACAGACGCCGACCGAACTCCAGCAGGGCGGCAAAGGAGCTGACCATCAGAACGGCACTCAGCACCGCAAGCCCGGGGGCGGGATCCCGCAGGCGTTCACCGTCGATGAACCCCTGCAGCCCGTGCAGCACACCAAAGGCGGCCAGCCACCCAAGATGGGGTGCCAGCCCGGAGCCGCGCTCCCGGCGCATGCCGTGCAGCGCGGCAATGCCCAGAACAAAGAACGCCAGCGCGTAGACCTGGAAGATCAGCCCTAGAGAGGTCTCGCCCCACCCGGGCGTCATGTCGTACTTTTCGCGAGGTGGCGCTGCACCGTGTCCAGAAACTGTCCGACATTGAGCGGCTTGGTCAGATAGTCCGCAAAACCCGCCGCCATACCGCGTTCGATGTCACGCGGCATGGCATTGGCGGTGACCGCCACCACCGGGGTTCGCTCCAGCTCAGCCTCGGCCCGGAGCACCTCCAGTACCTGGTAGCCATCCATGCCCGGCAGGTTGATGTCCAGCAGGATCAGATCCGGTCGATGCTCCCGAACCAGATCAATACCCAGCCACGGGGTATGGGCAGTGAGCAGGCGGACCTCCGGCAACTGCCCAACTAGCTGCTCCACCAGCCTCAGGTTCGCGGGGGTATCCTCGATGTACAGCACGGTCCGGCTCTGCTCATCGGAGAGCCCGCAGTCCTCGGGAGACGCCTCCCGGGGCAATGCAGGCTCCTCGCCGCAGAGCGGGCTCCCCTTCGCCTCCGCCAGCGGCAGCTCGATCCAGAAGGTACTGCCCACTTCCGGCTCGCTCTCCACCCCTACCGTGCCACGCATCAGTTCCACCATACGCCGGGTGAGCGTCAGGCCGATGCCAGTGCCCTCGATCCCGCTGTTCTCGGCATCCAGACGGTTGAAGGGGACGAACAGATCTTCCAGCTTGTCTTCCGGGATGCCGTTGCCGGTGTCGGCAACCCGGATCCGGAGCCGGTCGGAGCCCTCACGGTGCGTGTCGACCTTCACGTGACCGCCGTCGCGGTTGTACTTGACCGCATTGGAGACCAGGTTAAGAAGTGCTTGTTTCAATCGGGTCAGGTCCGCCCGCACCATGACACCCTCGGTCCCCTCGTGGTGAAGATGGATATGGCGCTGGTCGGCCGCCGTACCCACAAGCGAGAGACATTCCTGAACGACCGGATCGACTTCCACTGGCTCCAGCGACATATCGATTCTGCCGGCTTCGATCTTGGCCAGATCCAGTATTTCGTTGATCAGTTCCAGCAGATGCTTGCCAGCCCGAAGGATCTCGCTGACATTCTCCTGTGGTTCCTCGCCAAGGCTGTCGTCGTATTCCAGTAACTGGCCGAACCCGAGGATCGCATTCATCGGCGTCCGCAGCTCGTGGCTCATGCTCGAGAGGAACTCGGACTTGGCCTGATTGGCGCGATCGGCTTCCTCCCGCGCAGCGATCAAGGCCTCTTCGGCCTGCTTGCGCTCGCTGATGTCACGGAGCAACCCGACGAAGTACTGCTGCCCGGCAATCGCAATTTCGCTGACCGAGACCTCCAGCGGGAATTCGGCCCCATCGGCCTTCTGCCCGGTCACCTCGACGAGTCGATTGATGATGTGCGCTTCACCGCTGGCCCGATACCGCTGCAGGTAGCCGTCGTGTTCCGAACGCACCGGTTCTGGCATGAGCATGGATACGTTGTGCCCCACCAAGTCTTGCTGGTCGTACCCAAAGATGGTCCGAACTGCGGGACTGGCCAGTTGAATAACACCTGCCGTGTCGATCACCAGCACGCCATCCAGAACGGAATTGACCACATGCTTGAAGATCTGCAGGGTCTCCTCGGCGGACTTGCGCGCGTCAATGTCGCTGTGGATGCCGATCAGGCGGGCCGGATTACCCCGGGCATCGCGTTCCACCACCGTGCCCCGGCACAGCACCCATTTGTAGCTGCCGTCCTTGCAGCGCAGCCGCAACTCCGCGCTGTATCGATCGCTGCGACCCTCGAGGTAGTCGTTGAGCCGTTGGAGCACCCGCTCCAGGTCATCGGGATGAACCGTGGTTTTCCAGGCCTCGATACGGGGCTCCATCTCGCCAGTCTCGTAGCCCAGCATGGGCTCGTAATAGCCCGACAACAGCAGGCGGCCTGTTGCGACGTCCCAGTCCCAGACGCCATCGCCGGCCCCCTCCACGGCGAAGGCGAAACGCTGTTCGCTCTCGCGCACGCGCTGTTCGGCCTCGACCCGATCGGTCACGTCCTGCACTGTCCCCGTCAGGCGAATCAGGTGGCCATCGGCGTCCGTTTCCGCCTGCGCGAGTTCGTGGACGTGGCGAATGCTGCCGTCGGGCCGGACGATGCGGTGCACGATATCGTGGCGGCCGGTCCTTTCGGCTTCCAGCACATCGTCGCGAACCCGCTGGAGGTCATCCGGATGAACGGCTGCATGAAACACCTCGATGCTCGGGATAATACCGCCGGGTTCATGGCCGAAGATACGGTAGATCTCGTCGGACCAGAACAACTCGCCGCTGACCAGATCGGCCCGCCAGTTTCCGAGCGATGCCAGGGCCTGTGCCTCCAGGAGTAGCCGCTCGCGCTCCGCCAGGGCCGTTTCGGCACGCTTGCGGCCATCGATGTCCTGGACCACCCCGAGCATGCGCAACGGCTTGCCACCGGCGTCGCGCACCACGGCACCGCGCTCCAGGAGCCAGCGCACAGTGCCGTCTGGCCACACCACGCGATGCTCGATGTCGTAGGGCACGTCGTCCGCCACACAGGCGTTTACCGCGGCACTCACCGCGTCGCGGTCGTCCGGATGGATGGCGGCAAGAAAATTGTCGTAGGAGGTCTCAAGCTCGCCTTCGGAATAGCCAAACAACGGCGGGATGCGCTCGGTCCAGTACAACTCGTCCGTAACCATGTTCCATTCCCAGGTGCCGACATTGGCGAACAGCTGCCCCCGGCGCAGGCGCTCCTTCGCGGTCTCCGCCGCCTCCTCGGCCAATTTCCGCTCGGTTATATTGGCGTGACTCACCACGACGCCACCACCATCGTGCGTCAATGGCAGCACCGTCATTTCGTACCACTGAGCCCGGGTGGGCGAATGGCAGGGATACTCGAGCCGAAAATGGGGCAAGCACCCTTCGATGACGCCCTCGACCCCTCTGGCCACGTCACTGGCCTTCGGCTCCGTGGTGTCCTCGGCCTGCCGACAGATATCAAGGTAGTTGGTACCGACGTCGTCACGGCGATCCGCGTCAGCTGCCTCGGGTGCGTTCTCCGCTGCATAGCGCCGCCAGGGTTCGTTGACCGCGACGATCACGCCCTCCCGGTCCAGCACGGCGATGTGTGCGGATACCGAATCCAGAACATCCTGGGTGAAACGCTGCTGCTCCCGGATCTCCCGATCGACCGCGGCACGAAGCAGTGCGCTGCCCACCAGTCCGGCGAGCAAACTCAGCAGATCTTGGCTCATCGATTCCAGATGGGTGCCAACCCGATGATGGAAGCAGATGGATCCCAGGCTCTTCCCACCGCGCCGGATCGGAAACCCCGAAAAGGACCGGATGCCCATGGACTCGAACATGGCCTTCTCCGCCGCCGCATCGGGCGGCAGTGCGGCCACGTCGGAAACAATCACCGGCTCGTCGCGCTGGAGATGATCCCGCCACCAGGGAACCGCCGTCAGCGGGATGTCCTGCAGATCCTCCTTCTTGCGGTCCACACCGAGAGCGCACCATTCGTGGCTGCTGCTCATGCGCGCACCATCTTCCGAGAACTGGAACAAATAGGCGCAGTCGGCTCCCAGGTGACTGCCGATCCCGGACAGGGTCTGATCGATGGCTGCATCCAGCGATCCTGCGCCAGCCGCCAGCAAGTTCCCCGCGGCCTCGCCGACCACAGTGCGCATGGCATTCTGCGCGCGCTGCGCGGTTTCGGCCGCCTTGACGTGCGTGATGTCGGTACGGATCGAGACGTACTGGTAGGGCAGCCCGTGTTTGTCCAGAAACGGGGTAATGGTCGATTCCACCCAGTAAGACGAACCATCCTTCGCCCGGTTGCAGATCTCGCCATGCCAGACCTGTCCCGACGAGATCGTCTCCCACATGGCCTCATAGAACGCCGGCGGGTGCTCCTGCGACTTGAGCATGCGGTGGTCCTGGCCCATCAGTTCTGCGCGCTCGTAGCCACTGATCTCGCAGAACTTGTCGTTGGCATAGATGATGTTGCCCGCGACATCCGCGATACTCACGATGGCGTGCTGATCCAGGGCAAGGTGTTCGCGTTCCCGTTCGTACGACAAGTCCTGCTGTCGACGTTGCACCGATGCGCTCTGGCGAACCCTCCGCGCCCGGGCGGTGACGGCGGCAACCAGATGTTCAGCCTGAATCGGTTTGACCAGGAAATCGTCGCCGCCAAGGCCAAGGGCCGCTATTTGCTTGTCCTTGTCCGTCTCCGCAGACAGGAACAGGATCGGAAGCGTCAGAGAACCATCGCGCTCGCGCAGGATGGCAGCCACCTCGGGGCCGCTGACATCGGGCATATAGACATCCAGCACCACCACGTCCGGTCGGAAGTCATCCAGGACATCGAGGGCATCGCGCGGCTGTGTCAGCGCCTGCACGGTCATGCCGGCGGCCCGCAGCACGGCCGCCTCGGCCTCCAGCAGCAAGGGATCGTCGTCGGCCAGCAGCACCCGATAGGGTTCCACGGGAACACGGGCGGTGAGGATATCCAGCACGTCGACGAGCACCCGCGGGTCCAGCGGCTTGTGGAGGTAACGGCTGGCCCCGGCCCGGTAGGCGGCCAGACGTGCGTCCAGATCGTCCCGCACCGAGGCGAACACCACCGGCGGACAATGTTCCTGCTTCGCCTGGAGTTCCGCCAGCAGCTCGGCCCCGTCGTTGTCGCCCTCGGGGAAGACCATGTCCAGCACGACCGCGGCGGGCAAGTCGTCTTCTGCGAACGCCGTGCGAAAGTCCTCCAGAATGGTAAAGACCTTGACCTGATAGCCATCATCGCGAAGGACCCGAGCCAGATACTCGGCCTGTTCGAGGTCATCCTCGACCAAATGGACGACCGGCGTGCGGCTCGGGTTTGTGGGGGGTACAAACGAGTCCGGGCCGTGGGAGACACCATGACCCTGGCTGTGCGCGAGATCCCCGAGGCGCACGAGCTCGGAGCCAATGGCCGCCCACGCCTCATGCCCTGGCGGGGTGCCCGCCTCCACAATGTTCTTGATACGGGTCGCCAGTTCTCGCGAAGCGGCCGACATCGCGGCCAGGCCGAAGGTACCGGTACTGCCGGTCAGGCTATGGAGCTGATGGAGCAGGCTCTCCGCCAGGGAGGGCTCCCAGTCGGACGGGTCGAGCTTCTGGTACTGGCTGCGAAGGTTCTCCAGCTTGTCGGGAAGCGCTTCGGCAAACCGACGCTGCAGCTCATCCAGGGAACCGGACCACCCAGACATGTCAGGCAGGCCCGTTGAAAGTTATCAATTTCATGGGACTTCCCGGCATGTTGTATGAATCTTTTACCTGACGACCATCCGCTATCAGAAACCTAGCCGGGCGGTATGCAAGGAACGAATTCCCTTTCCAATAAAGCGGTAATGCACCCGGGCTAAACAGTACTCGCGCATGGATGTCACCGCCACTGATAAACGCCGCGGTTGAGCGCATCACGAATGGCCGAGATCAGCTTGTTACCTCTCAGGGTCGCGCCGGTAAAGGCGTCGATGTCGTCCACCACATGCTCCGGCGCGTAGAGATCGAATAGGGCCGAAAGCGGCCGGCCTTCGAGGTAATCGATGGCCTGACGGTGCTGGCGCGTCACGGCATGAAGTTCCTCGTGCTCCTCAAGCGCCAGATAATCCACCCCCCGGTAGCTCAGGTACCGGAACCGGACGTTGTAGAAATGATGGTCCCGCAGATCGAACTGGATATTGACCTGCATCGCGCCCCGGTCCGAAAACACGCCTCGATAGCGCCCGTCCAGGTACGTCCCGGGCGACAGGCCGAGCAGCACCCGGCCCGGCGGATGGGTGGCGGGTTCCCGCGTGGGCGCTGAAGCCTCGGGCCGTGCCTGGGGTGCCGGTGCATCGGCCAGTTGCCCTACCCGGTACTGTTCCAGCATGACGGCGGCCCTGGGGCTGTGCGGACGCCCGGGCGTCTTGTTGTACCAGCCTTCGGTGGCATCACGGCCGCACCACTCCAGTATCACGTCCTCGGAGGTGGGGTGACGCGGAATATAGTCCGTCACTTCGTACACCTGGCCATCAATGGCCTTCCAGCAGCTCTCGGCACTGTCGTGGGCCGCGAGTTCGGGTTCCGTCACCAGGCGCTGATCGTCGTGGGTCTCGCGGGTCTCCGCGACCAGCGCGCTGACGGCCCAAAGGGTGACGATCACGGTGCAGAAGGCCACGAACGCGGTGTAGGCAATCTTGTTCACGGTCATAGGAAATCAAACGCCTCCGTATGAATGTGACCCCTGGGTACACCGGCGCGGCTTAGCAGACCCATCAGGTGCTGCACCATGCCGGGCGGCCCGCAGATGTAGATCTCCCGTTCCACCAGGTCCGGGCAATGGGCGCGGATGAACGCTTCGTCCACGGGGCCGCGATCCTGGAAATAATGGATCTGTGCATCGAAACGCGGGTGCCCCTGCGCGATCTCCCGAAGCTCGTCCATGTAATAGGCGCGGTCCGGTCGATTGGCCAGGTAGATCAGTGTGACCTCCGGCCCGGCCCCGGGCTCCCGCTGGAGGGCCCGGGCGCCGGACACGAAGGGCGTAATGCCGATGCCGCCACCGAACCAGAGCTGCCTGCGTTGCGGCTCGTATCGCTCGAAGAACTGCCCGTAGGGGCCCTCGATCTGCACGGCGGTTCCCGGTGTCACCGTCTGCAATGCCCGGCTGGCGTCGCCCAGGGCCTTGATACCCACCCGGACAACGTCTTCGCCTGGCGCCGAAGAGAGGGTGTAGGGGTGCTCTTCTCCCCGGCCGGCTTCCAGGCCCGGGTCGTGGGGAGTGAGGTACATGAACTGTCCCGCGGCATGCGACATGGCCCGGCCCCGCGGGGCAAGGGTGATCTCCACCACGTTGGACGCAAGGGCGGTCACGGCCTCGACGGTATAATCATGGCGCCCCAGCCGGGGCGACAGCACCTTGCGCCAGAGCACTGCGGCAACCGCCAGGGCCGCGAGCCCCCACCAGAGCAGCGCATGCTCCACGAGCATGACCGCGTGCGCGAACGCCAGCAGGAACGCGGGCACCGACAACAGGTGGAGGCGCTTCCAGCGCTGGTAATGCGGCCTGCCGAAAAACTGAAAGGTGGGCGCGAGAAAGATCAGCATCAGCGCCAATGCGCCCCAACCGATCCATACCGCCCCGTGTTCAAGGGGCGGAAAGATCACCTGGATGGCCGCTTCCGGAGAAATGGGCAGCGCCCCGAAGGCCAGCCACACCACGTGCAGCATGATCAGGATGAAGGCTGCGAAACCCAGTATCCGGTGCAGGGTCCAGATGCGCGGCAAACCGCCGAACCAGCGATCCAGGCCCGGCAGGCGCACACTCAGCATTGCACCGACCAGCAGCGCGCTCAGACCCAGCACGCCGGCCAGGTGACCAAGCGCCGAGAGCACCTCGGCCGCGCCCGCGCCCGGCCGCGGCCACCAACGCGGCCACGCCACCAGCACCGGCAGCAGCAGCAACACCACGACAATCCAGTCACCCGCTCTGATGCGTCTGAACATGGGATCCGTTTATTCCAGGAAGTCCACCTCGGCACAGTCTAGGTAACCGCCGATCAATGTACACGCTCGCGTTAGTGCACCGTGTCTTCCGAGGCAAGGCGTAGCCCCACGGCCGGTAGTCGTGCTACGGGCCGTGGGCTAAGCAGGATCCTGAAGCCTCCGATATGACGCCGGTCAGCACCCGCCATTGCGGGTCTTTCCACTCACTCCCACTCGATGGTGGCGGGGGGCTTGCCGGAGATGTCGTAGGTGACGCGGGAGATGCCGGGGATCTCGTTGATGATCCGCCGCGAGACATGGTCGAGGAAGTCGTACGGCAGGTGGGCCCAGCGCGCGGTCATGAAGTCGATGGTCTCCACCGCGCGCAGGGCCACCACGTAGTCGTAGCGCCGGCCGTCGCCCATCACGCCCACCGACTTCACCGGCAGGAAGACCGCGAAGGCCTGCGAGGTCTTGTCGTAGAGATCGGCCTTGCGCAGCTCCTCGATGAAGATCGCGTCGGCGCGGCGCAGCAGGTCGGCGTATTCCTTCTTCACCTCGCCGAGGATGCGCACGCCCAGGCCCGGCCCGGGGAACGGATGGCGATAGACCATCTCGGTGGGCAGGCCCAGCTCGACACCGATCTTGCGCACCTCGTCCTTGAACAGCTCGCGCAGCGGCTCGACCAGCCCCAGCTTCATGTTCTCCGGCAGGCCGCCCACGTTGTGGTGCGACTTGATCACGTGGGCCTTGCCGGTCTTGGAGTCGGCCGACTCGATCACGTCCGGGTAAATCGTGCCCTGGGCCAGCCACTGCACGTTGTCGAGCTTTGCAGCCTGTTCGTCGAACACGTCGATGAACAACCCGCCGATGATCTTGCGCTTGGCCTCCGGGTCCTGGATGCCCGCCAGGGCGCTCATGAAGCGCTCCTCGGCATCCACACGGATCACCTGCACACCCATGTGGCGAGCGAAGGTCGCCATGACCTGGTCACCCTCGCCCTCGCGCAGCAGCCCGGTATCCACGAACACGCAGGTCAGCTGGTCGCCGATCGCCTTGTGCAGCAGCGCGCCCACCACCGAGGAGTCCACCCCGCCGGACAGGCCCAGTACCACGTGATCGTCGCCGACCTGCTCGCGCACCCGCGCGGCCATGTCGTCGATGATGTTGTCGGCCGTCCACAACGCCGCGCAGCCGCAGATATCGTGCAGGAAGCGCTCGATGATGCGCTGGCCCTGGGTGGTGTGGGTCACCTCGGGGTGGAACTGCACGCCATAGAAGCCGCGATCCGGATCGGCCATGCCGGCGATCGGTGCGGAATCGGTGGAGGCCATCAAGCGGAAGCCCTGCGGCAGCTCGGTCACGTGGTCGCCGTGCGACATCCACACGTCCAGCAGACCATAGCCCTCCGGCGTAGTGTGATCCTCGATGTCACGCAACAGCGGCGTATGGCCACGGGCGCGCACCTGGGCATAGCCAAACTCGCGACGCTCCGACGGCTCGACCCGACCACCCAACTGCGCGGCCATGGTCTGCATGCCGTAGCAGATGCCCAGTACCGGAACCCCCAGCTCGAACACCGCGTCCTCGGCGCGCGGGGGCTGGTCGACATTCACCGACTCGGGGCCGCCGGAGAGGATGATCGCAGTGGGATTGAACGCCCGGATGTCGGCCGCCGGCATGTCCCAGGCATGCACCTCGGAGTAGACCCTGGCCTCGCGCACGCGGCGGGCGATCAGCTGGGTGTACTGGGAACCGAAGTCCAGCACCAGAATGCGGTGGGCGTGAAGATCCTGGGTCATGAGGTCATCCGGTATCCCGGCCTGCGGGCCGGGAGTATGTCAGGTAGGGATACCCGGCCATCGTGGCCGGGTCAGTCCATGCGGTAGTTCGGGGCTTCCTTGGTGATCGCCACGTCGTGCACATGGCTCTCGCGCATGCCGGCGGCGGTCACGCGGACGAAATGCGGCTTGGTCCGCATCTCTTCGATGTTGTGTGCGCCGACATAGCCCATGGACGAGCGCAGCCCGCCCATCAGCTGGTAGATGATGGCGACGATCGAGCCCTTGTACGGCACCCGGCCCTCGATCCCCTCGGGCACGAACTTGTCGGCCGAGCTGTTCGGATCCTGGAAGTAGCGATCCGAGGAGCCCTGCTGCATCGCGCCCAAAGAGCCCATGCCGCGATAGATCTTGTAGGAGCGGCCCTGGTACAACTCGACCTCGCCCGGGGCCTCTTCGGTCCCGGCGAACATCGAGCCCAGCATCACGCAATCGGCGCCCGCGGCGATCGCCTTGGCCAGGTCCCCGGAAAAGCGCACGCCCCCGTCGGCGATCATCGGCACACCCGTGCCCTTCAGCGCCTCGGACACATCGGAGATCGCCGTGATCTGCGGCACGCCCACGCCGGCCACGATGCGGGTGGTGCAGATCGAGCCCGGCCCGATTCCGACCTTCACGCCGTCGGCCCCGGCCGCGACCAGCGCCTTGGCAGCATCGGCGGTGGCGATGTTGCCACCGATCACCTGCACGTCCGGGTAGTGCTTCTTTACCCAGGCGACGCGATCCAGCACGCCCTGGGAATGCCCGTGCGCGGTATCCACCACCAGCACGTCCACCCCGGCCTCGACCAGCGCGGCCACGCGCTCATCGGTGCCCTCACCCACACCCACCGCGGCACCCACGCGCAGACGGCCCCGCTCGTCCTTGGAGGCATGCGGGTGCTCGGTGGACTTCTGGATGTCCTTGACCGTGATCATCCCGCGTAGCTGGAAGTCGTCGTTGACGACCAGCACCTTTTCGATCCGGTGCTTGTGCAGCAGCTCCAGCACCAGCTCGCGGTCGGCCCCCTCGGGCACGGTAACCAGGCGCTCGCGCGGGGTCATGATCTCCGAGACCGGGGCGTTCATGCGGGTCTCGAAGCGCAGATCGCGGGAGGTCACGATACCCATCAGGTCGTTGCCGGAAACGATCGGCACGCCGGAGATGTGATTGGCGTCGGTCAGCGCAACCACGTCGCCGATGCTCGCATCCGGGCCGATGGTGATCGGCTCGCTGATCACACCGCTTTCGTATTTCTTGACCTGCCGGACCTCGGCGGCCTGGGCCTCCGCCGACATGTTCTTGTGCACGATCCCGAGCCCGCCCTCCTGGGCCATCGCGATCGCCAGGTTGGCCTCGGTGACCGTGTCCATCGCGGCCGACACCACCGGGGCGGACAGCGTGATCTCGCGGGTAATCCGGGTACCCAGGTCGACATCACGCGGAACGACATTCGAATGCCCCGGGATCAGCAGTACATCATCAAAGGTAAGGGCTTCACCGAGTATCCGCATGCACCACTCCAGGCCAGGCCCGCCGGGACGCAAGGGGGAAAATCCCGGGGGCGGATAAATAGCCGTTCAGTATAGAATTCGGGCCCTTCCGGGACAAGCACAGACACACATGCAAGGGCCGTGCGCAGACGCCCGGACAGCACCCTGATAGGATGCGAATCCATCCCGAGCCCCCTGCCAGGCGAGACCCATGCCCGAGCGCGCGCCTACGGCCCGCATCACCCGACGCACCGCGCTGGCCCTGTTGCTGGCCCCCGGCCTCGGCCTGGCCACTGCGTCCAGCGCTCGCGCCGACTGGTGGCGCTTCGGTCAGGACATGTTCCGCTCGCTGATCACCCGGCCACCGGAATTCGCCGGGTTGTCGACTGCCGAGCTGATCGAGGCGGTGCACGAGGCCCTGGTCATCGCGACCCACGCCGCCTCCGAGACCCTCAGCCGGCGCAACGGCTTCTACGGCAACCCGGACGTGCGCATCCCCCTGCCCGAGGTGCTCGCCACCACACGGCGATCGCTGGGCCGACTCGGCATGGCCGCGCCGCTGGACACCCTGGAGGAGCGCATGAACCGCGCGGCCGAGGATGCGGTATGGCAGGCCCGGGAACCCTTCATCCGGGCGATCTTCGCGCTCGATCTCGACGATGCCCGCGGCATCCTGCTGGGGCCCGAGGACGCCGCCACCCGCCATCTGGAAACACAGATGCGGCCGCGCCTGACTGAGGCCATGCGTCCCGCGATCGAGCACAGCCTGGACGCCGTGGAGGCCATGACGACCCACCGCGAGCTGGAGTCGCGGATGCGCGACATCCCGTTTCTGGCAAACGTCCGCCTGGACCTGGCCGAGCATGTGCTGGACCACACCATGGACGGCCTGTTCCACGCCCTCGCGGAAGAAGAGGCCCGCCTGCGGGTCGACCCCGTCGGGCGCGGCACCGATGTCTTCCAGCGCGTCTTCACCCGTCTGTAACCATCGAGCCCCCCATGAGCGACGCCCCCGTCTTTTCCGTAACCGAGCTCAACCAGTGTGCCGACGGCCTGCTGCGTGACGGGCTTGGCCTCGTGCGCGTGGAGGGCGAGGTATCGAACCTGCGTCAATACGCATCCGGGCACCAGTACTTTTCGCTGAAGGACGAGAACGCCTCGGTGAGCTGCGTGCTGTTCCGCGGGCGCTCCCGCCAGGCCGCCCGCTTTGCCGACGGCGACGCCGTACAGATCCAGGGGCGAGCCGGAATCTACGGCGCCCGCGGGCAGTTCCAGCTGATCGTCGAGGCCCTGCAACCGGCCGGCGAGGGCCGCCTGCTGGCCGCCTTCCAGCGCCTGAAGGAAAAGCTCGCCGCCGAGGGCCTGTTCGACGCCGAGCGCAAGCAGCCACTGCCCGCCTGGACCCACCGCCTGGGCGTGATCACCTCCACCCAGGGCGATGTGCGCCACGACATCGAGCGCACCCTGGCGCGGCGCTTCCCGCTGTTGCTACCGGTCACGCTTTACCCCACCGCGGTGCAGGGTGCCCAGGCCGCCGGCCAGATTGTCGCGGCCCTGGAACAGGCCGCGGCCGAGGGCCGGGTCGACGTACTCATCCTCGCCCGCGGCGGCGGCTCCCTGGAAGACCTGAAGGCCTTTAACGAGGAGAGCGTCGCGCGCGCCATCGCCGCCTGCCCGATCCCCGTGGTCAGCGGCGTGGGGCACGAGACCGACACCACCATCGCCGATTTCGTCGCCGACCTGCGCGCCTCCACGCCCACCGCCGCGGCGGAGGCTGTCAGCCCGGATGCCGCGCCCCTGCGCCACCAGCTAGCGCGGGCCCGCGAACGCCTGAGCGGGCTGCTGGGCCAGCGCGTGGCGCGCCACCAGCAGACCCTGACCGCCCTGCATACGCGCCTGGAACGCCGCCACCCGCGGCAAATGCTGGAACGCGATGCCCAACGCCTGGACGACCAGCGCGAACGCCTGCAGCGCGCGTGGTCACGCCTCGAGGAACGCGCCCGGGTGCGATTGCAACACGCCCGGTTGCGTCTGGCGGGCGCCTCGCCCGGCACCCGCCTGGCATCCGCCCGCATGCGCCTGGATCACCTGCGCCAGCGCCTGGTGCGGGTACGCCCGGACCACGACATCCTGCAGCGGCGCGAGGCTCTCGCCCGCCTGCAACGCCAACTGCAAACGGCCACCCACCAGGCCCTCGTCGCCCGCCAGCGGCAGCTGGACGCCACTGCGCGCCAGCTGCGTTCACTGGGCCCGGAGGCAGTGCTGGAACGCGGCTACGCGATCCTGCAGACCACAGAGGGCGAAGTCCTGCGCGCTGCGGATCAGACCGCCAGCGGCGAACGCGTGCATGCACGTCTGGCGCGCGGGCGCCTGGACCTGGAAGTCACCGCCACACACGGCGACAACTGAGCCGCGGTCTCCCGGCCTTTAACCACCGACGGCACACAGACAATCGCGTGTCACAGGAAGACGGGAAGCGCGCGAAGGGGTAAGAAGGAAGTGGGTAGCCTGGGGTCAGCACCTGCAAGGCCATCCCGGCCGCAGCGCGGCGGAGAGCCGGGATGGCCTCCGTCACGCACACCCCCACCAACGTGCCCGCCCCCACCGCCGGGAACCCGGATACCTGGTCAGCACACCCCAAATCCCGTAGACATCATGGATTGACCTGCCCGACCTCGAGAGCGTGGGTTATGTTTTCGGGGTTGGGATAACCACCTTCAACACAGAGCCATTATCGAGGGGGCAGGTCATGAATGAGTTTATCGCGGAAGGGGTGAAGGATGCAGGCCCGGTGACGGGGCAGGCCGGGGTGAAGCGAGTGCTCGAGCAAGCGAGCAACGTCTACGGTGCCTACATCGGGCTGGACGTGCATAAGGAGACGATTGCGGTGGCGGTGGCCGAGTGCGGTCGTGGCGCGCCGGAGTATTACGGGGAGATCGCCAACACG
>NZ_KB906124.1:0-32538 GCF_000381185.1 Thioalkalivibrio sp. ALMg13-2 | reverse complement strand
CACGACCGCACTCGGCCACCGCCACCGCAATCGTCTCCTTATGCACGTCCAGCCCGATGTAGGCACCGTAGACGTTGCTCGCTTGCTCGAGCACTCGCTTCACCCCGGCCTGCCCCGTCACCGGGCCTGCATCCTTCACCCCTTCCGCGATAAACTCATTCATGACCTGCCCCCTCGATAATGGCTCTGTGTTGAAGGTGGTTATCCCAACCCCGAAAACATAACCCACGCTCTCGAGGTCGGGCAGGTCAATCCATGATGTCTACAGGGAGGGTTGGGGGCGGGGCCTGGGAGCTAGAGGCCGAGGATGGCGACGGCGGTGGCGAAGTAGATGGTGATGCCGACGACGTCGACCACGGAGGTGATGAGCGGGGCGCTGGCGACGGCGGGGTCGACGCCCAGGCGGGTGAGGGTGAACGGCAGCAGCAGGCCGAACAGGGAGCCGAACAGGACGACCAGGAACATGCCGAGCGCGATGGCGTTGGCGACCTCGAGGCTGCCCAGCCAGTTGCCGGAGAGCCAGATGGCGCCGGCCAGGGTGGCGCCGAGGGCGGAGGCGACCAGGATTTCCTTGCCGCCCAGGCGCCACCAGTCCTGGGGCTTGATGTCGTTGGTGGCGAGCGAGCGTACGACCAGGGTGGAGGCCTGGGCGCCGGCGTTGCCGCCGGAGGCGATGACCATCGGGAGGAAGAAGATCAGCGCGACCACGGTCTCAATGGCGGCCTCGAAGTGGGCGATGGCCAGGCCGGAGAGGATGTTCACGGCGACCAGGATGACCAGCCAGCCGATGCGCTTGCGGTAGAGCAGCTGCATGCTGGCATCGCGCAGCGAGATCACGACGTCGCCCACCGCGGCCATGCGGTGGAAGTCCTCGGTGGTCTCGGCGCGCAGAACGTCCATCACGTCGTCGACGGTGATGATGCCGAGCAGGTGGCCGTTGTCGTCGACCACCGGGAGGACGTCGAGGTCGTAGTGGCTGATGCGGTGGGCGGCCTCTTCGCGGTCTTCCTCGGCACTGATGCTGACGACATCGGTGTTCATGCGCTCGCGCACGCTGGTGGTGGGGCGCGACAGCAGCAGCCCCTTCAGGCGCACCCAGCCGAGCAGTTCGCCGGTGGGCGTGACCACGAAGATGGTGTTGATGGTCTCGGCCAGGTCGCTCTGTTCGCGCAGGTGATCCATCGCCTCGGCCACCGACCAGTCGGGCTGGACCGTGGCGAACTCGGGCGTCATCAGGCGCCCGGCGCTCTCCTCCGGGTAGCCGAGCAGGGTCTCCAGGGCCTCCTGGTCTTCATCCGGGAGGGTCTCGAGCAGGGATTCGGCCTGTTCGTCCTCCAGCCCGTCGATCACCGAGACCGCGTCATCGTAGGACAGGGCCGCGACCAGGCGGCTGGCGTGCTCGTCGTCCAGCGCCTGAAACACGCGCGACTGGTGATCCGATTCCAGGTGGGCGTAGATATCCGCGGTGCACTCGACATCCAGGCGCTGGAAGAAGGCCTCCATCTGTTGGGCCGGCAGGGCCTCCAGCGCGTCGGAGAGATCCGGCGCCGCGTGCTCGGCGCACAGGCTCTGCAGGGCCTCCGCGGTGGGCGCGGTCAGCGCGGTCTGCAGGGCCTGCGGCAGGGTGTCGAGATCCGGTTCGGTCGGGCTCATCCGGGAGGTCCTATGGGATTGCCAGGCCGAGCAGGGCCGTGGCCAGCGTGAAGTAGATGAGGATACCGCCGATGTCGGCGAGCGAGGTGACCAGCGGTACGCTGGCGGTCGCCGGATCGAGGCGGAACTTGTTCAGGACCACCGGCAGCAGCATGCCGAGGATGCTGGCCACGGTAACGATGATGGTCATCGACAGCGCGACCAGCAGCGCGATCTCCGGCCCGCCACGCCACAGCCCGACCAGCGACACCGCAACGCCCATGCTGAGCCCGAGAGTCAGGGACACGCCCATCTCCTTGGCCCAAAGCCGGAGCCAGTCCCTGGCCGTGACCTCGCCGGTGGCCATGGCGCGCACCATCAGCGTGGAACTCTGCGCGCCCGCGTTACCGCCGGAGGCGATCAGCAGCGGCAGGAAGAACACCAGCACCACCACCGCCTCGATGATGTCCTCGTACTGGGAGATCATCAGCGCGCCGATGGTGTTGAAGGCGACCAGACCGAGCAGCCAGCCGATGCGCTTGCGATAGAGCAGGAACGGGCTGGCCTCCTGCGGGGACAGCGGCAGGGTGCCCACCGAGCCCAGCTTGTGGAAGTCCTCGGTGGACTCGGCCTCGATCAGGTCCATCACGTCGTCGACCGTGACCACGCCCAGCAGCTCGCCGATCTCGCCGACCACCGGCAGGCTCTCCAGGTCGTAGTGCTGGATGCGGCGGGCGGCCTCTACCGCGTGTTCGGAGACCGCGATGGTGATCGGGTCGGCTTCGCCCAGCAGTTCGCGCACCGGGCTGTCGGCGCTGGCGCGCAGGAAGTGGCGGATGGGTATGGCAGCCAGCAGTACGCGGTCCTGATCGACCACGAAGATCACGTTGTTGGAGTGCTCGTCCGCGTTGCGGCGGATGAAGGCCAGGGCGCGCTTGAGCGTCCAGTCCGGGTCCACCGCGACGACATCCGGCGACATCACGCGGCCGACCGAGTCCTCCGGGTAGTTGAGCTGCTTGAGCGCGCGGCGGATCGCGCGGAACGGCAGCAGGCGCAGGTAGCCGCGCAGGGTGTCCGGGTCCAGGGTCTGCAGCAGGGCGGTGAGATCGTCCGCCTCCATCTCGGAGAGGATGAAGCGGGCGTCCTCGCGCGGCGAGGCCTCCAGCAGGCGGATCTGGTGCCCGGTGTCGAGGTAGGCAAAGACGTCCGCCTTGCGCCCGGGGGGCAGCAGGTTGAAGACGGCGATGAGGTCTTCCTCGCCCAGCTCCATCAGCGCGTGGGCGATGTCCTGCACGCGCATGTAGTCGAGCAGTTCGTGGAGCCCGTCGCGGTCGTCCAGACGCAACAGCTCCTTCAGCTCGATGATGGACTGCTCGAGGTGAAGCTCCATGCCCTTCTCCCGGCGGCATCGGGGCAGCGCGCGGACTGTGCACGGGCACAGGCCGTCGCGGCGCCGCACGAATGCGGTGAATGGTGCAGGTTCGGGTCGGGTGGGGCCCGGCCGTTCCCGGCTCTTTGATCAAAGAGGCCTGACGGGAAGCGACCGGTTAGGGAACGGACGCTTGCCGCTAGGCGCAGATAGATCGGCTGCGTGATCGGCTGCTTGATCGGCGTGTCAAGGCGCGTTCCCGTGTGAGGAGATGGCGCTTATTCTAACGGATGCCGGGCCTCAATCAACCGCTTGTGTGGCATTTTGAAACATTCATCTACTCTTCATGGTCATGTGGAGTCGGGGCCGGGTGTCTCCCGGGACGGCCCGACACCCCGGCTGGAACGGACAACAAAAGGCGGATCGTATGGCTGAGTCATCAGCGTTTTCGGGGCCGGTCCTGCGGCTGATCGGCGCGGCGTTTGCCTACCCCGGCGAGGGCGAGGTGCTGCACGGCGTGGACTTCGAGCTGGCCCCCGGCGAGCGCGTGGCGATCGTGGGCGAGAGCGGGAGTGGCAAGTCCACCCTGCTGCATCTGGCGGCCGGGCTGGAGGCGGCGGATCGCGGCGAGGTGCATCTGGCGGGCGAGGCGCTCGCGGGGCTGGACGAGGCGGCACGCACGCGGCTGCGCCGGGCCCGCGTGGGGATCGTGTTCCAGTCGTTCCATCTGATTCCGACGCTGACGGTGCTGGAGAACGTGATGCTGCCGCTGGAGCTGGCAACGCAGGCCGATGCGGCCGCCCGCCGCGAGCGCGCCGGACGCCAGCTGACGGCGGTAGGGCTGGGGGACAAGGGTGAGCGGTATCCGGAGGCGCTGTCGGGTGGCGAGCAGCAGCGGGTCGCGATCGCGCGGGCGCTGGTGCACGAGCCGGCGCTGATCCTCGCCGACGAGCCGACCGGCAATCTCGACTCGCGCACTGGCGAGACGATATTCGGGCTGCTGCTGGAGCAAGTACGGGCGACCGGGTGTTCCTTGTTGCTGGTGACCCACAGCAATGAACTGGCGGGGCGACTGGATCGGGTGCTGACGATGCGCGACGGGGTCCTTCAGCCTCCGGAATCGGTGGAGGGGTTGCCGGCGTGAGCGGTCTCGTTCTGCGTGCGTGGCTGCGCGACTGGCGTCGGCGGCCGCTGCAGCGGGTGCTGACGCTGGTCGGTGTGATCATCGGCGTGGCGGTGGTGCTGGCGGTGGATCTGGCGAACCAGTCCGCCCAGCGGGCCTTCGACCGCTCGATGGACGAGGTGGCCGGGGCCGCCACGCATCAGGTGCTGGGGCCGGCGAGCGGCTTCGACGAGGCCTTTTACCGCGACCTGCGCATGGCCGGGTGGCGGGATACGGCCCCGATCGTGGAGGGCCCGGCGCGACTGCCGGATGGCACGACGATCTACGTGCTGGGCGTCGATCCGCTGGCCGAGGGGCCGTTTCGCGGGGCGGCCTCGGATATCGGCGATGCCCCGGTGCAGCGCCTGGTGACCGAGCCGGGGACGATCCTGCCGCCTGCGGGCTGGTTCCGGGCGAGCGGGGAGGCGCATGGGGCTCGATTGGCACTGGAGGCGGCCGGGGGCGAGCGCGAGGTCACGTTGATCAACCGTGCCGCCGAACGGGACGAGGACCCGAGTGATGATGGGGGGGATGGCGCGCCTGATGATGCGGGCGCCGCGCTCTGGGTGACGGATATCGCCACGGCGCAGGTATTGCTCGACCGGCTGGGGCGGCTGGACCGGATCGACGTGCGGCTGGCCGAGGACGAGGTCGAGGCCCTGGCCGACGTATTGCCCGCGGAACTGGAGCTTGTGGCGGTCGAGAGCCGGGGCCAGGCCGCGCGCCAGCTGGCGCAGGCGTTCCGCATCAACCTCACCGCGATGAGCCTGCTGGCGCTGCTGATCGCGGCGTTTCTGATCTACAACACGCAGACCTTTGCGGTGCTGCGCCGGCGCGAGGTGATTGCCAGCCTGCGCCTGGTTGGTGTCGGGCGCCGGGCGATCTTCGGGGTGGTGCTGCTGGAGGCCCTGCTGGTCGGCGTGATCGGCACGCTGCTGGGTGCGCTGCTGGGGGTGGCCCTGGCACAGGTGCTGGTTGCGCAGGTCGCGCAGACGGTGACGGATCACTTCTTCGCGGTGGCGGTGACCGGGGTCACGCCGCGGCCATTGGCTCTGGCCGCGGTGCTCCTGCTGGGCGTGGGGCTGTCGCTGGCGGCCGCACTGGCCCCGGCCTGGGAGGCGGCGCGGGTGGCGAGCCCGGCCGGCACCGGGCGCGGAGGGCTGGAACGGCGTGCCCGTGGCTGGGCCGCATGGCTGGCGCTGGCGTCTATCGTTCTGTTGCTGGCGGGCGTCGGGTTGATCGTGACCGGTGCCGGGGCGCTGGTGGGCGGGTTTGTCGCACTGTTCCTGCTGATTGCGGGGTTCGTGTTGCTGCTGCCCTGGGTGCTGGCGTGGACGCTGTGCGGCCTGGCGGTGCTGGTGCGCGGGGCGGCCCTGCCGCGCATTGCGGTTCGCAGCCTGGAGCGTAGCTTGTCGCGCAGCGCGCCCGCCACCTCGGCGCTGACGCTGGCGCTGGCGGCGGCGATCGGCGTGGCGGTGATGGTGGGGAGCTTTCGCGGCAGCGTGGAGCAGTGGCTGGGGCAGGCACTGACCTCGGACCTGTACGTGGTGCCGGCGGCCCCGGCTTCGGCGCGCGGGGGGGCGCGCCTGCCCGAGGACTGGACCGCTGACCTGGTGGCCCGGTCGGGTGCCGTGTCGGTCAGTTCCGGCACCAGCCAGGAGGTCGTCAGTGACCGGGGGCTGGTGGACCTGTACGTGGTGCGTCCGCATGCCGACTGGCTGGACTACCTGCCGCTACTGGAGGCGGCCGTGCCCCGCGAGGCGCTGGGGGCACGGCTGGCCGCGGACGATGCCGTGTTGGTGACCGAGCCGTTTGCCGCGTATCACGACGTGGGGTTGGGCGATCGGCTTTCGCTGGCCGCGGCGGGGGGGCGGCGGGCGTTCGAGATCCTAGGGATCTATCGCGACTACGGGAACCCGCAGGGTACGGTCCTGATGACGCAGGCGGCGTTCGTGCGCGGGGGCGTGTCCGCGGACGGGGTGGGTTCGTTCGGGCTGCGCCTGCCGGATGGTGCTGACGCCGAGCAGGCGGTGGAACACCTGGAGGCGTGGCTGGCGGCGCAGGACCACGCGGCGCTGGTGACGCGGCCGGGGGATATCGAGCAGGAGTCGATGGCGATCTTCGATCGGACCTTTGCGATCACGCATCTGCTGCGGGTGATCACGCTGGTGGTCGCGTTCATCGCGATCCTGGGGGCATTGATTGCGTTGCAGATGGAACGGGCGCGCGAGTTCGCCACGCTGCGCAGCCTCGGCCTGTTGCCCGGCGGCGTGCGCGGGCTGGTGGTGCTGCAGGGCGGTGTGCTCGGGGTATTCGCTGCCCTGGCGGCGATCCCGCTCGGGCTGGGGATGGGCTGGTTGCTGATCGAGGTGATCAACCGCGAGGCCTTTGGCTGGGGAATGGACCTGCGCCTGCCCTGGGTCGAGGTCGGGGAGACCGTGTTGCTGGGGGTGGGGGCTGCGCTGCTGGCGTCGGTGATCCCGGCCTGGCGCATGGCGCGCATGCGCCTGGTGCCGGCGCTACGGGAGGTGCCCTGATGTTTGGGTTCAGATTTGTGGGCAGAGCTTTAGGAGCTCTTGTGGGAGGCGCTGTGGGAGCGGGCTTGCCCGCGAATGGGTCCCGCCAGAATCCAGCGCGGGCAGGGGCTTCGCGGGCAGGCCCGCTCCCACAGGGGCTTCTGGTCATGTTGTTGGTGGGATTACTGGCCGCATGCGGGGGTGGGGAGCCGCCGGAGTCGGATGATGCGGGGGTGACCGGACTGCGGGTGAGCGAGGCGCTCGGGGGCGAGGACACCACGGGCTTTCGCCGCGCCGATGCGCCGCGGGCGTTCGAGTTTCCGCGCGATCATGGGCCGCATCCGGGGTTTCGCAACGAGTGGTGGTATCTGACGGGGAATCTGGACGGGCCCGAAGGCGAGCGTTTCGCGTTTCACGTGACGTTCTTCCGCGTGGGGCTCGCGCCGGAGCTGGCGGGCGATGCGGTCTGGCACGCGTCCGCCTGGGCTAGCCCCGATCTGTGGATGGTGCATACGGCGGTGCTGGACCGTGACGCGGGGTTTCACGCATCCGAGGAGCGGTTCGTGCGCGATGGCGGCGGGCTGGCCGGGGCCACCGAGCCGGTGGGGCGTGTCTGGGCCGAGGATTGGGAACTGGCCGGGCTGGAGGGGGCGCGCTGGACGCTGCGCTTCACGGTCGAGGACTACGTGCTGTCCTTGGAACTGGAGGCGGCGCGCGAGCCGGTGTTGCAGGGCGAGGCCGGCCTGAGCCAGAAGGGGCCGGAGCCGGGCGATGCCTCGTATTACTACTCGATGCCCCGAATCGCGGTGGCCGGCGAGGTGCGCCGTGCCTCGGGGGCAACGCTGGACGTGACCGGGCAGGCGTGGATGGACCGCGAATGGAGCACCAGTGCGCTGGCCGAGGATCAGGCGGGCTGGGACTGGTTTGCGCTGCAGCTGGATGACGGGCTGGACGTGATGTATTACCAGTTGCGCCGCCCCGATGGCACGCCGCACGAATTATCGAAAGGTCGCTGGATGCCGCTGGATGCCGGGGACGCCCTGCTGGAGCCGGAGCAGGTGCAGCTCGAACCCACCCGCTACGCCACCCAGCCGTCCGGCAACCGCTATCCGGTGGAATGGTCCCTGCGTATCGAGCCTCCGGGTGGCGGGCCTGCGCGCGAGTGGACCGTGGTGGCAGTGCGCGACGAGCAGGAGATGGACACGGTGGTCCGCTATTGGGAAGGGGCCGTGGATATCCTCGACGCGGATGGCGAGCCGGTCGGCCGGGGCTTCGTGGAGTTGACGGGGTACGAGGACCGATGAAGGCCTTGGCTAGGGGGTGGCTCTGCCCCCGGGCGTTGATGCGATGAGCGGAGCGAATCGCATCGCGCCGGAGTAGCACAAACATCGGTTCGAACCAATCCCAGGGAAGGGAGGCGACGGATGACGGATTATCGCCGTGTGCGCGTGCCGGGTGGCACGTATTTTTTCACTGTGAATGCGGCCGTTCGGGTAGGAAACACCCTATTTACGGATCACATTGACGCGTTGAGAGACGCGTTTCGCGAGGTGCGGCATCGTCATCCGTTCGTGATCGACGCGATGGTGGTGTTGCCCGAGAATCTCCATTGTATCTGGCGCCTGCCGGACGATGATGCCGATTTCAGCCGCCGATGGCGGTTGATCAAGGCGCGGTTCTCGCGGTTGGTGTGTGCTGGCGAAGCGCGCACGCGTAGCCGGGCAAGACGCGGTGAGCGAGGGCTCTGGCAACGCCGGTTCTGGGAGCATTGCATCCGCGATGAGGATGATTGGGTCCGCCATGTCGATTATATCCATTACAACCCGGTGAAGCATGGCTGGGCACGTTGTGTGGCCGAGTGGCCGTACTCCAGTTTTCACCGGTTTGTGCGGGCAGGTGTGTATCCGGTGGATTGGGGTGGCGTGCCGGAATCAGATGGCTTGGTTGTGGGGGAGGCCCGGGGTGGTTGATGTATCCGAGTGATGCGATTCGCGGGGCTCATCACATCCTACGAGGGGAGAAATGGGTTCGTAGGATGTGATCAGCGGAGCGAATCGCATCGATGATGTGGGGCGTTTCGGAAATGGGGTGGCGGGGCGCGCCACCCCGGGGGTTACCACTCCAGGGCTTCGTGGGTGGGGGCCAGGTCGAAGTCGTCCTCGAGGTGGGCGCGCAGGGCGCGTTCTTCCATCAGGCGTTCCAGGGCGCGGCGAGCGGCGTGGCGTGCCGGGCCGCGGTCATTGACGAGCTGGTTGTCGAACAGGCTGGCGATTTCGTCGGCACCATCGGCCACGTCGTCGATCGTGGGATCCATTGTCGGGTCTCCTGACAAGCCGGCCGGGCCACCCCGGACTGCGGTATCAGAAAAGCCTTATATATCGTTCCCGGCGCTGCGCAAGCAGAAAATTCTTATTGTTCGGCGGATTGTCTTATGGGCATGGCACGCCGAACTCGGGACGCTGCTTCTGGTCCATCGTGCACGAGTGACAGCGCTTCTCACTGTCATGCCAACCAGTCGCGAGGGCAGGCCATGCTGATCCGCACCCGACGTCGTTCCGAGTGTTCCCATAGCGAGATCACCCCGCCGGAGGTCTACGCGCGGCGGCGCGAGTTCCTGCGTGCCGGGGTCGGGTTGGGCGCCGGTCTTGCCCTGGGGGGGCTGGGCATGGCGTTGCCGGCCTCCGCCGCGCTGCGCGGCTACCCGCTCGAGTTCGAGGGCAGCGACTACTCCACGGACGAGTCGAAGACCGCGTATGACGAGATCACCAGCTACAACAATTTCTTCGAGATGGGGCCGGGCAAGAGTGACCCCAAGACCTACGCCGACCAGCTGAAGACCGACCCCTGGACCATCACCGTGGACGGGCTGTGCGAGAACCCCGGCGAGTATGCGGTTGAGGATTTCATCAGCCCCTGGTCACTGGAGGAGCGGATCTATCGCATGCGCTGTGTCGAGGGCTGGTCCATGGTGATCCCGTGGATCGGCTTCGAGCTGAATCGCATCATCGAAAAGGCACAGCCGCGCGGCGGTGCCCGCTATGTCGCCTTCGAGAGCATCTACGATCCGGACAACCTGCGCGGCCAACGCCGCCGCCGCGGCAGTAGTGGCGGGCTCGAGTGGCCCTATACCGAGGGGCTGCGCCTGGACGAGGCGATGCATCCGCTGACGATTCTGGCCGTGGGGTTGTACGACGAGGTGTTGCCGAATCAGAACGGGGCGCCGATCCGCGTGGTGGTGCCGTGGAAGTATGGCTTCAAGAGCATCAAGTCGATCCAGCACATCCGTTTTGTCGAGGACCAGCCACCGACCCTGTGGAATCAGGCGCAGTCCGACGAGTACGGTTTCTACAGCAACGTGAATCCGGACGTGGACCATCCGCGCTGGTCACAGCGCACCGAGCGCCGGATCGGCGAGTTCCGCCGCCGGCGCACGGAGATGTTCAACGGCTATGCCGATGAAGTCGCCTCGCTGTACGAGGGGATGGACCTGACGCGGTACATCTGACGCGGTGACGGCATGACGTCCTCAACGCGCCGGGCGCGCGCCCGGCCACCGCGTGGCGTCTGGTGGGCGGTGCTGCTGGCCTCGCTGGTCCCGGCGGCCTGGATTGGCCTGCGTACGCTGGGCTGGTTCGACGGGCTGGGCGTGAACCCGATCGAGAAGCTGCTGGAACTCTCCGGCACCCACGCGATGATCGCCCTGCTGATCGCGCTGGCGGTCACACCGCTGCGGCAGATGACGGGGCTGGCGTGGATCGTGCGGCTGCGGCGAATGCTGGGGCTGGTGGCGTTCGGTTACGTGACCGCGCACGCCCTGATCTGGCTGGGGGTGGATCTGTTCTTTGACTGGGAACTGGTGCTCTACGACCTGACCGAGCGCCCGTTCGTGATGGTTGGCTTCGCCGCCTGGCTGATCCTGCTGGCGTTGACGCTGACCTCCACCAACGCCGCCCAGCGCTGGCTCAAGAAGAAGTGGGTCTGGCTGCACCGTGGGGTGTACCTGGCCGGCGTGCTGGCGGTGCTCCACTTCCTCTGGCTGGCACGCGCCGACTACGTGGAGGTCGCCCTGTACGCGGCCATCCTCGCCTTCCTTCTCGGCTGGCGCGTGCTCTACCGCTGGCAATCCCGCCGCCGTATCCATGCCCGCCGCGTTAGCGCCTGATCCCGACGCCGTTACGCCAACCAAGAAGCGCACGAAGGAGGCCAATAGCCTGGAACCACAGAGTTCACAGAGAAGGGCAGGAAAGCTGATGGGATGCGGACAACAGGCTTGGCGCGCGGACACCGGATTCCACTGCTTCTCGAGGTTTCCTGATTCGCCACATGGGTCAGCCAGGTCCAGGGATCGTGCGGGCCCGGGTGTGTACCGCACCCGTCGGCCGAAGGTGGCCCTGGAGCGCAGCGGTACGCGCTCCAGGACTCCCCGCGCCGCCTTTTTCGTCATCCCGGAAACCGCGTAGCGGTTATCCGGGATCTCGGCGGCTGGGGTTGCCCCAACGGGGAAGATCCCGGCTCTTCGCTTCGCTCCGGCCGGGATGACAGTGCAGGGGCAAGGGCCGGGGAGGGTGACATTCCCAAACGGCCCGGATTAGAGCGACCTGCGACGGGCCATTTACGTCCCCGGACGATCCCCGTGACTGGCTGACTCTCGTCGCCAATCAGGCGATTTTTCTACCCTGGATCTGCTCTGTGTCCTCTGTGTCCTCTGTGTCCTCTGTGCCCTTCGGATCTTCGTGTGCTTCGTGATGGATAAAAGGGGACGCGAAGAACGCTAGCTGGCGTTGAGGGTGATCAGGAATTCGAGCAGGGCCTTCTGGGCGTGCAGGCGGTTCTCGGCCTCGTCCCAGACGACGCTTTGCGGGCCTTCCAGGACATCCGTGGAGACCTCTTCCTCGCGGTGCGCCGGCAGGCAGTGCATGAACAGGGCGTCGTCGTTGGCGAGCCGCATCAGGTCGGCATCGACGAAGAAGCCGGAGAAGGCCCGGCGCCGCGCGCTCTTTTCCTGCTCCTGGCCCATGCTCGCCCAGACATCGGTGACGACCAGATCCGCACCCTCGGCCGCGGCACGTGCGTCGCGCGTCAGCTCGAAGTGTTCCTGCGTGGTTTCGACCACGCTGGGCTCCGGGTCGTAGCCTTCCGGGCAGGCGGCGACCAGCTGGAAATCCAGCTGGCGGGCGGCGTACATGTAGCTGTGGCACATGTTGTTGCCGTCGCCGATCCAGGCCACGCGCTTGCCGCGGATGTCGCCGCGGTGCTCGACGTAGGTCTGCAGGTCGGCGAGCAGCTGCGCCGGGTGCTCCAGATCGGTTAGGCCGTTGATCACCGGGACCGAGGAGTGCTTGGCGAACAGTTCGATCTTCTCGTGCTCGTAGGTGCGGATCATCACGCAGTCGACCATGCGCGAGAGTACGCGGGCGGTGTCTTCGATCGGTTCGCCGCGGCCCAGCTGGGTGTCGCGCGGGGACAGGAACAGGGCGTTGCCGCCCAGCTGCTGCATGCCCACCTCGAACGAGACCCGGGTGCGGGTGGAGGACTTCTCGAAGATCATGCCCAGGGTCTTGCCGCGCAGCAGGTCGTCGTGGTGTCCGCCCGACTTCAGCTGCTGCTTGAGCTCGATCGCCCGTTGCAGCAGGGCACGGGTTTCATCCCCGGAGAGATCGAGGAACGAGAGGTAATGGCGAGGGTTCATGCAGAGACCTCCTTGGGGACAGAGGATGACAGGAAGGCATCCACCAGGTCGGCTACGGTGGCGGCGATCTGTTCCACCTGGTCGTCGTCGATGATCAGCGGCGGCAGCAGGCGGATCACGCGGTCCGCCGTCACGTTCAGGATCAGGCCGCGTTCCAGGGCGGCCATCACCAGCTCGCCCGCCGGGCGGTCCAGCTCGACGCCGATCATCAGGCCGCGGCCGCGCACGGCGACCACGCCCGGGTGATCGCTCAGGCGGTCGCGCAGGCGACCCAGCAGGAATTCGCCCTGGCGGGCGGCCTGTTCGCACAGGGCCTCGTCCTGCATGACGTCGAGCACGGCCAGCGCCGCCCGGCACACCAGCGGGTTGCCGCCGAAGGTGGTGCCGTGCATGCCGGGACTGAACAGCTCGCGCGCCGCACCGGCGACCAGATTGGCGCCAATGGGGATGCCGTTGCCGAGCCCCTTGGCCAGGCTGACCACGTCCGGCGTGATGCCCTCGTGCTGGAAGGCGAACCAGTATCCGGTGCGTCCGATGCCCGCCTGGATCTCGTCCAGCATCAGCAGCCAGTCCTTGCGGTCGGCCAGCTCGCGCAGGCGCCGCAGGTAGCCAGGGGGCGGGACATGGATCCCGCCTTCGCCGGTGACCGGCTCGACCAGGATTGCGACCACGTCGGGGTCTTCGGCGAGGGCCTCTACCGCATCGAAGTCGCCGTGCGGGACATGCACGAAGCCCGAGACCAGCGGTTCGAACCCGGCCCGCACCTTGGGGTTTCCGGTGGCGGACAGCGTGGCCAGGGTGCGGCCGTGGAAACTGCCCTCCATCACCACGATCTTGGGCTCGGCGATGCCCCGGGCGCGGCCGTGCAGGCGGGCGAGCTTGATCGCCGCTTCGTTGGCCTCGGCTCCGGAGTTGCAGAAGAACGCGCGGTCCATGCCGGCCAGCTTGCACAGACGCCGGGCCAGCTGTTCCTGCAGCGGAATACGGTACAGGTTGGAGGTATGCACCAGCGTGCTGGCCTGGTCGCAGATGGCCTGTGCCACCTTGGGGTGGGCATGTCCGAGACCGCACACGGCAATGCCGGACAGGGCATCCAGATAGCGCTTGCCGTCGGTGTCCCACAGCCAGGCGCCTTCGCCGCGTTCAAAGGCGACGGGCAGGCGCTTGTAGGTGTTCTGCAGGGCGTCGTTCATTGGGTTCTCCGAAACCAAAGAGCCGGCGGAGGACCGCCGGCTCGATGAAAGGCGCAGCCGCATCATGCGGCCAAAGGCGCCTAGTATATAAACCCTTTGGGGTTTACTTCATCTGCTGGGCAGCAAAGTCCCAGTTGACCACGGCCCAGAAGTTCTCGAGGTACTTCGGGCGCGCGTTGCGATAGTCGATGTAGTAGGCGTGCTCCCAGACATCGCAGGTCAGCAGCGGGGTCTTGCCGTCGCGCAGCGGGTTGGCGGCGTTGGAGGTGTTGACGATCTCCACCGAGCCATCACTGTTCTGCACCAGCCAGGTCCAGCCGGAACCGAAGTTGCCGACGGCGGATTCGTTGAACTTCTCCTTGAAGGCATCGAACGAACCGAAGGCGCTGTTGATCGCGTCCGCGAGCTTGCCGGAAGGTTCGCCGCCGGCGTTCGGGGCCATGCAGTTGAAGTAGAAGGTGTGGTTCCAGACCTGGGCGCCGTTGTTGAAGATGCCGCCGGCCGGGGCCTTCTTGATGATGTCTTCCAGCGAGGCATTTTCGAACTCGGAACCCGGCAGCAGGCCGTTCAGCTTGGTCACGTAGGTCGCGTGGTGCTTGTCGTGATGGTATTCCAGCGTCTCGGCGGAGATGTGCGGCTCCAGCGCGTTCTTGGCGTAGGGCAGATCGGGCAGTTCGTAGGCCATGAAAGACTCCTTGTACGGTGTCGTGAGAAACTGAGGCGGCGGCGCACCCGAACCGGGAGCGACGCATAACGGGTTAACGATAGTCACGTTGCCCGGGCGATGCAATTCCCGATGATGCCGGTTGGTTTTCACCCCGGCGGATTTCCCACAAGACGAGGCGCATGGCGGATACCGACGAGACGGGGCAGGAAGGTGAAGCGGCGGTGGCGAAGGGCTCGACGGTGGACTGGCGCGCCCGGATCGGCCTGATGCTGGGCCCGGCGATCTTTGTGCTGTTCCTGCTGGTGCCGGCGCCGACGGGGTTCGATCCGGCGGCTTGGTGGGTGCTGGGGCTGACGCTGTTCATGGCGACCTGGTGGATCAGCGAGGCGTTGCCGCTGCCGGTCACGGCGCTGCTGCCGATCGCGATCCTCCCGGTCCTCGACATTACCTCGATGGAGAACGCGACCGCGCCCTACGCGAACCCGATCATCTTCCTGTTCATGGGTGGCTTTGCGATCGCCTTGGCGGTGCAACGCTGGGATTTGCACCGGCGCATGGCGCTCGCGATCGTGGCCCGTTCCGGGAATCGTCTGCACGCCCTGGTCGGGGCCTTCATGCTGGCCACGGCCGGGTTGTCCATGTGGGTCAGCAATACCGCGACCGCGGCGCTGATGCTGCCGATCGCCCTGTCGGTACTGGGCCTGATTGAACGTGGTGCATCGCCACAGGGGCCGGGGGCGAGTGCGGAGTCGCGGCGCCCGGCCCTGGCGTTGTTGCTGGGGATCGCCTTTGCCGCAAACATCGGGGGCATGGCGACCATTATCGGCTCGCCGCCGAACGCCCTGACCGCGGCCTATCTCGGGGATCGCCACGGGATGGAAATCGGGTTTCTGGAATGGATGACCCTGGGCCTGCCGTTGGCGGCGATCCTCCTGGCCCTCGCGTGGTGGTTGCTGACGCGCTGGGTGTTTCCGGTGCACCGGGTCGAACTGAACGGCCTGCGCGCCCTGCTGGACGAGCAGCGCGCCACGGTCGGGCGCTGGTCGACCGCAGAGAAGCGCGTGGCGGCGGTGTTCGTGCTGGTCGCGCTCGCCTGGCTGACACGGCCGCTGCTGGAGGGGTGGTTGCCCATCTCGCTGACCGATGCCGGCATTGCGATCCTGGGCGCCGGCTTGTTGTTCCTGATCCCCTCGGGTTCCATGGAGCAGCGCAGGTTGTTGGCCTGGGACAACACCCGCGAACTGCCCTGGGGCGTGCTGCTGCTGGTCGGAGGCGGCCTGAGCCTGGGGGCGGCCATCGAGTCCAGTGGTCTGGCGGAGCTGGCGGCCGATGCCCTGGTGATCGCGCAGACCTGGCCGCTGATCCTGATCATGGCCGGGGTGGTGTTGCTGACCATGACGCTGAGCCACGTAACCAGCAATACGGCCACGGCCGCCACGCTGCTACCCCTGGTCACCGCGTTTGCGCTGAGCATGGACGTGCCGGTCCTGATGCTGGCACTCCCCGTCGCCTTTGCCGCTTCCGTGGCCTTCATGCTGCCGGTGGCGACCCCGCCGAATGCCATCGTGTTCGCCAGCAACCGCCTGCAGGTGCTGGACATGGTGCGGGGAGGGGCACTGCTTTCCGTGGTGGCGCTGGTGCTGATCAGCCTGGCGGTCTACGTCTTCGCCGAGGCCCTGCTGGTGTAGCCGCGGCGCGGATTCGTTCTGTGATTGCGGATTCGTTCTGTGATTGCCGTGTCCCCGACATTCTTGTGGGGATGAAAAGCCTTCCATGCTCAAGTTCTAGGATTCGCCGCCGCTAGGGAGGACGAACGGCCCATTATTTTGCGAGCTGGCGCTGACCGACAGACCGAAGGACGCACCGACATGTTCAACAATATTCGAATTGGCGTACGGCTCATGGTGGGCATCATCGGCGTGGTGGTCCTGGCCGTGGTGCTGACCCTGGTCGTGGTGATGAATGCCCTGGGTACGATGGCGGACAGGGCGGAGCAGCGGGAGCTGAACGACTTGGCTGGCCAGTTGCTGGATCGGCTGGACCAGGAGTCGGCGCGCGCGACCGCGATGGCGGAGACCGTGGCGCGCATCCCGGATGTGCAGGAGGCCATGGCCAATGGGGATCGTGATCGGTTGGCCGCACTGACGGTGCCGAGCTTCGAGTCCCTGAACGCCGATTACGGCGTGCGCCAGTATCAGTTCCACACGCCGCCGGCGACCTCCTTCCTGCGCGTGCATCGCCCGGATCGTTATGGCGATGACCTGTCCGGTTTTCGCCAGACGGTCGTCGACACCAACGACCGCCGCGCCCCGATCTCGGGCCTGGAAGAGGGCGTGGCCGGCCTGGGTATCCGCGGCGTGGTCCCGATCGCTCACAACGGAGAGCACGTGGGTTCGGTGGAGTTCGGGCTGTCCTTCGGCGACCCCTTCTTCGAGCAGTTCACCGAGGAGTTGGGTGCACCGGTCGCGCTTTACCTGCGCGATGAGGGACGGTTCAACCGCTTTGGCGGGACCATCGAAGGCGAAGCGACCTTCAATGCGGCCGAGATGCGCGAAGTGCTCCAGGGCGAGCGCCTGGTGCGCAACGTGACCTACCAGGGCGAGCCGATGGCGGTGATCGCCCGGCCGGTGCGCGATTTCTCCGGCGATGCGGTGGGTGTACTGGAACTGATGGTGGACCGCAGCGCCTACGTGACGATGACCCGCAACGCCACCGGCACGGTGGTCATGGTCGGCGTGATTGCGGTGGTTCTCGGCGCGCTGCTGGCCTGGTTCCTGACCCGCAGCATCGTGCGCCCGCTGTGCCAGACGGTGGAGCGTCTGGACGACATCGCCAGTGGCGAGGGTGACCTGACGCGTCAGCTGGAGGTGTCCGGCCGGAACGAGCTGGGCGATCTGGCGGTGGTGTTCAACCGCTTTGTCGAGAAAATTCGCGTGTTGATTCAGCAAGTGGCGGCGGGTTCCGATCAGGTCGCTGCCGCGTCCAACGAGCTGTCCGCGACCAGCGAGGAGACCAACGAGCAGGTGCGCCGCCAGAAGGCGGAAACCGACCAGGTCGCCACGGCGATGAACGAGATGACCGCCACCGTGCAGGAAGTCGCCCGCAATGCCGCGGATGCGGCGGCGGCCGCCCAGGCTACGGACCAGGACGCCGTGGCCGGTCAGCAGGTGGTGCAGAAGACGGTCACCGCGATCAACGGCCTGTCCAGGCAGGTCGACAATGCGGCCGAGGTGGTCACCCGCCTGTCGCAGGATGCCGAGCAGATCAACAAGGTCCTCGAGGTGATCGGCGACATTGCCGACCAGACCAACCTGCTGGCGCTGAATGCCGCGATCGAGGCGGCCCGCGCTGGCGAGCAGGGCCGCGGTTTCGCCGTGGTGGCCGACGAGGTGCGTACCCTGGCCAGCCGGACGCAGGACTCGACGCACGAGATCCAGCAGATGATCGAGCGGGTCCAGAGCGGTACGCGCGAGGCGGTGCAGGCGATGGAAGATGGGCGTTCCAAGGCGCACGAGAGTGTCGAGCAGGTGAACCTCGCCGGCGAATCGCTCAACGCGATTACCCAGTCGGTGACCCGCATCAGCGACATGAACACGCAGATCGCCAGCGCCGCCGAGGAGCAGTCCACCGTGGCCGAGGAGATCAACCGCAACGTGGCCAACATCACTGAGGTGCTTGACCAGACCGCGGCGGGCTCCGAGCAGATCCGCAATGCCTCGGAGGAGCTGTCCAAGCTCGCCTCCCAGCAGCAAGAGCGCGTGGGTCAGTTCAAGGTCTGATACACGACCCGATGGTGTCGAGCCCGCCTCCCTGTTCGGGGAGCGCGGGCTTTTTCATGCGTGTGGGGAAAAGGGCAGGCGAAGAAGCCAGGTCAAGGGCGATCCTGATTAGCAACGAGCGTCAGCCAGGCTCAAGGCCCGTGCGGGCCCGGGTCTCCAGGCGCCTCCTACATCGTCCTCCCGGAAACCGCGCAGCGGTTATCCGGGATCTCCACGGTATGAGTGACCCGTACGGTGGGGCTAGAACGGCGTGTGGAGATCCCGGCTCTCCGCTGCGCTACGGCCGGGATGACGTACGACTGGGATCACAATCAGGGTGAGCTCCGCCCGGGATGACAGGGCAGGGGTAAGCGCCCCGGGAGGGTGACACTCCCAGGAAGGCCTGGATCAAAGTAGCCCGGGGTGGGAAGTGGCCCGGGGCGGGCCATGCACGTCCCCAAATGGGTCCCGCCACTGGCTGACGATCGTTGCTAATCAGGAGGGCGATTGGACCACGGAGGACACAGAGGACTGGGGGAAGGGCTGGGAAGGAAAAGGTCGGATGATGGCCGTGCGACGTCAGATCACAATCCGATCGTGATCTTTCGTCACTGTCCTTGCCGTGCTCTGTGATCTCTGTGGTTCAGGCCTTTTGCCCGTCTTCGTGCCTTGGTGCCCTTCGTGGTGAATACAGGCCCTTACTGAGCGGGAAAGAGGCGTTCGCCGTTTTCGAAGGCAATGGCGCGGGCGACGTTGTCGGGCAGCTGGTCGAGCCAGGCGCGGGTCTCGTCTTTCAGGTGGGTGTACTGTTCCCAGCGCGTGGTGGTGAAGGTGTCCACGCCGATCATGAAGCGATCCGGATGGGAGAGGAACAGCTCGAACCAGGCGTCGTCGATCTGACCACCGGGGTTGATGCGCGGGTTGCGCATGGACAGGTCCATGTTCATGCGCGGGTGGCGCTCGAGGTAGTCCTGCACCAGGGGCGGGTAGGCGTAGCTGCCGGCGTGGGCCCAGAGGATGCGCACCTCGGGGTGGGTGGCGTAGGCATGATCGATCACGGCCGGGTCGCCGTGGATCATGATGGTCAGATCGCGTGCGACGGCCAGGTCCAGCAACTGTTCGAAGCCGGGTCCGAAGCGGTCGTCTGCCAGGATGTGAAACTCGCCCAGCCCGCGCCAGGCCACGTCGGATTCGTCCAGCATGTCGGCAATGCGGGCGCCCAGGTCCTCGACGTGCATCCAGTCCATCTTCTTGCCCAGGCGGTGCGAGACTTCCAGAAACGGCACGATGCGGGTATCCGAGCCCGCTTGCAGGCGACGAATCAAGCCGCCTTCGGTCGACATGACGATGGCGCTGCGCACGTCATTGGAGGCCAGGGTGCGGCCCACGTCGCTGATGCCAAAGGTTTCGGCCACCGCCGGGCGATAGTGCAGGTGGGCATCGAAGATCGGCGGCTCGGCGCTGGCGACCGTGAAGGGCAGGGCCAGCCCGAGCGTGGCTCCGAGCAGGGAACGGTGAAGGCGATGGTGCATGGACGGACCCGTCGGAAGACAATTCGACATCAGGAACGCGGCGTACTGTTGGGCGCAGGAGTCGGATCGGTCGTCTGTGCCGGATCGAAGCGCTCGCGCAGGTAGCGGATGATGGCATCGGATTCGTACAGCCAGCGCACCGAGCCGTCTTCTTCCTCGATTCGCAGGCAGGGCACCTGCAGGCGGCCGCCCTCGTTCTGCAGTTCCTCGCGCCAGGGGCCGGTGGCCTGGGCGTTGCGCAGTTCGATATCCAGCGACAGGCGCTGCATCGCGCGGCGGGCCTTGATGCAGAACGGGCACGCCGGGAAATGATACAGGGCAAGGCGTTGCGTCTGTTCGTCGATTCGGGCTTGCTCGGCCGGGTCCCGTTCGATGCCGCGTGGGCGCGACACGCGCTCACCGATCAGCATGAATGGGGTCAGAATCAGGCGGACGCCACGGAAGAAGGTGCGAATCAGGAATCTCATGGCGAAAGGATGCCACAGGAGCCCGACACCGTTACAGCATCTCGAGCGATGGAGGCGTTAGTTTCACCCTCAAACCCAAAAGCGCTTTTTGCACGCAGCGCAAGAAGGCACGAAGAAGATCAAGGGCGGTCTTACCACGGCGTATACAGAGGGCGCGGCGTAGAGTGGGGCAAGAGTGAGCAGAAAAGGGTATCGGTACACCGATCCGTGCTGGTCAGCCCGCATCAAAGTTCCGATCCCGTCAACCATCCTGTCGTTCTATGCGCCTGCTGTGACCTCCATGGTTACAGGCTCTCGACCGTCTTCGCGTCTTCGTGGTGGGCATCTTTGTGAATCGGCATGCTCAGGGGGTGCCGAAGTCGAACTCCCAAGGGTCTTCCGGGGGCGCGTCGAGTAGCGACGGGCGCAGGCGGATCACTTCGAAGCCCAGTTCGCGATAGTCATCGAGGCGGTCCGGGGCGCGGTCGGCGACCTCGACGAAGTCGGCAAATGCCTCCGCGTCCAGGCCGCGCCAGTCGGCAAAGGTGCCGCAGACTGCCACGTTCACCCCTTCGTTGCGGACCAGGGCCTCCACCTCGTCGTGCAGGCTGGGGTGCTGCGTCGCCTCGCTACGCGTCAGGGTGAATTGTTCCGCACCGTGGGAGACGACGGCCACCGGGTAGTCGGGGTCGCGTTCGCGCAGGCGGGCGACACTGGCCCGAATCTCGGGAAGAAGCGCGGATAGCGCAGCGCGGTCGTTCTCGATGATCTCGAAGACCACGCCTTCGGGGAGCTTGTCGCGTTCCAGGAGTTCGACGACGGCCGCGGAGGGTTCGCCCGGGGGCAGCGGGTCAGAGGAGGTCACGGGGCCCGCGTGCAGGCTGGGCGCGGCCAGCATGGCGATGAGGCCGCCCACGAACAGCCAGGCGGGAAGCGGAAATGGTCGAGGGCGTGAGCGGGTAATCCACATGGCCCCATTCAAGCGGGGATCGCCGAACCACGCAAACACCCGCGCACCGGGGCAGCAGAATTGGGGCTCCCGCGCGCGGGCAAGGTCGAGTCGCCGGGGTCAGTGGCGGTCACCGGTGGCCTGCTCGGCCATTTGCTCGTAGCTGGTGTGGCGCACGTCCTTGCCCTTGACGAAATAGACGACGTATTCGCAGATGTTGCGCGCGCGGTCGCCGATACGTTCCAGGGAGCGGGTGGCCCAGACGATGTCCATCAGGCGCGGGACGGAGTCCGGGGCGGCGGTCATCTGCCGCATCAGTTTGTGGGTGACGGTCTCGTACAGGCTGTCGATCTGGATATCGAGCTGGGCGACGCGCACGGCCTGTTCCACGTCCATACGGGCGAAGGCATCCAGGGCCCCGCGGGTCATCTCGCGGACATGTTCGCCCATGCTGGCGATATCCGACATCGGGGCGCTGTTGCGGTCTTCATCCAGCAGGTGCAGGCCCATGCGGCCGACCCGTTCGGCCTCGTCGCCCATGCGTTCCAGGTCGGTGATGGTCTTGATGACCGCGATCACCAGCCGCAGGTCGGAGGCGGTCGGCTGGCGCCGGGCGAGGATGTGGGTGCACTCCTCGTCGATCTCGACCTCCTTGGCGTTGACCTCGTAGTCGGAGGTCATGACCTTCTCGGCGAGTTCGGCATCGCCCTCGACCATCGCGTGGACGGCATCGGCGAGCTGCTGCTCGACCAGGCCGCCCATGGCCATCACCTGCTTGATGATGTCTTCCAGCTCGGCGTTGAACTGCTGCGAGATGTGTTGCTTGAAGAAGCTCTTGTCCATGTCGTCGTTCCTCAGCCGAAGCGGCCGGTGATGTAGTCCTCGGTCTGCTTCTTGGCAGGCGAGGTGAACAGGGTGTCGGTATCCGCGTATTCGATCAGCTCGCCCATGTACATGAAGGCGGTGTAGTCGGAGACGCGCGCGGCCTGCTGCATGTTGTGGGTGACGATGACCAGCGTGTAGTCCTTCTTCAGCTCGATCATCAACTCCTCGATCTTCAGCGTGGCCAGCGGATCCAGCGCCGAGCAGGGCTCGTCCAGCAGCAGGACCTCGGGATCGATTGCGATGGCGCGGGCGATGACCAGGCGCTGCTGCTGGCCGCCGGACAGGCCGAAGGCATTCTCGTGCAGGCGGTCTTTCACCTCATCCCACAGCGCGGCGCGCTTGAGCGACTTCTCCACCACCTCGTCCAGCTTGCGGCGGTTCTTCACGCCCTGCAGGCGCAGGCCGTAGGCCACGTTCTCGTAGATCGACTTGGGGAACGGGTTCGGTTTCTGGAACACCATGCCCACACGGCGGCGCAACTCGGGGACATCCACGGACTTGTCGTTGATGTCCGCGCCGTCCAGGCGGATGGTGCCCTCGATGCGTACGGAATCGATCAGGTCGTTCATGCGGTTGAAACAGCGCAAGAACGTGGACTTGCCGCAACCGGAAGGCCCGATGAATGCCGTGATGCGGTTCTTCGGGATGCGGATGTCGATGCCCTTGAGCGCCTGGTCCTCGCCGTAATAGAGCTTGAGGTCTTCCGCGGTGAGGCAGATGTCCTCGCGGTCGAGGCTCAGGCCGCGCGGTGCCTGGTTGTTCTGGGCCACGTTGACGGCGTGGGTCTGGGTGTCACTCATTTCGGGTACTCCATGGGGAATGGGGTTCGACGCATCCCGGCACCGCGAGGGGGCGGAAAAGCACCGTCATTGCGAGGAGCGCAGCGACGTGGCAATCGGTTTGGGTGCCTCCGGCGTGTGGGGTACCGGAAGCCGATTGCCATGGCCCCTGCGGGGCCTCGCAATGACGTTGCGTGCGAGAAACGTTGTGCATGTCGTGTCTCAGTCGCCGTCGGCGCGGTATTTCTCGCGCAGGTGGTTGCGGATGGAGATCGCGGTCAGATTGAGCACGATGATCAGCAGCACCAGGACCAGCGCGGTGGCGTAGACCAGCGGGCGGCCGGCCTCGACATTCGGGCTTTTGAAGCCGACGTCGTAGATGTGATAGCCGAGATGCATGAACGCGCGGTCGAGGTGCAGGTAGGGGAAGTTCCCGTCCATCGGCAGGTTGGGGGCCAGCTTGACCACGCCCACCAGCATTAGCGGGGCCACCTCGCCGGCCGCGCGCGCCACGGCCAGGATCAGGCCGGTCATCATCGCGGGGGCGGACAGCGGCACGATCAACCGCCATAGCGTCTCGGCCTTGGTGGCGCCCAGGGCCAGCGAGCCGAGGCGGATGCTGCTGCCAATGCGGGTCAGGCCTTCCTCGGTCGAGACGATCACCACCGGCAGCGTCAGCAGTGCCAGGGTCAGCGAGGCCCAGATGATCGCGGGCGAGCCGAAGGTCGGCGAGGGCAGGGCATCCTGGAAGAAGATCTGGTCGATATTGCCGCCGATGAGGTAGACGAAGAAGCCGAGCCCGAACACGCCGAACACGATCGACGGCACCCCGGCCAGGTTGTTCACCGAGATGCGGATGGTGCGCACCAGCGGCCCCTGTTTGGCGTACTCGCGCAGATAGATGGCCGCGAGCACGCCGAACGGGGTTACCACGATGGACATCAGCAGCACCATGAGTACGGTGCCGAAGATGGCCGGGAGGATGCCGCCCTCGGTGTTGGCCTCGCGCGGGAAGCCGGTCATGAAGTCCCAGAAGGTGACCACGTAGTGGCCGAGCTTCTGCGGGATGCTCATGTCGTTTGGCCACCAGGCATTTACCACCTGGGACAGGTCGATGCTGGAGCGCCGGCCGTCCGCGGTCTGCAGGGTGAGCGCGTAACGCCCGACTTCCTGACGCAGGCGGTTGCGCTCGGCCTCGAGCTCGCGGTAGTCCGCGTCCAGTGCCTCGCGCTCTTGTTGGAGCTCTTCGTAGCGCTGGGCGCGCGCTTCCTCGGACAGCGTCTCGTCCCGTTCAAGGCCGCGTTCGGCCAGGCGGACCTGTTCCAGGGCGAAATTCACCCGGCCAATCTCGACCCGTTCGATACGCTCGATCTGCTGGACCAGGGAGCGGGTTTCGGGGATGCGCTGTTCGAAGGCCGCGCGCGCCTCGGCTCCCTCGGCGACGACGTCGCCGTCGATCCGGAACTCGCGGATGTAGCCGTAGAAATTGCCCCATTGCAGGCGTTCGAGCACCACGGCGTCGCGGGGGCGCTCCCACTCCGACATGAAGTCCTCGACATACCAGCGGAAGTCGCGCGAGTCGACATCGCGGTTGCCGCGCTTGACCAGGTGCCGGACCACGATTTCCTGACCTTCGGGGACATCGAAGCCCGATTCCCGCATGGCCTTGGCGGTCATGGTCTCGGAGCGCGACAGTTCGCCCATCACGCGTGATGGCTCGGCCTCCTGGCTGGTCCGGTACTCGAATTCGATGACGTCCGAGGGCCAGAAGAACGCGAGTCCGTTGACCGCGATCATCAGGATCAGCCCGAAGACCATCGTCAGGGATACCGCCACGGCGCCCGCGTTGAGCCAGATCCAGGGGGTGCCCGTTTTGAACCATTTATTCATCGGATCGGAGCCTGTCGTCGATGCGGTTTAGAGGGAGCTGTACTTGTTGCGCAGGCGCTGGCGCACGATCTCGGCGACCGTGTTCACCAGGAACGTCAGCGCGAACAGCACCAGGGCGGCGAGGAACAGAATGCGGTAGTGCGTGCCGCCTACCGCGGTTTCGGGCATTTCCACCGCGATGTTGGCGGAGAGCGTGCGCATGCCCTCGAAGATGTTGAAATTGACCACCGGCGAGTTCCCGGTCGCCATCAGCACGATCATGGTCTCGCCGACGGCGCGGCCGAAGCCGATCATGACCGCCGAGAAGATCCCCGGACTGGCGGTCAGCAGAACCACGCGCACCACGGTCTGCCAGGGTGTGGCCCCCAGCGCCAGCGAACCCTGGGTCAGGTGCTTGGGCACGTTGAATACGGCGTCCTCGGAGATCGAGTAGATGGTCGGGATCACCGCGAAGCCCATCGCGATGCCGATTACCAGGGCGTTGCGCTGGTCGTAGGTGTAGCCGGCGTCGGTCAGCCACTGGCGGGCGTCGCCGTTGAACAGCCAGACCTCGATCAACGGGCTCATCGACGCGGAGAACCAGCCCACCAGGATCACCACCGGGATCAGCACCGCGGCTTCCCAGCCGGCGGGGATCACGCGGCGCACGCCGTCCGGCAGCAGGCGGGTCCAGACGAAGGCGACGACCAGCATCATCAGCGGCATCAGGACCAGGATGCTGGCGACTGCCGGCAGGTTGGACTCGATGTAGGGGGCCAGCCAGAGCCCGGCGAGGAAGCCCAGGATGACGGTCGGCAGGGCCTCCATCAGCTCGATGCTGGGCTTGGTCAGGCTGCGCATGCGGCTGGACATGAAGTAGGCGCTGTAGATCGCCCCCATGATCGCCAGCGGGGTGGCGAACAGCATGGCGTAGAACGCGGCCTTCACCGTGCCGAGGGTCAGCGGCACCAGGGAGAACTTGGGCTCGAATTCGTCGGTGGCGGAGGACGACTGCCAGACGTAATCACCCGAGGATCGGCCCTCGTACCAGACCTTCTGCCACAGGACGTGGAGGGAGACCTCCGGGTGGGGATTCGAGAGCCGGTGCAGGGTCCAGGTCTCGTCGTTGTCGATCGCGACCAGCAGGCGGTTGCGCGGGTCCATGTAGACGCGGTGCAGGGGCGTATCGCCGACCTGGTGCTGGATGAGCGTGCGTTGCGAAGTCGGGTAGTGAACGGCCAGAGCGCCGCTGGCATCGGCGGTGGCGAAGCCCTTGCGGATGTATTCCGGCTGGATGTTGGTCACCGCGTCGGCGTGGCGGGGAAACTCGCGCACGCGGGTGATGCGGTTCACGTTGTCATCGTCGCGCACCAGCATGTATTGCGCGACGGAGCCGTCCGATCCGCCGACGATCACCGATACGGTTCCGAGCAGATACTCCAGCGAGGTGACCTCGGCATCCTCGCCGTGGATCACGCGCTGGGTGTCGACTCGCTCGGCGTTTCGCGGGCTGGAGATGTCGTAGAAATGCAGCTGCCCCTGGTTATCGCCCACCAGCATGTTGCGGCCGGAGATGTCCAGAAGGATACGCGATGCGGTCGCACCATCCGGCAGGGCCGGGAGGTCATGCGCCGAGCGGCGCACTTCGACTTCGCCGGTCATCATCGAGGTCCGTTCCTCGAAGTTGACCAGGCGCAACCGGCCGTCGGCCGTGGCCGCTGCGACGCGGACGCCGCTGGAGCCGCGCTGGATGCCGACGACCTCGATGGGCTGGCCGTCGCCATCCACATCCAGCAGGGACGAGGTCTCGTCCCCCAGCGAGTAGACCAGGCCGGGATCGTAGGCGCGGCCTTCGGGGGTGAAGCGTTCGTTGTATTCGTACTCGATGGCCAGCACCTGACCGTTGTCCAGTCCGATCGCGACCAGTCGGGTGCGGGGTTCGGCGGCGGTGAAGCTGGTGACCCGGGCGTCCTCGGGGATCGGCAGGGTCTGCTCCTCCACGATCTCGCCGCTGTCCGGGCGGAAGAAGATCGCCCGACGGTCTTCGGTCAGGCGCACGGCCAGCTCCCGGTGCCGGTTTACGGCCAGGTGGATGGTCCCGGTGTCGGCGCCGCCGGGCGCGCTGTACTGGGTACGTTCCTCGATCTCCGCACCGAGGAACATGGGCAGCGTCTCGCTCAGGAGGTAGACGAACATCAGGGTCAGCGCACCGACGACCGCCACTCCGAAAAAGCCGATCAGGTAGCGCGCCGAGGTGTCCTTGGCCCGGCGCCAGCGCTGGAAGCGGCCAAGGGTGGAGATCGCGTGGAGTCCGGACATTCGGGGTCCCCCGGGGGGTCGGCAGGCGGAAGGCTTGAGATGGCCCGCATCCTACGGGCGCTTCGTGACAGAACGGTTACAGCCGTGTGACGGAACGTTGAACAGAGGGGGCGGTGCCCCTCACAACGAAAGACGCCGGACCCCTTGAGGGGCCCGGCGCCGGTTCGCACCGTCCTTGTGCGGGAAGCTTTACTCGATGCCGAGGGCCTCGCGCTGGCGCTGGGCGACGGTCTCGGGCAGCGGGACGAACCCGTCACGCACGACTACCTCCTGGCCTTCCTTCGACAGCACCATCTTCAGGAACTCGGCCTGACGCGGGGCGAGGCCGTCTTCCGGGTGCATGTTGACGGCGACGTAGAGGAAGCGCGACAGCGGGTAGTCACCGGAGGCGGCGTTCTCGCCGGTCGGCTCGAAGTATTCGCCTTCGTTCTCGCCCAGGGCGATGGCGCGGACACCCGAGGTGTTGTAGCCAATGCCGGAGTAGCCGATGCCATTGAGCGATTCGGCGACACCCTGAACCACCGAGGCAGAGCCGGGCTGTTCGTTCACCGAGTTGCGGTAGTCACCATCGCACAGGGCATGTTCGCGGAAGTAGCCGTAGGTCCCGGAGACCGCATTACGTCCGTAGATGGTGATGTCGCGGTTGTCCCAGGAACCCTCCAGGCCCAACTGGCCCCAGCGGGTGATGTCTTCAGGGGCCCCGCAGCGGCGCGTGGAGGAGAACACGGCGTCCACCTGGGCGATGGTCATACCGTCGATCGGGTTGTCACGGTTAACGAAGACGGCGATGGAGTCGATGGCCACCGGGACCAGGGTCATCTCGTAGCCGTGGCGTTCCTCGAAGGCCGCCTGTTCGCTGTCGCGTGGCATGCGGGACATCGGGCCGAAGTCGGCGGTGCCCTCGGTCAGGGCGGGCGGGGCGGTGGAGGTGCCGGCGCCCTGGATCTGGATGTTCACGTTCGGGTAGAAGTCCTGGAACTCCTCGGCCCACAGCGCCATCAGGTTGTTCAGGGTGTCCGAGCCTTCGCTGGACAGGTTGCCGGAGACCCCGCTGACGGTCTGGTAGGCCGGCAGGTTGGGGTCCACGTCGGCCATCGCCGGGGTGATGGCGAGGGCGGTGGCCGCGGCGGCGGCAAGAATCGTACGCTTGAACAGCATGGGTGTACTCCCTGGTGCTTGCTTTGAGGTTTGTTCGGAGCCGATCGGTCGGTCCTTGATGCGGGATTATGGGCGGCTGTGCTTGCAGTTCCGTGACGGCGATATGACAGCGGCATGACATGTGGCTGGCTGCGAAGGCTGCGCTGCAACCGGGGGTAATGATTCGACCGAACCGGGGGCGTCGGCGCCTTGCTGCCCCGGGAGATTGCTTTGTTGTGCGCGTAATGACGGGTATTCGTATAGGTCATTGCGAGGAGCGAAGCGACGCGAAAATCGGTCCGAAAGGCCCATGGGTTCGGGGCGTTTGCGGACGATTGCCACGGGCCCTGCGGGCCCTCGCAATGACGTTAGTTGGAGGGGCCTGATGGTTCGGCGCGGCGGATACGGGTCAGGGGGAACAGGCAGGTGAAGCGGCTGCCGCGGCCGACCTGGCTCTCGATGGCGAGGTGGCCTTCATGGCGGGCGAGGACATGTTTGACGATGGCCAGGCCCAGGCCTGTCCCGCCGCGCGACTGGGTGCGTCCGGCATCCACGCGATAGAAACGTTCGGTCAGGCGCCCGAGGTGATGGCTGGCGATGCCGGGCCCGGTGTCCTCGACGCTCAGGCGTGCGCCGTCGTCGTCGGCGCGCCAGCGCAGGGTGATGGTAGTCCCGCCAGGGGTGTACTTCACGGCATTGAACAGCAGGTTGGCGCAGGCCGAGCGCAGTTCGTCCGGGTTGCCCTGGAACTCCAGTTTGGGGTCGGCGTCCAGCACGATCGCGTGTGCTTCCGTGCCGGAAAGGATGCGTGCCTCGTCCGTCAGCTTCTGGAACAGTGGGAACGGGTTGAACCAGTCCTGCGGGCCGGTGGTTTCGCCGGTCTCCAGGCGTGAGAGCAGCAGCAGGTCGTCCACTAGCAGTTTCATCCGCTCGGACTGTTCGCGCAGCATCTGGACCGAACGCGCGAGCTGAGGCTGGTCCTCCAGTTCGTCTTCCAGGCTCTCGGTGACGCCGTAGAGTACGGTCAGCGGCGTGCGCAGTTCGTGCGAAACGTTGGCGATGAAGTCGCGGCGCATGACCTCCAGGCGGTGCAGGTGGGTGGTGTCCCGGGCCAGCAGCAGGTACTGCGCGTCGCCATAGGGGAGCATGCGCATCTCCAGTTGGCGTTCGCTGTCCAGGGGGGAGGGCACGGTCACCCGCGCGAGGGACTCGCGGGCACGTTCCATGAACGTCAGGAACTCCGGGTGGCGCAGGAGATGGGTAATGCGCTGGCCCTCGTCGCGCGGCCAGTGGAGCCCGAGCAGCTGGCAGGACATGTCGTTCAGCCACTCGATGCGCAGGTCATCGTTCAGGACCACTACCGCGTCGGGCATGGCCTTCGCCGAGTCCCGGTAGCGCTCCAGCAGCTGGCGCAACCGATGCACGCGGTTCTCGTGGCGTCTGCGGCGGCGGTAGAGGTGGTCGAAGATCACGCCCCACAGGCCGCGCACGTCCGGTGGGTCGGCACGGCCGCCCCGGCGCAGCCAGGTCTCCAGCCACAGCAGGTTGGCGATGTTCCAGGCCAGTGCAGCCCCAAGCAGAAACGCCAGGGTGGGCCAGAACTGGCCGGTGGCCCAGCCAAGCGCCAGGAGCGGCAGCGCGATCAGCAGGCTGGTAATGAGGATGTCGGGCCAGGTCTTGCGGGGCTGCACGGGGACCGCCGAAGGTCAGGGAAGTTGCGAGAAACGGTACCCTGAACCACGCACGGTTTGCACCAGGTGGTCATGCCCGGTGTCGGCCAGCGCCTTGCGCAGGCGGCGGATGTGAACATCCACCGTGCGTTCCTCCACATAGACGTTGGTGCCCCAGACCTTGTCCAGCAGCTGTTCGCGGCTGAACACCCGATCCTGATGGGTCATGAAGAAGTGCAGCAAGTTGTACTCGGTCGGGCCCATGCTGATGGCCGCGCCGTTGCCGGTGATGCGATGCGAGACGGGATCCAGACGCAGGCCCTCGATCTCGATCGGTTCCTCGCTGGTGGTGGGCGAGGTGCGGCGCAGCACGGCCTTCATGCGCGCGACCAGCTCGCGCGGCGAGAACGGTTTGGTTACGTAGTCGTCGGCGCCGACATCCAGGCCGCGCACGCGGTCTTCTTCCTCGCCGCGGGCAGTCAGCATGATCAGCGGGATGTCCTTGGTGACGGGGCTGGTCTTGAGCGTACGCGCCCAGTCGATGCCGCTGATGTCCGGCAGCATCCAGTCCAGCAGGATCAGATCCGGCGGGTCTTCCAGCAGGAGGGATTTTGCCGAGCGGACATCTCCGGCCTCGCGGACCTCGTAGCCCGCCTTCTGGAACGGCACCTGAAGCATCTCGCGGATCGCTGCATCATCTTCCACCAGCAGAATTCGAGTGGCCATGGCCCCGTCTCGTGATTACCTGATCCGCATTAGATAACAGGGATGTTACAGGCGTGTGAACGAGAGGTGGTGCGGCGGCAACCAGCCTGTGGCGTGTCCGGGCGGCTCGCGCCCGATCATCGTGGAAGACGAGCGATGAGTAACCGCTAAGGATGGGCGCCGAGTTCGAAGCGTTCGTCGCCGTGCAGGAAGATCATGCCGTCGTGGTGCGGCGAGCGGGCGAGCTGCTGGCGGATGGCCTGTTCGTGGCCGGGCTTGAGATGGGTAATGGCAATGCGCGGGCGGTGTTGCAGTTGCGCCAGGTCCTCGCCCAGGTGCTGCGGGGTGTAGTGCTTGGCCAGGTCCGCCATGCCCTCCATCTCGTCTGGGAGGCCGGTCTCGATCATCAGCAGATCGAGGTGGGGCAGGGCGTTCAGCGCGGGCCAGAGCAGGTGCGAGGAGGTTGTGTCGCCGCTGAAGGCGAAGGCGGCGCCGTCGCTGTTGGTGACGCTGTAGCCGACCGCGGGCACGGTATGGCGGGCGGGCAGCACCTGGATCTCGCGATGTTCCACCGCGATGCTGTGACCGGGTTGCAGCGACTCCAGGCGGATCAAGGGCTGATCGGGCCGTGGCAGACGGGTGAAGTCCGGCCAGATCACCCAGTTGAAGACGTGATCGCACAGGGCCTTGAGTGTTGCCGGGAGGCCGTGGACGTGGACGGGCGGGGCATCCGGGCTGTAGACCATGTCCGCCAGCATCGGGAGGAAGGCGATATGGTCCAGGTGCGAGTGGGTCAGGAAGACGTGGCGAATGCGCCGCAGCTCCTCCAGGGTCAGATCGCCCACGCCACTGCCCGCGTCGATAAGGATGTCGTTATCGATGAGGATGGATGTGGTACGCCGGCCCGGGCCAATCCCGCCACTGGCGCCAAGGATGCGAACGGACAGACTCATGTCGGACAGTATATCGAGCGAGCAGCGGGCCGTCGTGTGGCCAGACCCGCGAGCCGGAGGCTGGGGTCGGTCGCCCCGGGTCGTTGGATGTGGGTGACGGACATGCCCTAATGCTAGACCGGGTCCAGGCCCAAGTTCCGTGACGTGCGGCGCGAAAAGGTGATCCCGAGGCACGGCGGGGCGTCTCGCGAATCTTGTGCGGGCGGGGCTTCCCGCCACCCGGCGGAGTTGCTAGAATGCGCGTCCTGTTTGGGGCGGTAGCTCAGCTGGGAGAGCGTCGCGTTCGCAATGCGAAGGTCGGGAGTTCGATCCTCCTCCGCTCCACCAAACACCCCAGAAAATCAGGAATTTATAGGGCAAAAAACGCCATATATACCATCCTGTGTGCCATTCTTAGGAACGGTAGGCCCCGCCGGTAAATTACTGGCGGGGCTTTTTTTTGGTTCATCGAGCATTACCGGGGAAGGCTGCGCGGATTTTGAGGAAGAAGTATTCCTGGTCGCGATAGCCATAGGCCCGACGCTTGATGACCTTGATCGTGTTGTTAATGCCCTCGACGACGCTGGTGTTCAGCCGGTGGCGGCAGCGCGAGACGATGCCGGGCAGGTAGGGCTCCAGCAGGCGTGCGAAGCGCTGCAGGGCCTGGATTCCGCTCTCGTGCGCTTGCTGCACCCATTGCCGCCACGCCTGGTGCGTCCGCTCGGGGCTGCGCTGGAACCACAGTCTCTTGAGTTCGTCGCGTAAGAGGTAGACCGTCAGTAACGCTTGGTTGGCCTGCAGCAGCTCGTCCAGGTGCACCGCCTGGCCGGCGTTCAACGACGTCCGGTTGCGCAACAGCAACCAGCGGCTAGATTTGATCACTCGCCATGCCCGCGCAGGGCCGGGGGTACCTCCACGGGTTCGGGGTTCGCCAGCGCCTCGATCGGTTGGTTGGCCGCGATGCGTCCGAGCAGGGGCAGGGTGTGGGCACCCCATGACCCGGTTGCCGCACCTTCGTCTCCGCAAGAGGGTGAGTCGGACAAGCCGTCTGTGGTGGTCAAGTGATTTCGGACACCGCGTTAGGTGGATTGGCTGCCGTTGGTTGCTCGTAGACGCTGGGAGGCAGGTAGCCCAGCGTCGAGTGGATGCGAACGGTGTTGTAGAACCGAGCGATGTAGTCCGCGATATCCCGCCGCGCCTCGCCGTGGTTCGCGTAGCGACGCTGCCAGACGCGTTCCGTCTTGAGGCTCAGGAAGAAGCGCTCGACGACGGCATTGTCCCAGCAGTTACCCCGGCGACTCATGCTCGCCTGGATCTGGTGCCGGGCCA
>NZ_KB906123.1:0-38265 GCF_000381185.1 Thioalkalivibrio sp. ALMg13-2 | reverse complement strand
GATCTCCCCGTAATACTCCGGCGCGCCACGACCGCACTCGGCCACCGCCACCGCAATCGTCTCCTTATGCACGTCCAGCCCGATGTAGGCACCGTAGACGTTGCTCGCTTGCTCGAGCACTCGCTTCACCCCGGCCTGCCCCGTCACCGGGCCTGCATCCTTCACCCCTTCCGCGATAAACTCATTCATGACCTGCCCCCTCGATAATGGCTCTGTGTTGAAGGTGGTTATCCCAACCCCGAAAACATAACCCACGCTCTCGAGGTCGGGCAGGTCAATCCATGATGTCTACTTTAGCGCGTTCTGAAACGCTTATTGGGGAGCCATCGAGTCATGAAACGTCGTGTTGTCGGTCACCTGACGCTGGCCAGTCTGCTTGCATCACCCGCCCTCGCCCATGCCCAGGAGGCCGCTCAGACACTGGGCACCGTATCGGTTACGGCCACCGGGTACGAGACGCTGATCGACGAGACGCCGTCTTCCGTCACCGTGATCGAGGCCAGCGAAATCCGCAACCGCGAGGCCCGCACCCTCGGCGACTTGCTGCGCGGCCAGCCGGGTGTCGCCACGGCCGTGGACGGATCGGTGGGCTCCGATCCGATCATCCGCGGCCTGAAGCGCGACCAGGTGCTGGTTCTGGTCGATGGCGTGCGCATCAACGCCATGCAGCCGCCGGCCCGCGGATCGCTGGCCTCCTATGTCAACGTCGACCTGATCGAACGCATCGAGATCGTACGCGGCCCGGGCTCCGTGCTCTACGGCGCCGGTGCGATGGGCGGCGTGATCAACATCATCACCCGCGGCGGCGATTTCACCGACCAACCCGAGACCCGCGGCTTCTCGCGCCTCGGCGTCACCTCGGTGGACGAAGGCATCCGCGGCGCGGTCGGCGTGACCGTCTCCAACGACCGCAACGTGCTGGACCTCTCCACCGCCTACCTGAACACCGACGACTACAAGAACGGCGACGGCGACCGTCTGCGCGACTCCGGCACCGAACAGAACGCCTACCACCTGCGCTACCGCGGCAAGCTCGCACCAGGCCACGAGGTCCAATTCCGCGCCCAGCGCGACGAACGCAAGGACGTCTGGTACCTCGCCTCGCGCATCTTCACGCCGACGGACGGACTGCGACCGGAAGGGCTGAACACGCACTACACCCCGCGCCAGACCCGCGACCTCGTCGAGTTGAGCTATGAAGGCGAGTTGCACGGTGCCTGGGCACCGCGTGTCGAAGCCTCTATCTATCGCCATGAACTGTCGCGCGGCAACTACGACTGGAACGAACTGCGGCAAAAGGACTACCGGACGTCCGATACCGATTTCACTACGGACGGCCTGCGCGTGCAGACCGAACTGGTCCCCACCGATGACCAGATTCTGCTGGTCGGGGCCGAGGCCTGGCGGCTGCGCGCCAGCCCGGTGTCCTTTATCGGGCTGGAGAGCACTTCTTACGAACCGGTGATTCGCATGCCGCTCGTAGAGAACGGGAAGATCGAGTCTGCCGGCGTGTTCGTTCAGCACGAGACCTACCTCGACTGGGCCACCGTCAATATAGGAGCCCGCTATGACGAGGTACGCGGAAGTGCCGACTTTGCGGATGGCGTGGAAGAACCCCTCGACAAGACCGACCGCAATCTCAGCTGGTCGGCCGGGCTCACCTGGCACTTGGACCACGCCTTCAATCCCTACTTCAGCCTGTCCGAGGGCTACCGCTCCGCAAGCCTGCTGGAACGCTACCTGACCTACCCCTACAGCGATGGATTTAGGTGGCAAAGCGACCCGCAGCTCGACCCGGAACGGAACCGCACGTTCGAGGTGGGCGCACGCGGCCAGATCGGCGCAACCTCCTACACCGTATCCGCCTATGAAAGCCGCATCCGCGACTACATCGGTGGACGCGTGGTTGAAGGGGCCCCACGGCCAACCAAGGACACCATCAACCTCGACGAGGCCCGCATCCACGGCATCGAGGCCCTGGTGGAGCACGCGTTTACCGCTGCAGTCACCGGCTACGCAAGCGGCACCTGGATCCGCGGCGAGAACCGCGACCGCCGCTTTGACGAGCCGCTGACCCAGATGCCCCCGCCGGAGGCCACGATTGGCCTGACCCAGTCGACTGCAAAAGGCTGGCAGTGGGATGCCCGCATCCGGGCAGTCGCCAGTCAGAGCCGCACCGCGGACCGGTTCACCGCCAATGAGGATTTCCCGGACGGTACCGAGCGCAACACCTCCGGTTTCGCGACCGCCGACCTCGCCGTCGGCTACCGTTTCGGACCCAGCGCCGGCTTTCGTTCCAACGAGATCACCTTTAGCGTGACCAACATCGCGAACAAGGCCTACCGCGAGCACGTCAACGAGATGACCGAGGCGCGCCTGGACCCGGCCAATGGCGTACAGGACATCTGGGCCCCCGGCCGCAGCTTCGGGCTGACCTGGAACGCCGAGTTCTAGACCGGCCGAAGCCTTCGCCCCAAAGACAAGACAAGGACAACACCATGCGTTTACGCGTAATCGACTTCGGCCAGCAGCCCGCCGTGCGTTCCCAGGCGGTCTACCACGGCATCGCCGAAGCCATGGGCAAGGACGACGATCCGGTGCTCACCCTGGTCAACCCCGACGACCCGTATGTCTGCGTCGGGTTGCATCAGGAGATTGCCCTGGAGGCCGACGAAGACTTCTGCAAGGAACAGAACCTGCCGATCATCCGCCGCCACGTCGGTGGCGGTGCGGTGTATCTGGACCACAACCAGATGTTCTTCCACTTCATCTATCCGTCGTCCAAGGCGCCGCGGATCGTCTCCGACATCTATAAGAAGTTCATCGACCCGGTGATCAACACCTACCAGGACCTGGGCGTGAACGCGACCTTCCGCCCGGTGAACGACATCCACGTGGACGGGCGCAAGATCGGCGGTACGGGCGCCGCCAGCATCGGCAATGCCACGGTGATGGTCGGCAGCTTCATGTTCGACTTCGACACCGCCACCATGGCGCGTTGCCTCAAGGTGCCGTCGGAGAAATTCCGCGACAAGCTGCGCGCCGGCATGGAGGACTACATCACCACCCTGTCGCGCGAACTGGGCGAGATGCCGGCCCGCGAAACCGTACGCGATGCCTTCCTGAAACGGGTCGCCAGTCATCTCGCCGTCGAAGTCGAAATGAGCGAGCCCACCGCCGAGGAAAATGCGGCCATCGAGGAACAGGTCGCCGAACTGACCGACCCCGAATGGACCTACCGCAAGGGCCGCAAATTCGTCGAGATGGGCGTGAAGATCGCCGCCGGCACCCACCTGACCGAAGGTGCCCACAAGGCCCCCGGCGGGCTAATTCGTGCCCAGCTGATGGAAAAGGACGACCACATCGCCGATCTCCTGCTCTCCGGCGATTTCACCGTCTTCCCGGAAGACGGCATGGACCGCATCGCGGATGCCCTGCACGGCCAGCCACTGGAAGAAGAAGCCCTGCGCACTGCCGCGACCACCTGCATGCAGGAAATCGGCCTGGACGCACCGGGCATCGAAGCCAACGACATTGCGACGGCGATCCTCGCCTGCGTCCACCGCGAGCCGCATTGACCGGTCACGCGCAAGGCTTCGCATCCAAATAGAAACGGCCGGACTACCCTCTTGGTAGTCCGGCCGTTTTGACGTTATTGCAGCTGCTTCTGCGCGCGACGACCCTCAGGCCGAATCCAGGCACTCCGCACGACTGGGTGCGGTGCTGAGCCGCCCCCGATCACTTGTGTATGGCTCCGTTCGGGAGACGGCACGATCCGCAGTCTTCAGGATCTCCCCGGCCCATTCCGGAAGCTCCGGCGAGAGTCGATAATAGATCCAGTTGCTCGCGCGCCGGGTACACACCACCTGGGAGTGGCGCAGCGCGGCCAGATGACGCGACACCTTCGGCTGAGACATCTCCAGAGCGTGGGTCAGCTCGCAGACGCACAGCTCCCCTTCCGCCTGCATCAGCAAGAGCGAGCGAAGCCGTGTCTCGTCGGCCAGCAAGTTGAACAGGTCCGTAGGGTTAAGCGACATACCGTATCCAGCAAAAATCCTTGGACGAACTATATCCCGACAGCTCAGGTCGGACAATGAATAGACCCCCGCGATTCCGCCCCAGTCCAGGACGAGCAAGCCGGTTGCGGCATTTCGAACATCCGGCCGCATCTCCCTGGAAGATGTCCGACGTTTTCGCTCGTTACGTCTTCGATTCGTGTATGATGCGGGGTTGGCAGTTGCCATCCGATTTTCGCCGGGCCTTCGTTTCCGGCCTGTGTGAGTACCCTAAATGTCTGATTCCCCCTCCTTCTCCCAGCTCGGGCTTTCCGAGTCGCTGGTTCATGCCCTTTCGAACATGGGCTTTTCTACCCCGACCCCGGTCCAGGCCGCCTGCATCCCCGCGCTGCTGAAAGGCCGCGATGTTCTGGGCGAAGCCCAGACCGGCACCGGCAAGACCGGCGCCTTCGGCCTGCCGCTGATCGACCTGATGGACGCCGGCAAGCGTGTGCCCCAGGCACTGGTGCTGGCTCCGACGCGCGAGTTGGCCAACCAGGTCGCCGGTGCCCTGACTGAATTCGCCCGCGGCGTCGGCGGCATCGACGTCCTGCCCGTCTACGGTGGCCAACCGATGGGCGAGCAGCTGCGCGCCCTGCGCAAGGGCCCGCAGATCGTGGTCGGTACGCCCGGCCGCGTGGTCGACCACATCAAACGCGGCACCCTGAACCTCGACGCCCTGCGCGTCGTGGTGCTGGACGAAGCCGACGAAATGCTGCGCATGGGCTTTGTCGAAGAGATCGAGTGGATCCTGGAACAGACCCCGGAAGCGCGTCAGACCACCCTGTTCTCCGCCACCATGCCGGCCCCCATCCGCCGTATCGCGCACCGCCACATGCGCGAGCCGGAAGAGATCAAGATCGGTGCCGGCAACGAGGCAGGCACCGATATCGATCAGAGCTATTGCCTGGTCGATGCCCGCCACAAGGTGGAAGCCCTGACCCGCCTGATGGAGACCGAGGAAGATCTGGACGGCGCGGTCGTCTTTGCCCGCACCAAGGCCTCCACGGTCGAGATCGCCGATTCACTCGGCCAGGCCGGCATCGCCGCGTCGGCGCTAAACGGCGACATGGAACAGGGCGAGCGCGAGCGTGTGGTCAGTGACCTGCGCGATGGCCGCCTGGATGTAATCGTAGCCACCGACGTCGCCGCCCGCGGCATCGATGTGCCGCGCATCAGCCACGTGTTCAACTTCGACGCCCCCGGCGATGCCGAGGTCTACGTCCACCGCATCGGCCGTACCGGCCGCGCCGGTCGCAAGGGCCGCGCCATCCTGTTCCTGGAGCCGCGCAAGCGCCGCATGCTGAAAGACATCGAACGCCTCACCGGCAAGCCGGTGCGCGAGCAGCCGGTCCCGGACCGCCAGGCCGTACAGGCCCGCCGCGAGACGCGCTTCGCCGAACGCGTACAGGCCCTCCTGGGCAGCGACAAGGACTCCGGGCACGAAGCCCTGGTCGACCGCCTGCTGACCGACAGCGGCGTATCCGAACGCGAACTCGCCACCGCCCTGGTCGGACTGGCCACCGCGGGCAGCCCGCTGGATGCCAACGCCAACAAGGGTGCCGATCCCCTGCTGGCGGCCGCGCGTGCCCCCTATTCCGAGCGCGGCGACAACCGCCGGGACAGCAAGCCCCGGGGCGAGCGCCCGTCGCGCGGCAAGGATCGCGAGCCGGAAGGCGACATGGTGCGCTACTACATGCCGGTCGGCCGCAACAACGGCGTGGCGCCGGGTGCCATCGTCGGCGCCCTGGCCAACGAGGGCGGCCTGAACGGCCGCGACATCGGCCGCATCGGCCTGCGTGACGACCACAGCCATGTGGATCTTCCGGCGTCGCTGGACGAAGCCGCGATTCGTCGCCTGGGCAACATCCATATTGCCAACCGCAAGCTGGAACTGACCCTTCAGGCCCCGCGCCCGGGCCAGGCCGCGAACCAGGACGACGCACGCAAGCCTGCGCCGCGCAAGACTGCCAAGCCGCGCAGTGACAAGCCGGAGACCAGCGCCAGGGCCAAGCCGACCAGCAAGCCCACACCGGCCAAGCGCGGCCCGGCCCCGGGCAACGGCAAGCGCCCGGCCTATGCCGCCGCACCCGGCAAACGCCCCGTGCGCAAGGGTACCAGCGGGCCCAAGAACACCGGCTCGCGCGCGGACGGCACGCTGATGATCAAGCGCAAGGCCGCCAACGGCTAAGCGCGGCGACTCAAAGGCGCGTACCAGACAACGCCCGCGGCCTCCGAAAGGAGCCGCGGGCGTTTCATTTGGACGTTCAGAAATCTCCGGTGCGCCCCGCCTCGACGATGCTGTAGATCGTGTCGCGCACCTCGCGCGCCACGACCTCGAGATCCTCGGGGAGATCCGTCGCATGCAGCATCATGTCCATGTTGGTGGTGACGATCCAGCCCTGCCCCTCGTCATCCTCCACCACTGCGATACGACAGGGCAGAAAGCTCGCAAAGATGATGTCGTGCTTCACCATCTGGTTGGCGATCAGGGCATCACAGAAGGCGAGAATACGCATGTAATTGCCCTCGCCGCCCATTGCCTGCACCTGATCCGACAGCGGCAAATCGGCGACCTCCTGGAAATTGCGCAGATTGGCCCGCAATTTCATCGACTCGATGGCCTCGTCGATGCTGACACCATCTTCGATCTTGAAAACCTCGGCACTCTGCCGAACCATCTGCTGCAACGTTTCAGGATCCAGCGCCTCGTCCCCCTCCGTCGATTCGGACGCAGTCAGCGGAAGCGGAAGCAGCAATAACGACAACACGAGCATCCAGACTTTCATCGCGCACTCCTGGTTCGGGTGGACGGGAGAGCCCGCCGGCCGAAAGCCCTTGCGACCCTCCCTAGTGCGAATCTAGATCATGCGCATGCACTTCACCGCATCTACCACGCCTGGACGCGGGAGATTCCCGATCGCCGCACGGGCCCCGCACAGGCCCGCCCCACACGAGCCACAGCAGCGCCTCAACGCCGGATCAAGCGAAACAGCTGTTCGTGCTTGCCATTGGTATGGTCGGTACGGCCCACCTCGTCCTGCCAATCCCAACGATCGGCAGAAAACAGCTGACGCATCGTTGGCACTGCGCAATGGTAGGGCGGCCCGCCCTCGCGACCGGTCTGCATGAAACACGCAAACAGTTCACCGCCTTCACGCAGCCAGCCATGCAGCTTCGCCTCGTAGGCCGACCACTGCTCGGGCGGCAGGGCACAAAGAGACGTCTGCTCGTAGATGCCGTCCACGGGCACCTCTGGTTGCCAGGCGATCATGTCCGCCTGCACCACCTCCGCCTCCAGCCCGGCCTCCGCCAGTGCGCGGCGCAAGTGCTCTACCGGCGTTGGCGCCACATCCAGCCCGATCACACGGAAACCCCGCGAGGCCAAAGCCGGCACCTCGTGCCCAAAACCGCAACCGGGCACCACAATCCGCGAACCGGGTCCCAGCGCGGTAACCTCCAACCAACGCTCCAGCGAAGGGCTGGGCGCACCGCGATCCCAACGGGTCGAACCCGCCTGATAGCGCGCCTCCCAGTCGGTCTCGGCATCCAGAACTTCGGAATCAACTGGCGAACCTTCGGAAATTGGCATCACTCCCCTTCTCGGCACAGGATAGGAAACGGATAGACCCTACCAAACCACGAATAACTCCCGGAGACCTCGATGGACCGTACCCAACTGCCCTATCGCATCCACCGCCAGGAACTCGGCCCGATGGAGAACTTCGTCTATCTGATCGAGGATCGCGCCAGCCATCGTGGTGCGGTGGTCGATCCAGCCTGGGATCCGGAGGCGATCATCCGTCAGGCCCGCGAAAACGAAGTCGACATCTCCGACATCCTGCTGACGCACAGCCACCACGACCACATCAACGGGGTCGAGGCAATCCTCGAACAGTATCCAAATGCACGACTGCACCTGCTCAAGCCTGAGGCCGAGTTCTGGGGCAAGGAACTGGAACGTCCGGAACTGCACCACGGTGGCGACGAGATGCGTCTGGGCGACACCGAGATCCGCTTCCTGCATACCCCCGGCCACACCCCCGGCTCCGCCTGCTTCCACATGCCGGCGGGCGACGACCTGATCACCGGCGACACCCTGTTCGTCTTCGGCTGCGGCCGTTGCGACCTGGCCGGCGGCGATCCGGAACAGATGTTTCACACCCTCAACGGCCTGCGCGAGGGGCTTCCGGCCCATACCTGCATCCACCCGGGCCACAACTACGCGGAAAAGACCGAATCCACACTGGCGGAGGAGGATGCGGGCAACCCCTTCCTGCACTTTGACGACAAGGACGCCTTCGTCGATTACCGCATGCATGAACACGACCGAGTGCGCAGTACGCCCTATCACCCCGTCCCAAGGGGATAAGGCCGGCGGACGGGGTCAGAGAACCACAGCACACTCACCGCGATGGCTTGCTGCCTCGGGGCTCATCACGATCCACCGTGCATCCAGTCGATGCGAGCTCAGCTGGATAGACTTCCTGGCTACGAACCAGGTGTGTGCCGCAACGTACAGACGTGGGTGACAGCGCTCCGCAACATCGTTGGTGCGTTCGCATCGCCGGGTCGAAGTGCCTGCGCGATGCACGCGCCATCGACTTCCGGATTGAATGCCGGACCATCAAGGAGCGACACCATGAAAACACTTGCCTCACTCAAACTCGCGGCGGCCACGGTCCCCATCTTCGTCTTTGGCCTGGGCGGCGTCATGACCGGCGCGATGGCCGGCGAACACGAGAAGGACTCGGACGACCACGAGATGATGGAAGAACGCGGCGCCGAAGGCCACGATCGCGACGCCATGGGACAATCACGTGCGGGTGCCCGCGACGATGCCCCCCATATCCAGCGCATGCCGGACCAGGGGCTGCACGTCTCGGATCTGATGGACCAGAAGATCCATAGCCGCGAAAGCCACGACGAGATCGGGGAAGTCCATGACCTGGTCGTCGATCGGGACGGCCGTATCGTCGCGGTCGTGATCGGCACGGGCAGCGGCGTTCTCGGCCTCGGCGGAAAGGACGTGGCAATCGCCTGGGACCGTATCGAGCGCACGTCCGAAGACGGAGAGGTCAAGCTTTACATCGACATGAATGAAGACACGCTGCAGGAAATGCCGGAATACGAACGCGACTAACGCGTTGGTCATCCTTGCCTCGAGGGGGTCCTCACCCCTCGGGGCCACCGGCTCGCTACGAAGACAGTGGTCATCTCGCGCCCGGGTGACATGACGCTCCGCGCCTACGCAAACACAGTGCGCCCCCCAAACTACATGGTCAGTTTCCGGCCAGCAGGGTCCAGACGCCAATCACAAACCCCGAAAACGAGCCCGGGCGGGCCAGCCCCCACCCACGGCTGGCGGTTCAGTGGTGTACCCGACTCACCTTCCTCTCGAACTCTACGAGCTGCCCTTCGGCCGCGGCCCGGCTCACGCCATACCGCTCCTGGATACAGCCCACCAACTCGTCGCGTTCCCCCGCCACCGTTTCCAGTTCATCGTCGGTCAGCCTGTCCCAACGCGCCTTGACCTTGCCCTTGAACTGCTTCCAGTGATCTTTCGCGATATTCCAGTTCATCTCGCACTCCTCCGAATGGCTGGCCGGCTTGATTGCCGCCCGATCCAGAACCCTGCGGAGCCCACCCGTGCCCGTCTGTGCGGGATCGCACAAACCCGCCCGAACTTCACGCGCAGCGTCCATCCTCGTTCTTCCCATCGAGGCTTCTTCCCTTCCTGAAAAGCACTACCTGGACCCACGGTTCCGGGCAATCGAGGGGTCTGTTGATTTTCGCGAACCAGGACACAGCGCGACCGGCTGTCTGTGTGCGCCAACGTACAGATACCCCATCGCTGGAAACGTAATCTGGCCCCAAGTATCGACCCGGAGCCTCCCGGGGACGCCCAGAACCCACCGAGACAACCACCCCATCCCGCCCCGGATGGGGACCAATCAGGAGAAACGTAATGACCAAGAAGCTAATCGCGCTCACGCTCTGTCTGGCCGGAACACTCCCCCTCGCCGTCCAGGCCCAGCAAGCCGGATCAACGGCAAACTTTGGACCGTCCATGGGCGACCGCGAGTTCTCGCTTTCCGGAATCGGCAGCAGTGACCGCAAGTTCGACAGCACCAACTTTGGCGTCTCGGGCGATATGGGCTGGTATCTCCGCGATCATTTGATCCTCGGGGTCCGCCAGAGCATCAACTACGCCGACATCGAGGGCGAGAACATCACCAATGACTTCTGGAATGGCGCCACGCGCGGCTACCTCAACTTCCAGACAACGGACGGCCGTCTGCGTCCCTTTGGTGGGGGCAGCCTGGGCTTCATCTACGGCGACGGCGTCAAGGACAGTGCGTTCGCCGGCCTGGAAGGCGGCCTGAAGTATTACGTCCTGGAGAACACCTACGTCCTGGGCCGCGTCGAATACCAGTGGTTCTTCAGCCGCTCCAGCGATGCAGAAGATGCCTTCCGCGATGGTGCGTTCGCCTACACCGTAGGCCTCGGCTACAACTTCTGAGCCTTCTTGCCCGGGGTAGGGGCCATTCGGAAGAACGCCTGCTGCCCTGCCCCGAGGCACACCACGATCAGGGGGCAGCCGCCCCCGCCACCATCCAACCGGGCCGCAAAGTCGCTTCATCACTGCTCGAAGAGCAGGTTGACAGAGACTTCTGTGCGTCCCCGATCGGGTGCCTTTCGTCCACTACCCAATGCACAGCGCCCTTGTCTCGGATGACATGGGGCGACACCGCGAGAACTCGCAAACGCGCTTCAATCAGCGTCTCGCTGAAGATCCTTTTCAACACCTCATATGACGTATCGAAATCATCGTTACGCCATTGATCTCTCGTATTTTTTCTGTCTCCCGTTAACTGAAACCCAACGCGCCTGGGGGCGAATGTGCGGCAACGTACAGATGCCCTCTCGGTTGCGACCGCAATCTGCCGTTTCGGATGCAAAGCGGGCCCTCCCGGTCGCGGTCGCACTCCAAAGGCTCTGCCCCATGCCAACGCGGCGGGTAACGTTTCAGGAGGCAGGTAATGATGAAAAAGGTAGCCGCAGTCATGCTCTGCCTGGCTGGACCGTTCACCCTTTCCGTCCAGGCTCAACAAGGATCGGCCGCCAACTTTGGGCCCTCCATAGGCGACCGCGAATTCTCGCTTTCCGGAAGTGGCATCAGTAACCGGAGGTTCGACAACACCAACCTCGGCATCACGGGTGATATAGGCTGGTATCTGCGTGGTCACTTGGTCCTCGGCGTCCGCCAGAGCATCCACTACGCCGACCTCGAGGGCGACTTCCTGACCAATGACTTCTGGAGCGGAGCCACTCGAGGCTATCTCAACCTTCAAGACACAGACGGCCGGATGCGTCCCTTCGCTGGCGGGAGCCTGGGCGCAGTCTACGGCGACGGGGTCAACAACAGCGGGTCCGCCGGACTGGATGGGGGCTTGAAGTACTACCTCCTGGAGGATACCTACGCCCTCGGTCGCATTGAATACCAATGGTTCTTCAGTGGCTCGAATGACGCAGAGAATGCGCTCCTCGATAGTGACTTTTCGTACACTGTCGGACTTGGCTACAACTTCTGATTCGCGTCCGGGACCGGGGCTTTTCGGGCGCACGCTCGAATCGTGAAATCCACACCGGAACAACGCCGCGCCAGCCATGCCTCCGCGGGCTTCGGCGGCATGCAGGATTTCGCCCATGACCGCATTCGTGAACACGATGGAGTGCGGAGCACGCTCTATCGCCCGATCGTGCACGGCTGGGAGAGCCAGGCAGACCAAGCCGAACGCAAAGAATACCCCGCGACGGCTTGCATCCTTCGGGACCAATCGCGATAATGCGCGCCTTCAGTCGATGCGCCCGTAGCTCAGCTGGATAGAGTACCTGGCTACGAACCAGGTGGTCGGAGGTTCGAATCCTTCCGGGCGCGCCATATTCCAAGAGAGAGGGCATCCACATCCGGGTGCCCTTTTTCGTTTCTACTGGCACAAAGGATTCGAACCTCCGTTCAACAATCGGTTCGATCCCGAGCGCAGCGAGGTACGTGTCGGCCCACGGCCGACACCCGGAAGGGCAAGACGCGTAGCGTCGCCGCTATCCTTCCGGGCGCGCCATATTCCAGAGAAGAGGCACCCACATCCGGGTGCCTTTTTTCGTTTCTGACTAGCAACGAGCGTCAGACAGGCTCAAGGCGCGTGCGGCCCCGGGTCTCCAGGTGCCTCCGACATCGTCATCCCGGAAACCGCGGAGCAGTTATCCGGGATCTCCACGGTATGAGTGACCCGTACGTTGGGGCTGGAACGGCGTGTGGAGATCCCGGCGCTGCGCTACGGCCGGGATGACGGGGAGGGGGCGCAGCGTCGCCGCTATCCTTCCGGGCGCGCCATACTCCAGAGAAAGGGATCAGTGACTTACAGTCGCTGGTCCCTTTTTTGGTTTGTGGCTTCGGAAGTCCTGTGACCAATTCTGTGACCAACCTGTGCCGCTACGCGCCATGGGTCCCTCGGACGCGGCAACGGGATGACTTCCTGGCGCTGTGTCCAACTTGCCACCCTACTCCGGCGCCTCACCACCCTCAGGTAAATGCTCAAAGAGATCACCCGCCTGGCAATTGAAGTAGCTGCAGAGGGCATCTGCTCCACTCGTGTCGTCGTTTCCTGATGAGGATCGGGATCCATTCCCGATGATGGTCAATGCCGGCACCCTGCGGCCGGCTGAGCCTCAGCTTTACTGCATAAGGGTTGGCTTGGGATACTGCCTGTATGGGATGGCGCGCAGGTTTGCGGGCGGTCGCCGGAAACTCACCCGCTGATCGAGATTGCGCTCCCCTCCCGCCAGCCATGCGTTTGTTCAAACATCCCGCCCTCTTCAGCTGCCTCCTGGTCCTGGTGACGCCCGCTGCGGCTGACCTGGGGAACCCTAGCGACCCGGACCGCGTGGTCGCGGCGGCCGACTCCGCAATTGAATCGCGCATGCGATCCGGAAGCGCGCCCCTGCGCCTGACGTTGCGCGAGACCTTGCAGGTCGCGCTTGCCCGCAATCCGTCGCTGCGCGGCGCGTACCTGGGCCGTGTGGTCGACCGGGCCAATCTGGATCTGGCCAATCAGGCCTTTCACCCCCGGAGCGCCGTGACGCTTCAGGCTCGCGAGCAACGTACAGCGGGCGCGAACGGCGTGCGGACGCGCACCGCAAGCGTCAACCCAAGTGCCAGCCTCGCGCTTCCCACCGGCGCGCAGGCGGGCCTGAACTGGCGGATCGAACGGGTACTCCAATCCGACGCGCCCGACACCGCGCCAGACAGCGCCTCCGCAGTCACGCTGGACATCACGCAACCGCTATTGCGCGGTGGGGGTCTGGAGATTGGCCGGGCGCCGGTGGAACGGGCGCACCTGAACGAGGAACAGAACGTACTGGCCCTGGAGTCACAAGTCATCAGCACCCTCGCCCAGGTAATTCAGGCTTACCGCAACCTGATCCTGGAAAACCAGCGGGTCGAACTCGCCGAGCTCGCACTGGATAGAAGTCGCCAAGAGCTGGAAAACCGGACGGAGCTGGTGGAACGCGGTCGACTGGCGGCGGCGGATCTGGCCCCGGCGCGCGAGAGCCTTGCGCGTCAAGAGCTACAACAGGCGCAGACCCAGGAGCGCCGGGATCAGGCCGAGCTCGATCTGATTCGACTGATTGGGCTGGAACCCGGGGTGGAGATCGAGCCGCGGGACGCGATTGATGTCCACGACATTGACGGACTCCTCGCCGATACACCCCCCCTCGAAAGCGCGATGGATACGGCACTGGATCGGAGTCCGGAATTTCGCCAATCTCTGGTCACGCAACGGCTGACCGCTCTCGATCGAACGCTGGCCGAGGACGCCAACCGTTGGCAACTGGATGTGACCGCCTCGGTCGAACTGCGGGGCGATAGTCCGTCCACCACTCGTGCCATCGAGCGCGGCTTCGAAGAGTCTCCTGGCCACTCCCTGGGCCTGCGCCTCAGCATCCCCTGGGGAGATCGGCACACGCGTCAACAACGCCTTGGCGCGGCACGGGTGGAGCAGCGTCAGGCGCGCCTGCGGACCCAGGAACTCCGAACATCCATCCGCATTGAGGTCGAACGCGCCCTTGGGGCGCTGGAGAGCCGGCGGAATCAACTCCATCTGGCCGAACAAGCGCTGGATCTGGCACAACAGGCTGTGGCTATCGAGCAGGAAAAGCTCGCAGTCGGGCGTTCCTCTGGGTTCGAAGTCGAAAGCGTGGAGCGCCAGCTCCGGGAGGCGGAGCAGTCGTTGCTGGATGCCGCCATCAACTACCAGAACGCCCAGACCGACCTGGATCGCGCGATGGGCATCGTGCTCGAACGCTGGGATCTGGCGATCCCATCAAGGACAACAGACACATCCGCGTACATCGATTGAGATCCGCATCGTGGCCCGGTCATCCGGCATATACACGGAGGCTTCATTCCCGCCAAAACACCTCACCTTACGCTGGACTAACGCTATATCAAGGTGTCGGCACTGCCCGTGCTAGGCTGGCGCGCATTCAACGGCGAACAAGCACGGAGGCCACGTCCAAATGATTCCTCAACCGATACGACGCGCCCTATTGCTGAGTGTGACATCGGCCCTGGTTGCCACCTCGGGATCCAGCCTGGCCTCGAGCACCAGCAGCGCCAATGTAGGTGACGAGCTGCGCGCGGGGGACCAAACCCGCATACAGGCCTTGATCGGCTCCACCGGTTGCATGGAACTGCGGGGCCTGAGCGACAGCGAAGTGCAGGGATATCAGATCATCGAGTCCTACCGTGGGGGCAATTCGACCGAGGAACGCGGTCGGGAGCGCTGGCGCGAAGGCGAGACGAAACGGTTCGACTTCCGTAACTCGTCAATCATGGTGCTCTCTGGCTCCGTGGAGATCACCGAGATCAATCGTAGCGGCGGGGGCTGCCCCGATCGCCTCGGACTGCGCGTCGGCTGATGGCCACGGCAGGGCAAACCAGCACCCCCCACCCCAACCCGGTATCCGCAATGAATCCAATTTCTCGCCTGCTCACCACTACGGTCGCGCTTTCGCTCGCCTCGGTGACCCTCTCCTCTGCGGTAGCCTCAAGTGGGGGCAGCTCCGCCGATGAAGGGGACGTCCTGCGCAGCGGCGACAGCGTACAGCTCTTCGCCACGCAAATCTTCGCCACCGGGTGCATCGGATTCCGCGGGCTTGCCGACAGCACCCTGCAGGGATACGCAATGGACTTGCACACCGAAAGTCACACACTCGAAGCCCGCGACCGGGAACAGTGGCGCGAAGGCGAGAGCAAGCGGCTGGATTTCAGCCACCGTTCGGAGGTTCACGTAGTCTCCGGTCAGGTCGAGATCACCGAGATCAACTACAGCGGCGGCGGCTGTCCGAACCGCCTCGGCATCCGCTAATCCACCAAGCAGCTCCGGCACACCCACCGTTACGGCATTGGTGATCCAGCGGTCCGCTCTGTCCGTACTCGCGCGTGCGGGCCTGCTGGCAGGTTCCGCGGTTCTCTTTCACCTGAGTTTCCCGGAGGGCCCCCTGCCCGGGGCCTTCGTCCTGATATCCATTGCCCTTCTGGGGCTCGCCTTGCAGGGCCTGACCCTCGGCGCATCCGCTGCGGCCGGCCTTCTGGCGGGCCTGGGCTACTGGCTGCCATCGCTCGGATGGGTCGTATCCGGCACCGAAGCTTGGCTCGGCTTCCCATGGACCCTTGGCAGCCTGATGGTGCTGGGGCTGGCGGTCCTGCACGCAGTACCCTACGCGCTGTTCTCCGGTGCAGTCGCCACACTTGCGCTGCGCCTGGAACGTCCCGCTGAGGCCCTGCTCGCAGCGGGACTGCTGACGGTGGCCCTGTCCTTCTCGCCGCAGGTCGTTCCCGGACATTTTGCCTACGCCCTGCTCGCCCACCCCCTGCTGGCACAAGTCGTCGATGTCGGCGGCATGCCCCTGCTGCTTTTTTTCTCGACCTCGATCGGCTTTCTCGCCGCCGGCATGCTGATCGCGGTGAGTCGCCACACGCTCACCCCAGTAGCGCCAGTACTGCTCGGCTTGCTGGTGGTGACCCTGCTGGCCTACGGGAGCCTGCGCCTGGATGCACTGGAACGGGCAGTTCCGGAACACAGCACCCGGTTGGGCCTGGTACAGCCCAATATCCCGGTACATGTGCGGCGCGACGACATGCCGATGGCCGATCGACACAACGACATCGATACCGCCATTGCGCAGACTCGAGACTTGCACAAGACCGACCCGGATTTGGATCTGGTTATCTGGCCCGAGGCGGCCATGACACTTCAGGCGGCTCCGCAATCCTGGGGGCATCGCGCCCTTGCCGCCCTGGCCGACGAGATCGGCGTACCCATCCTGGTCAACGGGACCGAGCACCGGGATCACCCGGGCCATGGCACTCACAACGTCGCGCTACTGTTCGAGCCCGGGGCCGGCCTGTCCGGGACCTACCGCAAACGCAAGCTCGTGCCATTCGGCGAATACCTGCCGTTCGAAGCGCAACTACCCTGGCTACGCGCGCGCCTGCCACATGCCTCACGCTTCAGCCCGGGACAAGCGGAACAACAGTCCCTGACCGGGCCCGACGGGGTGCACCTGGCCCCGACGATCTGTTTCGAGAGTCTGTTCGCCAACCTCGTGCGCGAGAACCTGTCGGGGCAAGTGGGGATCATCGTGAACATCAGCAATCACGCCTGGTTCGGTTCGCCGCGCGCTGCTGATGCGCACCGGGCCATCGCGCGCGCACGCAGCCTGGAGAACCGCAGTCCGTTGGTCATGCTGCACAACACCGGAGGCGGCGCTGTCTTCGACGCGGCTGGCCGAGTGGTGCCAGGTAGCGAGACGCCTCAGTGGCGTAGCACGACCCAAAGCATCGTGGTCCACACCGTGGCGGAGCGCCCTTTCTACCAACGCCATGGCGACCGCTTCCTTCAGGGCCTGGCCGTGCTGATCCTGCTGGCCAGCCTCCATCGTGGCTGGCGCCGGCTGGGACGCTCTACTCGCTACGCAGTGCGATGATCGGATCCAGCCGCGAGGCCTGCAGGGCGGGGTAATACCCGAAGGCAATCCCCGTCAGCGTGGAGACGGAAACGCCCAGCAGTACCGCCATGGGTGCCGCCACGAACGCGTTGCCAGTGAAATGGGCAAAGGCGATCGCCACCCCGGTTCCCAACGCGGCCCCAATGACACCGCCCAGCAGACACAGCATGACCGCCTCGGCCAGGAATTGGCGACGGATATCGGCATTGCGGGCCCCGATGGCAAGCCGAATGCCGATCTCCTTGCGTCGCTCGGTGACCGATACCAGCATGATGTTCATGATCCCTACGCCCCCCACGATGAGCGCAATACTGCCGATCGCGCCCAGCATGATCGTGAACATGCGGCTTTGCTGCTCCATGTTGGCCAGCAACTGTTCGGCGCTATTCACCTCCACGGGCAACCCCGGGGCGCGCGCCTCCACCCAGGTCTCGATGGTTCGCGCCAGTTCCTGATGGTCGGCCTGTGGATGCACACGCGCCAGGATGCCTTCCAGCTCGTCATCGGCATCGAAACGCTGCAAGGCTTCGATCGGCAGAAAGATCGTCCGGTTCGGGGAGATCGGACTCACCCCGCCGCCTCGTGGATACGGCTCCAGGATTCCGGCCACCGTCATGGTGTAGCCGCCCAGCCCCACTCGGCCACCCACTTCCAGTGGCTGGTTGGTTTGCGCGGCATAGCTGGATGCCACCTCGGAACCGACCACACCCTGGAGCTCCACCCCATCCAGCTCGGAGACCCAGCGCCCGGCGGCCAGGCGTACCCGCAAGAGCCCCTGTAACGCCTCGGTCGCCCCCGTCAGCCGGACATTCTGGGTCTCCGCGCCCGCTCGCAGTTGCGAACTCGCCCCATCAAATGGCGCGACTTGAATCAATTGCGGCAGGGCCGGCCCCAACGCCCGAGCCAGCGCAAGGTCCAGCTGGTTACGCGCGGGGTCGTCCTCATCCGTGGCGTAGCGCTGTCGGATATTGATGACATTGGTCCCCATCGCGCGAAACTGCTCCAGCACCGCGTTGTGCATGATAGACCCGACATTCAGCATCGCGATGACCGAGGCCGTGCCGATCACGATCCCCAGTAGCGCCAGCAGGGAGCGCTGCTTGGTCGCCACAATATTGCGGCTCGCCTCGCCCAGGAGCATCCGCAACCTCATGCCGGCACCTGCTCCGGGCCGGCGACCACACCGTCCCGGATGACCAGTTGCCGGGGACACTCCCGTGCGATGGCCGGGTCGTGGGTGATGATCACCACGGTCACGCCTTCGCCGTTGAGTTCGTGGAACAGATCCATGATCTCGCGGCCCACACTCGAGTCCAGCGCGCCGGTGGGCTCATCCGCCAACACCACGGAAGGGTTACCCACCAGTGCACGCGCAATCGCGACCCGCTGGCGCTGGCCGCCGGAGAGCTCGTTGGGTCGATGATCGACCCGATCACCCATGCCAACTCGACCCAGGATCTCGCGCGCACGGCGACGCATCTCCCGCTTGCTCACGTCCTGATACAGCAGCGGCAGCCCCACGTTATCCAGGGCCGTCAGTCGCGGCAGCAAGTGAAAGGTCTGGAATACGAAACCGATCTGCTGATTGCGGTAATGCGCCAGGGCATCGGGCGCGAGTTGCAGCACGTCCTGACCCTCGAAAAAGAAATCACCCGAAGACGGGCGTTCAAGCATCCCGATGATGTTCATCAGCGTGGACTTACCGGAGCCGGAAGCCCCCATCAGCGAGGCCAGCTCACCCCGGTGGATCTCGAGTTGAACTCCGCGCAGGACGTGCACATCGGTAGGTCCGACTCGATAGGAGCGATGGACGTCTTGCAGGCTAACCAGCGGTTGCGCCGCGGACATCAACCTTCACCCCCGGGTGGCAACAGCCGGTCTCCGGGTTCCAGGCCGCTGCTCTGCACCTGGACCCCATCGTATCGGGACCGGCCGAGTTCCACGGCGACCCGCTCGGAGCCGTTGGATGTCTGCCGCAGGACCCAACGCTCCGACCCGCTCCCGCCCAGATAGGCATGGGGCACGACCACCGCATCCGGATCCTGCTGCGTGATCACATCCACGGAGGCGGACATCCCCACCCGAATCCGTTCCAGGTCCTGGGCGTCGAGGTCATCAATACGCACGATCAGGCGGAACGATGGCAGACCTCGTCCGCTCCCCTCCTGCGCTTGCGAAGACACATAGGACACCCGGGCCGGCATCGGGTCACCCGCGCCTCGCACCACGTTCACCCGGGCCGACTGGCCCGCCTGGACGTCATGGATATCCAGCTCATCAACGGTGCCTTCGATCTCCAGGGAAGACAGGTCGCCCACCGCCAGCAGGGCGGCACCACTGGACACACGCCCCCCAGCCTCTACCCGCTCGCCGTCATCCCGGTCCTCGCCGAGGGGCGCCAGAACGACGCCATCGACCGGGGCATATACGCGGGCCCCCTCACGCTGGCGTCGTACCTGCTCATACTCCGCGCGCGCGTTCTCAACCTCGACGCGAGCCCGCGCAATCGCCCGTTCACCGCCCTGACGCGTGGTCTCCGCAAGGTCTTCTCGCGCTGCCTCGACCCGCACTCGGGATTCTTCCACCCGCTCCCGGGCCGCCCGCAACTCGCGCTCGGGAACGATGCCACGTTCGAAGAGATGCTCGACATCATCGAGTTCGCGCTGATCGTTACTCAAATTGCGTTCGGCCTGCCTCAGACTGCGACGTGAACTGGCCATCTCGCGGCCCTGCTCCCAGTCCTCCAGGTCCTCAAGCTCCGCCTCGGCATCCGCCAGGTCGCTGCGTGCACGCCGATAGCGGATATCGATCTCGGTCGAATCGAGTTCCAGCAGAAGATCACCCTCATCCACCCGCTCGCCATACTCAACGTGGCGGGCCACCACGGTGGACTCGAAAGGACTGACCAGCGTAATGACATCGCCCGGACGAAACCGCCCGGAAAAGCTCGTGGTGGTTTCCACCGCGCGCGATTGCACCTCGAACGCTCCGGGCTGAGTGGCATCGACGACCTGAGCATCGCTGGCACCAAATTCGGGCAACGCGGCGTTCGGGATCGCCCAGTACCCAGCACCCGCAAATACGGCCACAACGGCGGCCGTCATCATCAGCCGCATGCGGCCGGAACGGCGGTACGCCTGCTGCAAGGCCTCGCTGTTCGCCTCGATTTCCAGGAAGGCGTCCTGCAGTTCCTTGTGTTTGCCGCGCAGCTCATCGGAAAGGCTCTGCTCGGCCTGGCGTGCCTGCTCCAGGTCGGTCACATCCGTAAACACCGCCAGCACGGCGCGTTCGCCCCCGGCTTGCCGGGGCGCCAGATAGGAGGTGGTCAACTTCAGCGAACGCACGTGCCCGCCCACGCTGATGGACACCATCTGGTCGGGCTGCATCACACCGGAATAGACCGCCTCGAACAATGCATCGACAAAGGCTGCGTAGCCCTCTTCTCCGATAAACACCTCGGCCAGGCTGCGTCCTTCTGCCTCATCGGCCCGCAAACCGAGAATCGCCGCCCCGGCGGGATTCAAGGTCGTGATCGCGCCAGAGGCGTCGACGACCAGCACCCCATCCGCCATCGAATCCAGGATCTGCTGACTCAACACAACTTGACTGTCGCTCATGGCATCACTCCCGCTTCAGGGAGCGACAGCCCCCAGCTATCCAGCGTGGTCCCCAGCGCCCGGTCCAGCGCAGTCTGCGCATTCAGATACGCAATCACGGCGTCCAACAAGCTCTGCTCGGCCTGCTGGAGGTTTTGTTCGGTTGCATTGACCTGGAACGACGTCGTCCGGCCCACCGCCAGCCGCTCACGCTCGATCTCCAGGCTTTCGCGCGCCAATTCCAGCGAGCGCTGCGCCAAGCCCAACTGTTGCCAGCGACTGTTCAGATCATTCAGGGAACGTTCCACTTCCAGCTCCAGCTCGACTTCTCGTTCGGAGAACTGGATTTCCGATTGCCGCAGGCGAATGCGGGATTCAAGCAGTCGAACCGGCCGCTCCGGATCCAGGATCGGGATCTCCAGCTCCAGCCCCAATGCATATCCCGGACGTTCGTCCAGCGTCGAACCGGTGGCCTGCCGAGCGCTTCGCCCGGTCGCCCCGGCATCCAGCGAAGCGTTCAGATCGAGTCTCCAGAGGTGTTCATTCTCGGCCAGCATCTGCCCGATCGATTCGATCTCGCGCGCGATCCGCAGGCGCAAATAATCCGGACGGTTGTCACGCGCAATCGATGTTGCCGCTTCCAGCGAGGGGGATCGAACGCGAAGGCTCTCAAGCGCCTCCAGCTCGACCGTGTCACGCAGACGAAGACGCGTGTCACGCCCCAGGTTGAGCAGGCGCAGGAGCTCCAGCCGAGACTGATCCACGGCGTCTTCGGCCTGGCTGACACTGAAGCGCTGATTGGCCAGGCGCGACTCGGTCTGCACCAGTTCGTTGGATGCCATCCGCCCTCGCTCCACCAGCGCACGATTGCGTTCCAGCTGTTCAACGGTGCGCTCCAGGGAACCCTTCGCAATCTCCAGGCGCTGCTGCCCCTGCAACAGCGTGCGATACGCCGCAATCACGCTATCGATGGTCCCGACCACCGTCTCTTCCAGCCCCAGGGCACTCGCGGTTTCCTGCAAGCGGGCAATCTCGAGGGGTGCCCGACCCACCGCCAGGCCGCCGCCACGCAGCAACGGCTGATTCAGGTCCAGCGAAAGTTGGGAGCTGCGCGAGGTTTGGATGGCGGGCTCATCCAGGCCATGGTCCTGGTCAAGATTCCAGCTGAAACCGATTCGGCCACCCGTCGGAAGTGCGGTATCCAGAGACGGCGAGAGGGTGCTCGACCGCTGCGTCTCGGCATCATCCCCGGGCGCCCGGTTCTGCTGTGCACCCAACACGATCGTACCCCGGGGCCGAAATTGCGCCTCGGCCACCGCCAGATTCAACTGATCGACGACGCGATCGAGGTACGCGCTTTGCAGCTGGGTATTCCGCCGCAGGGCCAGGGCAATGGCATCGGCCAGACCCAATTCCACCTCGCTGCCCGACAGCGGGGTAGGCTCGTATTCGTGGACATTGAAATTACTTGCAGAAGCAGCGGCCGTGGGCATCACAACCCATGCGGACACTGCAAACGCCAAGCTGGCCAGCACACCTGTGACCCAGCATGCTGGCCAGCCTCGCGTGTCACCTAACACGTGCGGTTCGTTTAGATCCGAGACCTAACGTCGTTCCCGGGTGCACAGCCAACCGGTTTGGGACGAATATTCACTACTGCTGGCACCACTGCTGAGCCGGTCGGCATGCTGCTTGCGCACGTACGACTCCAGATCCGAGTTGCTCACATTGGCAAAATACTGCCCGAAGTTCGCCCCGATTGCGTTGCTTCCACAACCACCTCCGGTACTCCCTATACCCACGCACACACAAATCGTAGAAGCGCTCGCGGTCGCGCCGAACATCACCCCACCCAACAGCATCATCGTAGCCAAACGCTTTTTCATCTTTTTCTCCTAGTTGTCGAATCCAACAGACGGCCGCTCGCCTTTCTTCTTGAATCGGCGAGGATTTCACCGGCCACACATTCGTATCATTCGATCGTGCAGACGTTTGCCTGCACGCGTACTACAGCCGCGAAACGGCCTCGATCATGGCCACCGGCAAGAGTTGGAGCACTCGACCCGATGGCTCAGCTCGCCCTGATCGTCGTACCAGGTGATCTCGACTTCACTGGAGTAGTAGGAGGCATATCCAGGCAATGACATCAGCACCGAATTGAGTCGCCCTCCGTCCAGTTCGTACGCGTAGTTCCCATACCAGCCATCCCAGACGAACTCTTCGCTTGCACCCGGGGCAAGGCTGAACTGCCGTTGTTCATAATCCGCCGATCCGTGCAGGACCGTAATGGTCCCCTGCAGTGCCTCACTGGAGCGGTTCTCGAGTCGCAGCTCGGAAACCTGGTCGGCTGTGGCCATCCCCGCCGACATCGTGGCTAACCCAACCGCAGCCACCAACGCCCATCGTGTCAACCGTCCCATCCATCACCTCTCGTGTCGATCGGAACCGCGCAACGACCGCCCCGATGTCATGATCGCCCGTGTCCAACCAGGCGCCTTTCGAGCGGTATCAGAACACAAACCGTGATGCAGTTCAGATTTCGCCCCAATGCGACTAACGGAAAACTCACGCTTCCGGCGAGCACCCGCACCGAGACGGAGGATCAGGCGCGAGCCTGACCTCCAAGGAAACACTGATCAATGGGCCCGCATCCGGCTCCATTCCCCACCGACGCATTTTGGGAAGGACATTGGGGCCACAGCGGCGTGTTTTACCCCCTGTAACCGCCGTTTTTGGCGGTTACAGGGGCGATTTCCGGTCCTGCGGGCTTCGGTGCTCTTAAGAGCACATCTTGGGAAGGCGGGCGCGCCATACGTTCCGCTTGAAACCTGTCAGCGCCCGGGGTGCCGAGCATCGGCGAGACGGAGGAGGCCCTCGCAACACGGAGAACTGCCAGCAGGCGGGATCAGGGGTCCGTTCGGAACAGCGAAAAGCGAAGCATATCGCCGTAGCGCGTGGGAGAGATCGGCATCATGACAGAGTTCGGATTTCACCCGACCGGCCCATGCGCATGTGTCGGCGACCCGAGTGTTATACCCTGCGCCTGTAAAGGTAAGCGCCGCGTCCGAGAAGGCTACGCGGGCTCCGGCGATCTTTTGGGTACAAATGCGAGCAAGCGGAGGCCAGTCACGGCGTGCGGTGCAGTCTCGATATTGGTAACGAACTGACGGAGATCCCTCGACTCGCTGGTGAAGTCGAGGCGTTCTGCGAGCGCGCCGGCATGGAAGCCAACACCGTGAATCTCGCGCTCGATGAATGGATTACCAATCTCGTGTCCTACGCCTTCGATGACGGCGGCGAGCACCGGATTGGTGTGGAACTCGAGGCGGACACCGAAGGCCTGACGGTCGTGGTGACCGATGATGGCCACTCCTTTCATCCGCTAGAGGACGCACCGAAGGTCTCCCTGGAGGGAGGCGTCGAGGACCGCGCGATCGGAGGCCTGGGGCTGTATTTCATCCGAACGCTGATGGACGACATTCAGTACGACAGTGCCGACGGAGTGAATCGCCTTCGACTGCGACGTCTCAAGCGCAAGTGACAACGAACTGAACAACAAGGCCCGATTACGTAATGGAATTGAATAAAGAGACGGTGGACGGCGTATGCGTGGTAAGCCCCGAGGGGCGCCTGGACAGTAATACGTCGCCGGCTTTCGAGGCGAAACTGCTCGCCCTTCTGGACGATTCGCCCACCCTGGTGATCCGGTTTGCCGACCTGGAATACATCTCCAGTGCCGGGCTGCGGGTCATGCTCATGGCGGCGAAGAAGGTTCGGCAGCTGAATGGTCAGCTGGTGCTGTGCGAGATTCATGAGCCGATCCGGGAGGTCTTCGAGATCAGCGGCTTCCTGTCGATCCTGGACGTCTGCGATGATCGGGCGGTGGCCGTGGCACGCGCCCGCGGTGAGGCCTGAAGCCCGGTACTGATTACAGTGTCCGGGCCTCAGGTGCGTCCGCCCGCCGGCCCGACAAAGTGCAGTGCCAGCACGGTGACGTCATCCGCCTGATCGGCCTCGCCGGCAAACTCCTCTACCGCCTTCATGACGGCCGCAGTCTGTTCCCCAACCGCTCGGCCCTTGAGCTCGCCGTACAGGCGGATCAGGCGGTCCTCGCCGAACAGGTCCTGCGCTGGATTCGCCGCCTCGGTCACGCCGTCGGTGTACAGCAGCAGCTCTTCGCCCGGCGCCAGATGCAGATGCTGCGTCGCGTACGGCATATCTTCCATCGCCCCAAGCACCAGTCCAGGTGCCAGCTTTAACCACTCTGCGGTGCCATCCACCCGCCGGATCAACGGCGGGTTGTGGCCCGCATTCGCCATCACCAGCTCCCCGCTGTCCAGGTCGAGAATCCCGCACAGATAGGTCACGAACATCCCGCTGTCGTTATTCAGGCACAGCTCGTTGTTGACCCGTTCGAGGATGCGCCCAGGATCGGGCTCCTGTTCCGCAATGCCCTTGACCAGGGTCTTGGTGACGGCCATGAACAGTGCGGCCGGGACGCCCTTATCGGAGACGTCACCTACGGCAAAGAACAAGCGGCGGTCGCCCTGCATCGTAAAGAAGTCATAGAGATCGCCCCCAACCTGGCGTGCCGGGAGCAGATCCGCATGCAGATCGACATCCGCCTGCATCCGAGAGAGCTCCAGTCGCCGCGGCAGAAAGCTCATCTGAATGTTGCGGGCGATCTTCAGTTCGGACTCGATCCGCTCCTTGGCCGCTGTGGTTGCGGTCAGGTCGTTGATGTAGTCCTTCAGGGACAGGCGCATGTCATTGAAGGATCGAGCCAATTCACCGATCTCGTCCTGAGAGCGAATGGGGGGCATAGGCTGATCAAGATTGCCCCGGGCGATCTCGCCGGCACTGGTAACCAGCCCCTTCAAGGGGCGCGTGATACCCCGGGAGATCGCGATAATGGCCCCCAGAAGAATCAGGAACCCGACACTTCCGATGATCAGCACCAGGTGCATCACCCGCAGCACATCGCCGAACAGTTCCCGCTCCGGGATGACCACCCCCACCACCCAGTCAGGATCCGGAAGGCGGACGTGGTAGAGCCGCGCAGGTTCGTCCAGCAGTGCCCTCGGTAACCGGCTGAACCCCTCCTCCTGACGCTGCAGCACGCGCCCGAGTTCGCGCAGTTCCGGTTCATCCAGCGTCTGGGCCAGACTGAACAGGCTCTCGCGCATAATCCAGTCGCTGTTCGGCCAGGAGATAAAGCGCGTCTGACCGCTCAATAAAAAGCCGAAGCCACTGTCCAGCACCTCAACCGCATCGACGGTCTCGGTCAGACGTCGCAACTCGACGTCGAGGGTCACGATCCCACCGAGCTCCTCCGTGCCGTCCGCCACGCCATTGGCCATCGAAAAGGGCGTGGAGAAGGTGGTGATCAGGCGATCGGGATCGGCCGCCGATGCAAACGGATCCGCCCAGAATGCTTCGCCGGTGAGCGCGGGGATCTGATACCAGTCGCGGGTGAAATAGTCGAAGTCGTCCCCGCCGAGGTTCATGTACTCCAATTCCCCATCAGGTCCCTCATAAACGAAGGGCCCGTGGTATCGCTGTCCGGGGATTGCCGCTTCAGGTTCCCAGGTGATAGCGGCACCCTGGGCGGCCGCCGTATTGGTCGTAATCGACTCCAATAGAGGCCGCATGGCCTCGGGGTCATGCCCGCCCTGAGTCAACGAGGCGGCCAGGGTCCGCCCCGAGCCCGCGACTTCGTTGAGTGAGGCCTCGATTCGCCCGGCCGTGGCGCGGGTCAGCTCGCGGGCCTGGTGCTCCGCATGGTCCAGCATGATGTCGCGGACCATGTAGTACAGCAGCCCCGACGTCGTGAAGAAGATGGTCGCCACCGTCACCACGGTGACCAGCGCCAGACGTACCGCCAGGCTCTTACTCGGGGCGTGCATCAATCACCGGGCGGTGGAAGGTGTCGTAGTCAACAGGTTCACGCTCGAGGCCGACCAGGTTATTCATCAGGTTGTGGGCCATTAGATAGTCATTGGGGTCGAGTACCGGGGCCGGCAGGCTGCCGTCCGAGTCGAAGTAAAGCGAGCGAAGCACCTTGAGCATTAAGCTCTGGTGGGCGCGGTTCGTGGGCTCACCGTGCTGCTGGACCCGCTCCATAACCGCATCCACCGCGTGCTCCGGATGCTCGAAGGCGTGCTGCCAACCGCGTAGCGAGGCAGCCACGAAGGCCTTCACGGCTTCGGGGCGCTCCTCGAGCGTGGATTCGAGAACGTAAATCCCGTCCTCGGCCAGGCCAGTGCCGTGTTCCTCCAACCCGATCGTGGAAAGCTCCTCCGGCTCGAATCCCGAAAGATAGAGCTCCACCATTTCGTTGAACCGAGTGGCCATGGCCGCATCGACCGCACCCGAGCGAAGGGCCGTTACACCCGATCCCTGATCGATAATCTCCGGCTCCACGCCGTAGGCGCGAAACAGCGCTTCGGGTTGCATGCGAAAGCTCTGCCAGCGGGCCACACGGCGCCCATCGAGATCCTCGGGCGCGAGGATGTCGCGATCAGCAAAGGACACGATCACCAGCGACGAGTCGTGCAACAGTTGTGCTACGTTGACGACCTCCACACCGGCGTCGCGAAGCTCCAGCGCCTGCACCAGATACAACAAGGCGATATCGGCCTCGCCGCGAGCCAGCGCCTCGGATGCCGGATAGTCCGGGCCGTGCGGAAGGATGTCCACGTCCAGGCCGGCATCGCGGTACCAGCCCTGGTCGGCGGCGACATAAAAACCGGCAAACTGCGACTGCGGGACCCAGTGCGGCTGTACACGCAAGGGTTCCGCGAATGCCGAACCCGCCGCCAGGACCAGACTCAGGGCCAGCAACCGGCCGACCCACCGGGTTGGGTTCCAGGGAAGACCCGGTGATGGAAGTCGCATGGACGAACTCGGCATCGGCTGAAGACCACCGGGAGGATGGATGAAAACGACGGACAGCATACCGGTCAGGACGGCCTCGCGCATCCGGGGACGGCTGCAGGATCTGTTCGTAGTTTTGTTGTTGATGGTGGCCGGACTGGTAACGGTTCCCGTGGGCGCTGCCGACCCGATCGACCCCCTCGCCGCGCCGCTTCCGGTCGCAACGGAGGGCCCACCGGAGACGCTGCGTTCCGGCTGGTTTGAGCGGCCGCCGTACCAATATGCCGATCCGGATGGCGTATCCGGAGCCGCGACGGGGCTGGATCTGCGTGTCGCCCGCGAGGCGGCCGAGGCCACGGACCACACCGTACGCTATGGCCCCATGCCTTGGTCCGACCAACTGGCGGGGCTGAAGCAAGGCACTCTCGATCTGGTCGTCGGGACGTACTATGAACCCGCGCGCCTGAGTTACGTCCACTACTCGCGGCCCTATCGCGAGGAACGCAACGCACTCTACCTGCGCGATGACGGCGACATCCGCCTGACCAACCGCGACGAGTTCCTGGAGGCGGTGGAAGCCGGCGCGTTTCGCCTGGGCATCACACGGGGTTACGCCTTCGCCGATCCCGAGGTCGCGCGCCTCGTGCGGGACCCAGGCGATGCAGCCCAAATCCTGGAGACTGACAGCGATGCGGCGAACGTAGCCGCCCTGGTGGAGGGCCGTATCGACGGGTTTATCGCCGACCCGGTGATCCTCGACCTGTTCCTGGCACAAAGCGGACAGACCAACGAGGTCCGCCGCGCCCGCCTCGATCTCGGCTCGGTAGGCGTACGGGTCATGTTCAGCCGCGCGACCGTTCCAAGCGAATTCGTCGAGGCCTTCGATGCCGAGCTGCAGGCTCTGGGGGACAGCCGCCGGATCGCCAACCTCGAAGTAGAACACCTGCTACCCGCGTTTCTGGCCATGACCACCAGCGAAGGCTGGTTCAACGTACTGACACTGATGGGCATCCTCGCCTTCTCCGCCTCCGGCGTGATGCTGGCGCGCCGCGAGCGCTACAACCTGTTCGGCGCCCTGATACTGGCCACGCTTCCAGCCATCGGCGGCGGTGTGCTTCGTGACCTGCTGCTGGGACGCGATCCGATATTCATCTTCGAAACGCCCGAATTCCTGTTACTGCCACTGGCGGTGGTGCTGGGCGGCTTCGCGCTCTACAAGCTGCATGACCACTGGCTCGTGCATCTCGCCCCCGCACAGCGACTGTTGGCGCGTCAGCGCGCGGGCCTCGGCGGGCGCATGGTCGGCAAGGTGCAGCACGGCCTGGATGCCTGGGCGGTGGCCGCGTTCACCGTGATCGGCGTGGGCGTGGCCGTAGAAGCCCACGCCAGCCCGCTATGGCTCTGGGGCCCGGTGATGGCCGTGGTCACGGCATCCTTCGGCGTGATCATGCGCGACGTGGTTCGCTCGGACTTCAACATCGACATGCTCAAGCGCGACTCCTTCGCCGAGATCGCGATCGTCGGCGGCATTGCTTACTCGCTCCTGCTCCTCTGGCCGCCCGTGGAACTCTCGATGTTCTACATCCTGATGGTCACCAACGGCGTCATCGTGAGCCTGTTCGTGGCGCGGCTTCTGGTGTTGTGGTCCGGCTGGGTAAACCCATTACAGATGGGCGACCCGCATACCCTGCCGGAACGTCGTCTGGATGCCCTGGAAGCGGCGGAACCTGCCCTGTGGCAGCGCCTGTCGACCTACCTGGAAGAAAGCGAGACCGGCCGTGCCCGCGGTGTCGACCCGAGACGCCTGGAATCCCTGCACAAGGACTTCGGCTATGCCCTGGAGCCCTGGCAGACAGAGTTCACCGCTCTGGCCGGAGAACCGCTGTTCGAGTCCACGGTCATGCGCTATCAAAACCTACGCGCCCGGTTCGAGACACTGCGCGCGCTGGAGCAGCAACTCTATGACCACCTGCGTATCCCCATCGCCGACGCTCTACCGGATGCGGAAGAGGCCGGCGAACTGGAGACCCGAGTATCCGAGGGCCTGCGCAGCCTGCTGGACACCGTCAGCATGGCGGTGGAAAGCGGCGAACGGGAAGACTTCGAATGGTTGCAGGAACTCTCGCGCAACCAACGGGCACGCTTCGACGACCTCCGAGCCCGGTATCTCAAGGCCGATCCAGCGCCCGGCGGCGCCCTGGACCAGGTGCTACAACGCACCCACCGGGTCGAACGGATGATGTGGATGCTCGCCGACTACGTGGACCAGCGTCTGTCACCAGGCGGCGTGGCCGCCGTCAGCGACCGCCGCCAACGGCAGATGATGATGCAGACCGGGGCCCACTAGGGAGACGCTGATTTAATCGCGCGTTCGCGCTCGAGTCGCTTTTGCGTGCGAACAAGGCGCGGTGACTGCCGTGCAGTCACTCTGCACAAGGGAACCGCAACGCTGTTCGCGCGCCCGTTTTTGATCAATAACGGGCGGCCGAGCCCGCTCTTTCAATGATTTGTCGGGTTGGTGCCCCTGTTCCCCGATCCTGCGTTGCGCCACTTGCGGGTAGAACCACTACCCGCTGCACGACGCGCCTTGGCTCGGGAAACAGGGGGCACCAACGCGAACGCGCGATCAAATCAGCGTCTCCCTAGAACGGAAGGACGGCCTGCTGCCACTGCTCCATCGCCCCCTGCCGCGCGTCCAGGGCCCGCTTGCCGATCCGCACCCCCAGCAAGCGCATGGGGCGATCCAGCGGAGTACGGCGCAGGCAGTCGCGGGTGGCCGCCAGGATCTGCTCGGGATCGGCCGTCCAGGCCTCAAGCGTCAAATCGCGCGTGGCCGTACGGAAATCGTCATACCGGATCTTGATACCAACCGTCCGCCCCAGGTAACCCTTGGTCCGCAGATCCGGCACGATCCTTGGGCCTGGCTGACTCTCGTTGCTAATCACGTTTTCGTTTGCGCTGGCACAAACGATTCGAACCTCCGTTCAACAACCCGGTTCGATCCCGAGCGCGCGAGGAACGTGTCGGCCCCAGGCCGACACCCGGAAGGGCAAGACGCGCAGCGTCGCCGCTATCCTTCCGGGCACTCCACACTCCAGAGAAAGGGCACCCCATCCGGGTGCCCTTTCTCGTTCTGGGTTCCAGGGCGTTGGTGACCCCTCTTACCAGTCACGGCAGGCCCCCGTCGTACAAACCATCCAGCAGACCTCTGACGCTGGGCCCCCACCCTCGCGCAAACACCCTCGAACAACCCCGATCTGGCAATTGAAGCGCGCCGGCACTGGGAGTCCGTTTGGCGCTTATCCGGACCGTGTTTCTCTGACCAGTCCTGATGCCTCCCCCTTGTCGCTGCATCACATCTGCGTGAACCCCACCGTGCGCTGGCGAACATACGGCGCTGACCCAAGGAGCAAGACTGAAATCGTTGCCTACGACGGGGTAGGCCAGCCCGGCCCTGACCCACCTGCGTCCGGACAAGGAGAAGGTCATCGACATCAAGGCGTTCGGATCTTCCTCGCGTACGCGCGAGGCGCTTCGCCACGACCGCGACACCGAGTTGCTGCGTTCGGAGCTTCTGAGCGTCGAGCAGCTCAAGCGGCATGCGGTCACGCTGGCCGAGCAGCACCGTATCGATCCCCGCCCCGGACCGGACCGGCTGCTGCCGCGCCTGGCGGACAATGAACAGGTCCTGATCGCGGCCTACGATGTCATCACCGCGACCCGTGCCGAAGTACCGGGCCAGCGAATCGTGCCGGACGAGGCGTGGCTGCTCGACAACTTCTATCTGATCGAGCAGCAGATCGCGATGGCACGACGCCATCTGCCCGACGGCTACAGCCGGCAGCTGCCGCACCTAGCCGATGGCCCCTCGGCGGGATTCCCGCGCATCTACGACCTGGCGCTGGGACTGATCTCGCACATGGATGGGCGGGTCGATCGCGACAACGCCACCGAGATGATCGCCGCCTATCAAACCGTCGAGCCCTTGAAACTGGGTGAGCTGTGGGCGTTCCCGATCATGCTCCAGCTGGCCTTGCTGGAGAACCTGCGCCGCGTCGGGGTGCGCATCGCCCAGCGTCGCGTGGAACGTGACGCGGCCATCACCTGGGCGGACCGCATGCTCGCGGCCGCCGAACGCGAACCCGCGCAGCTGATCCAGTTGCTGGCCGAGTTTGCCAGTGCCGATGTACCGCTGACGGCGCCGTTTGTGGAGGAGTTCTACGGCCGGCTCCAGGCGCAGGGGCCGGCCATGGCCTTCGTGCAGACCTGGGTCGAGCAACGGTTGCAGGAACAGGGGGTCACCACTACCGGGTTGTCCGAGGCGTATGGACGCACGGCGGCAGCCAACCAGATTTCCATCGCCAACTGCATCGGTAGCCTGCGGTTCATCTCCTCGATGGACTGGAAGCAGTATGTCGAGTCACTCAGCGTGGTGGAGCGGATTCTGAGCGAGGATCCAATGGGCAGCTACGCCGGCCAGGACTTCGCGACCCGCGACCGGTACCGCCACGTCATCGAGGAAGTGGCTCGTCACAGCGGCCGCAGCGAACCGAGCGTCGCGCACGAAGCCATCGGTCTGGCGCAAGCGGCAGCCACACACCGGAACCACCGCGACCGCAATGTGCATGTGGGCTACTACCTGGTCGACCGGGGACGTCCGGACCTGGAGCATGCGGTGGGCTACCGGCCCTCGTGGAGATCCCGCATCCGCGGGGTGTTCCGGGAACACAGCCTGCCCCTGTATCTGGGGCCCATTGGGTTGCTCACGCTCCTCATCGCAGGGGGTGCGGCAGCCCTTGGTGGCTTCTTCGGCGCCGGTTCCGGGTGGAACTGGCTGCTTGCGCTTCCGCTCTTGATCGCCGCCTCGGCGCTGGCGATCGCCCTGGTGAACCTGCTGTACACGCGCGTTTTGCCACCACGGGCCTTGCCCCGCATGGATTTTTCCCACGGGATTCCCGACCGCCACCGCACCATGGTGGTCGTACCCACCCTGCTGGGAAGTCCGCAGGATGTCGATGATCTGCTCGAAGCCATGGAGATCCGCTATCTCGGGAATCGCGATCCCAACCTGTTTTTCGCCCTGCTGACGGACTTCCGCGACGCGCCCGAACAAACCATGCCCGAGGATGAGGCCCTGCTCGCCCATACGCGCAGTGCAATCGAACAACTCAACCAGACCTACAGCGACGACCGCCCCTGCATCTTTTACTTGTTCCACCGGCCCCGGGTGTGGAATCCGTTCGAGCAGATATGGATGGGCCATGAGCGCAAGCGCGGCAAGCTGGAGCAGTTCAATGCGCGGCTGCGAGGCGAAGCGCTGACCGCCTTCTCCGATCTTGTTGGCGATCCGTCCGTGCTTTCGTCGATCCAGTACGTCATCACCCTGGATACCGATACACAGCTACCGCGCGACGCCGCCCGCGCCCTGATCGGCAATCTGGCCCATCCGCTCAACCGCCCGGTCTACGACCCCGACAAGGGCCGCGTGGTGGAGGGCTATGCGATCCTCCAGCCCCGCGCGATGATCAGCCTGACCAGCGCCGAGCAGTCGCACTTCAGCCGATTGTTTGCCGGTGAGTCCGGCCTCGACCCGTATACCCGTGAAGTGTCGGACGTCTACCAGGACATCTTCTGCGAAGGCTCGTTTATTGGCAAGGGCATCTACGACGTGGATGCGTTCCGCAAGGCCGTCGACGGACGCTTTCCGGAGAACCTGATCCTCAGTCACGACCTGCTCGAAAGCGGGTATGCGCGGTCGGCCCTGGTGACCGATATCGAACTGATCGAGGAACACCCGGCCAGTGTTGCCACCGAGGCCAGTCGGCGCCACCGCTGGATACGGGGCGACTGGCAACTGGCAGGCTGGCTGCGCCCGCGGGTACCGGGGCCGCCCGGCCCGGACGGATCCATGGGACCGCGCCAGCCGAACCCCCTCTCGGCCCTGTCGCGCTGGAAACTGTTCGACAACCTGCGGCGCAGCCTGGTCGCGCCCGCGCTGGTGCTCCTGCTTGCAGGGGGCTGGCTGCTGGGACCGGCATGGCTGTGGACCCTGCTGGTCGGGTCCGTGGTGCTCCTGCCCACCCTGCTGTCCAGCATCATCGAGCTGATCGACAAGCCAACCGGACGCGACTGGGCGCCACACTTGAACCTGACCGGACGGTCGACCGGCCGGCCGCTGCTGCTCGCCCTGCTGACCCTGGCCTTCCTGCCCTACGACGCGCGGATCAGCGTGGGTGCGATCCTGCACTCGGGCATCCGCATGTTGTACACGCGCAGCGGTCTGCTGCTGTGGTACCTGCCTTCGTACGCGCGCCGCAACGCCCGCCAGACGCCGGCCGGTTTTTTCCGGGAGATGGCGAGCGCACCCGGCCTTGCCGTCGTGCTGGGCGTGCTACTGGCCCTGACCGGCAGCCCGGCGGCGGTCTGGCTTGCTGCCGCCCCGATCCTGCTGCTGTGGCTGATCGCGCCGGTGATCGGCTGGTGGATCAGCCGGCCGCTAATCGTTGCCACTCCGGACCTGAGCGCCGATCAGCGGGCCTTCCTGCGGGCCGTGGCGCGACGTACCTGGCGCTACTTCCTGGACTTCGTCGGCCCCGAAGATCACTGGCTCCCACCCGACAATTTTCAGGAATCCCCCGCCCCGGCCATCGCCACGCGGACCTCGCCGACCAACATGGGCATGGCGCTACTGGCCGATCTGGCGGCGGTCGATTTCGGCTATCTCACGACCGGGGAATGCCTGGAACGCATCGGCAATACCCTGGGCTCGATGGAGCAGCTGGAGCGCTATCGCGGGCATTTCTACAACTGGTACGACACCCGCACGCTGCAACCCCTCCAGCCGCAATACGTATCGTCGGTGGACAGCGGTAACCTGGCCGGCAGCCTGCTGACCCTGCAAGCCGGCCTGGAGGAACTGAAACACCAACCGATACTGACCGCGAACGCGTGGCAGGGCCTACAGGACACCCTGGAGGTGCTCGCCGAACACTTGCCCCCTGCTTCCGCGCCCGAGTTGACGAAAACCGTCGGCCGGCTGCAGGAGACCCTGCGCACCCTGATGCTGAACGGCCCCCCGCAGACCCTGGATGCCGCCACCCGTGCGCTCGGCGAGCTTCACCGCCTCGGAGGCATGCTCCTCGAGGAGCCGTCGCCAGGTACCGAGATCGACCCTGAACTGGAGGCCTGGACGCAGGCATTCCAGCGCCAGGCCAAGGCCCTCCAGGAAGAGTTCGCGCAGCTGGTTCCCGCCACGTGGCCGGACAACGGCCTCCCCACGCTGGCGGAACTGGCCCGGGCGGATACTGGAGATGGCGGGGCCCGGGCGCAGATCGACCGCATCGATGACCTGATCGGGCGTTGCGGCGCACTGGCGACGATGGATTTCGAGTTTCTCTACGACGCGCCGCGCGACCTGCTGGCCATCGGCTATGACGTGACCGAACGGCGGCGTGACCCATCGTGCTACGACCTGCTGGCATCGGAAGCCCGCCTGGCCAGTTTCCTGCTCATCGCGCAGGGACAGGTGCCGCAGAAACACTGGTTCACGCTCGGCCGCCTGCTGACTCGCCATGGAGGCGACATCAGCCTGATCTCGTGGAGCGGCTCCATGTTCGAGTACCTGATGCCGCAGCTCATCATGCCGAGCTACGCCAATACCCTGCTGGACCAGACCGGCAAGGCGGCCGTGGCACGCCAGATCGAATACGGCCGTCAACGGGCAGTGCCCTGGGGTATATCCGAGTCCTGTTACAGCGCCACGGATCTCCATCAGGTGTACCAGTACCGCGCCTTCGGCGTTCCCGGCCTCGGGCTCAAGCGGGGGCTGGGCGATGACCTGGTGATCGCACCCTACGCCAGCGCCCTGGCCCTCACCGTGGCACCGCAGGACGCCTGCCGTAACCTCCAGAACCTGGCGGATCAGGGATTCCTCGGCGCCTACGGGTTCTACGAGGCGATCGACTATACGGCGACCCGGGTGCCGCACGGCAATCCGCATGCCGTTGTGCGCTCCTTCATGGCGCATCACCAGGGCATGAGCCTGCTCGCCTTTGCCCATGTCCTGCTCGATCAGCCAATGCAGCGCCGTTTCATGTCCGATCCGCTGGTGCGGGCGACCGAATTGCTGCTCCAGGAACGGGTGCCAAAGAAGGGCGCCACCGTGCACCCGCACGCCGCGGAGGTCAGTGCCGCCGCTCGCCCCTCCGGCGCGGACACCGGTTCGATCATGCGCATGTTCACCGACCCGGACACGCCGATGCCCGAGGTTCATCTGCTGTCGAACGGCCGTTACCACGTCGTGGCGACGCATGCCGGCGGCAGCGCCAGCCGCTGGCGCGACCTCGCCGTAACCCGCTGGCGCGAGGATGCCACCACCGATGGCTGGGGCACGTTCATCTACCTGCGCGACCGCGACAGCGGCACCTACTGGTCGACAGCCCACCAGCCCACCCTGCGCCCCGCCGACCACTACGAGGCAATCTTCGTCCAGGGGCGGGCGGAATACCGCCGCCGCGACCACGCGATCGAGGCCCACACCGAGATCTGTGTCTCGCCCGAGGACGATGTCGAGATCCGCCGCGTCACCCTCACCAACCAGTCGTCCAGTACCCGCCACATCGAGGTCACCAGCTACGCCGAGGTCGTGCTGGCGCCGTTGAACAACGACCTCGCGCACCGCTCGTTCAGCAATCTGTTCGTGCAGACCGAGATCCTGCCGGAGCGCCAGGCGATCCTCTGCACGCGGCGCCCACGCACGCCGGGCGAACAAGTGCCCTGGATGTTCCACCTGATGGCGGCCCCGGGTGCGACAACCGACGAACCCTCCTACGAGACCGACCGTGCCCGCTTCATCGGCCGCGGGCGCAGCGCCGCCAACCCGCTGGTGCTCGACAAGCCGGACAGCGAAGCGACCCTTTCCAATACGGATGGGCCGGTGCTCGACCCCGTGGTCGCGATCCGCCGCACCCTGACCCTGGCGCCCGACGAGTCAGCCAGCGTGCAGATCATCTCCGGGGCCGTGGACACCCGCGAGACCGCACTGGCCCTGCTGGAAAAGTATTGCGACCGCTACTTTGTCGAGCGGGCATTCGAGATGGCCTGGTTCCAGAGCCAGGAGGTGCTGCGCCACATCAATGCCACCGAAGTCGATGCCCAGCTCTTCGGTCGCCTGGCCAGTTCCGTCGTCTACGGCAACGCCCTGCGCCGCACCGAGCCTGCCACCATCGCGCGCAACCGGCTGGGCCAGTCCGGGCTGTGGCGCTTCGGCATCTCGGGGGACCTGCCCATTGTCCTGTTGCACATCCGCAACCTGGATCGCATCGGCCTGGTCAGACAGATCCTGCAGGCCCACACCTACTGGCGTCTGAAGGGCCTGGCCGCGGACCTGGTGATCGTGAACGAGGACTTCTCCGGCTACCGCGCCCTGCTCCAGGATCAAATCATGGGGCTGATCCACGCCGGACCCGAGGCGCAGGTCGTCGACCACCCCGGCGGCGTCTTCGTACGGCGTGCCGAAGAACTGACCGAGGACGAACGGGTCCTGCTGCAGACGGTGGCGCGGATCGTCTTCAGCGACACGGCCAAGAACCTGAGCGAAGAGATGGACCGGAGGCTGTCGGCCAAGTCGCTGGATCGGCGGGTCTCGAACAAGGGACGATCGGTGGATCGGCGCCGCTCGAAGCCGGGCCGATCGGTGGACCGGCGAGTGACCGCAACGCGTGCCTCCGATCTGCTGGAACCCGCCAAGCCTGCCACCCCCGAAGCGGTTCATCCGCTGGCGTCACGCGAGCGGGTATTCAGCAACGGGCTGGGCGGCTTCACCCCCGACGGGCATGAATACGTGGTCACCCTGGAGCCCGGCCAGACGACCCCGGCGCCGTGGGTCAACGTCATCGCCAGCCCCCACATTGGCACGGTCGTCAGCGAGAGCGGCAGTGCCTACACCTGGGTCGAGAACGCGCACGAGTTCCGCCTCACCACCTGGCACAACGATCCGCTCTCCGACGCCAGCGGCGAGGCCTTCTATATCCGCGACGAGGAGACCGGGATGTTCTGGTCACCCACGCCGCTCCCAGCCCGCGGCCAATCCGGCTATGTATGCCGGCACGGATTTGGCTACAGCGTGTTCGAGCACGCCGAATCGGAGATCGCCTCGGAGCTGCATACCTACGTCGCCATGGACGCGCCGGTGAAGATCGTGCGGGTCAAACTGAGCAACACATCGCAGCGGCAACGCAGCCTGTCGCTGACCGGGTATTGGGAGCTGGTGCTCGGCGAGTGGCGGCACGCGAACATGATGCACATCGTCACCGAAGCCGATGCGCAAACCGGGGCGCTGCTGGCCCGCAATGCCTACGGCCGCGAATGCGCCAACCGGGTGGTGTTTGCCCATGTCGGCGGACGCGAGCGCTGGATCAGCGGGAGTCGCAACGAATTCATTGGCCGCAACCGCTCGCTGGCCAGCCCGGAGGCGATGCGCCGTAAGCGGCTGTCCGGCAAGACCGGGCCCGGCCTCGACCCCTGCGCCGCGCTCCAGACCCGGATCGAACTGGCTGCAGGAGAGGAACAAGTGTCGACTTCCCCGGATTAGGTCCACGCATAACTAGAGGTTTCCGGGGTGTGTAACTGCCGGTATTCGACCGGCGTCAGGTCCCCCAGCG
>NZ_KB906122.1:0-40595 GCF_000381185.1 Thioalkalivibrio sp. ALMg13-2 | reverse complement strand
CCACGACCGCACTCGGCCACCGCCACCGCAATCGTCTCCTTATGCACGTCCAGCCCGATGTAGGCACCGTAGACGTTGCTCGCTTGCTCGAGCACTCGCTTCACCCCGGCCTGCCCCGTCACCGGGCCTGCATCCTTCACCCCTTCCGCGATAAACTCATTCATGACCTGCCCCCTCGATAATGGCTCTGTGTTGAAGGTGGTTATCCCAACCCCGAAAACATAACCCACGCTCTCGAGGTCGGGCAGGTCAATCCATGATGTCTACGCGCTTGCCCAGCCGCGCTCGCGTATATCGGCGCGGAACGCATTAACGACTGTCGTCAACGTGGGCACGAATTGGTGGCCGGCTTGTAGGGCGTCGGCCAGGCTGGCCGAATCCTCGATGTATTCGGGCACCATCGGGTTGCGCAGTTTTCGCATGGCCAGCCAGTCGTCGCTGGAGGGAATCCGCCCCAGCTTCTCCGCTCAGTCGAGGTTGTCGATGGCTGTGCCGAGGTGCTCGCCGCGAGCTTCCGGGTAGAGCGGAAGCCGCTTGTCGCCAAGGGAGACACGCCTCCATGTACCCGTTCGGCTTCGTCGACGTTCTCGGGGAGATCGCGCGCACGCGCTGGGGTGGACGGCTCGTTGAATACGCGCTGGTCGATGGTTAGAAGATGCTTTTGCTCACGCTGGACGACAGGCACGAGAAACTGCAGACGCCCAAGCTGTTCCGGCTCAATCTTCACAGAAGCCGTCCTTCTTTTTCCGCAGTGTGATGGACCGGGCTCCGGGTAATGTTCGGCGCGGAGAGGACGACATCCACTGCACGCTCCTGGAGCTGGCGGCTGAGCATGGTAGAGAGACGCGCGGAAAGCACGGCCAGGCGTTCGACGGGTGCGTCGAGTTCGACCAGCACGTCGACATCGCCGCCTCGCCACACATCGTCCAGCCGTGAGCCAAATAGCCGAACATGGGCGCTGGAGCCGCATTCGCGGCGCACCACCTCGTGGATCCCCTTTACGTGTACGGGACTCAGACGCATACCTTTGGTTGTAAGCCAGTCGCGTAGTCGCGGCCCAATGGTGGGTCCGTGCCGTAGGCAACCGCGAGGCTGCCGATTTCAAGCGGGCGACGCAACAGCGGCCATGACTCGGCCTCGTCCAGGAATCGCTTCTTGCCGGTGAGATGGCCTTGCTGAAGCGCCATTCGCATCAGCCGCAGCTCGTTATTCGGCCAGTCCTGCCGGACGAACCGGGCGCAGCGCACTCGGCGTTGCGCGCCTCCATGGCGGCCGGGCCCAGGCAACAGAAGTCAAGTTCTTTTACACTGTTTTGAGGCCATTTGGCCGCCCCGATTGCTTCGAATGGTCGACGCGGCCGAGTCATCTTGATGCAGCTCACGACGCCGCGTCGGTTGCGCTTCTCCGCACCCCGCACGGCCAGTTCCTGCTGGTAACGCAGGGCTTGGCCCGGTATCATTTGCCGCCGCCGTGCGCGCGGCTTCCCCTCTAAGGAAACACTGATCAATGGGCCTGCATCCGGCTCGGTGCCCCGCCGAAGCGTTTTTGGAAGGGCACTGGGGCCATTACGGCCGGCCTGGGCCCCTGTAACCGCCGTTTTTGGCGGTTACAGGGGCGATTTCCGGTCCTGCGGACACACTACCCCTGCGGCAGGAGTCCCCATCGTCGCGCACGGTACAGGTTCGCCAGGGCGAACAGGCTGTGCAGCTGCGCGGTGTTCTTCTTGAGGCCCCGGTAACGCACCTTGCGATACCCGAACAGGTTCTTCAGCACATGGAACGGATGCTCCACGATCGAACGCAACTGGGCCTTCTGTCGTTCATCGGCCCGCACCTGATCGCGTTCCGGGCCGTCTTGCATTGCGCGTACCGTGCCGCGCTTGCGCGCGATGTGCGTCTCCGGACGATGCCCGTTCAGGCGTTTCTCCGCACCGATGTAACCGGCATCGCCATGCAGGCTGGCTTCCTCGCCGTGGAGCAGTTCCGGCACCTGCGATACATCGGAGACGTTCGCCGCCGTGCCCTTCACGGTGTGAACCAGGCCGGTGACGACATCGGCCCCGATATGCGCCTTCATCCCGAAATACCACTGGTTGCCCTTCTTCGCCTGGTGCATCTCCGGATCCCGCGCCTTCTCCCGGTTCTTGGTCGACGGCGGGGCCGCGATCAAGGTGGCGTCCACCACCGTGCCCTCGCGCAGCATCAGACCCCGCTGCTGCAGATGGGCGTTGATCCGGTCGAAGATGATCTGGGTCAGGTTGTGCTGTTCCAGCAGCCGGCGGAACTGCAGCAGTGTGGTGGCATCCGGCGCGTCTTCGCGGCTCAGGTCGATCCCGACAAACCCCCGGATCGCCTGGCTGTCGTAGACCGCATCCTCGATCCCTTCATCCGACAGGTTGAAGCACTGCTGGACCACGTACAGCCGCAGCATCCGTTCCAGACCAATCGGCGGACGACCCCGCTTCCCCTTCGGGTAGTGCGGCTCGATCGCCTCCACCAGCGCCGCCCAGGGCGTGATCGCATCGATCTCCCCCAGAAAGCGGTCGCGCCGCGTCTGCTTGCGCTTGGCGGAGTACTCGAGATCGGAAAAGCTGCGCTGGGACATCGGCCATCACCTCGGGCAGGAAACCTGGCGCCATTATCCCAAACCCGCCAGGCGGGCGGGACCCACGGCGGATTAAATCAGTGTTTCCCTAACAATGCGTTTTTTAATGCCAAGCTGGGGGAATTCCCCAGCTCGCGGACGGATCCAGGATGGTGGCTATATGATGCAGTTTCGCAAGGTGGCGACAGTAATGCTGGCAATGACCAGCCTTGCGGCACTCGCGGGTTGCGCGCATGCGCCTGGGGCGCACATCGGCGAACGCACTGACGCGCCACCGATCGACGAGCTCGTGGACATCAAGCCGATCACCCTCGACCTGATTCGCACGCAAGCCCGCCTCACTGTCGAACCGGGGTTACGCCGCGCCAGCGAAACGCTCGAGGATGAAGTCGACCAGTACAACTACCGCATTGGTCGTGGTGACATCCTCAGCATCATTGTGTACGAACACCCTGAATTGACGATTCCGGCCGGTGCCGAACGATCCGCTGCCGAGTCCGGCAATCTGGTTCACAGCGATGGATCGATCTTCTACCCGTTCGTTGGGCGGGTGCGGGTCGAGGGACTGACGGTATCGGAGGTGCGCGATATCGTTGCCCGGGAACTGGCGGCCTATGTGACCCGACCCCAGGTCGAGGTGCGCGTGGCGCAATTCAACTCGCAAAAGGTCCAGGTAACCGGGGAGGTGCGCGAGCCCGGGCGCCAACCCATCACGCAGATTCCCCTTACCCTGCTGGACGCCATCGGCGAGGCCGGCGGACTCACGGAAGATGCAAACTGGCACGATGCGCGCCTGACGCGCGACGGTGAGGATATACGCCTGTCGGTGTACGACATGCTGGCGCGCGGCGAGCTGGCACAGAATCGACTACTGCGGGATGGCGATGTACTGCATATCCCGGATACAGCCGGTCAACAGGTGTTTGTGATGGGTGAAGTGGGCGCCCCCCAGCGGCTCGCGCTCGGCCGCGGGCCGATGACGCTGGTGGACGCCCTCACCGAGGCCGGCAGCTTCCAGGAGGCCCGGGCCGATGCCAGCGGGATCTTCGTGATCCGCCAGGCGACGCCGGAGAGCGAGAAGCTGGCAACGGTGTACCAGTTGGATGCCCGCCACGCGGCCTCGCTGATGCTGGGGGTCGAGTTCGAGCTGGAACCACTGGATATCGTTTACGTCACAACGACCCCTCTGGGGCGCTGGAATCGCCTGATCAATCAACTGCTGCCCTCGGCGATCGCCATCCAGCAGACCACTCGAACCACCCGCGACCTCCGCAATCTTTCGGACGATTTCTGACCGATGTTTGATCACGTCCTGGTCCTTTGCACCGGCAATATTTGTCGTAGCCCGGTGGGAGAGGCCTTATTGCGTGCTCGCGTGCCTGGGCGAACCGTGGAATCGGCCGGCCTTGGCGCTCTGGTCGGCCATGAAGCCGATCCTAGCGCACGTGCACTGGCCGAGGCCGACGGCCTGGATCTGTCCGCCCATCGTGCACGTCAGCTAGAGCCCGTCATGCTGCAGGGGGCCGACCTGATTCTGGTGATGAGCGATGGCCAGCGCCAGGCGATCGGCCGTCAGCGCCCCGAGGCGCTTGGCAAAACCATGCGCTTCGGTCACTGGCTGAATGACGGCCAGGGGCAGGATATCCCCGACCCTTACGGAAAAAGCCACGAAGTCTTTGTAGAAGTGCACGCCCTGCTGATGGAAGCGGGCGAGCGATGGGCGCAGCGCCTGAGGTGAATTCATGACTGATCCCGTATCCAACACATCGCGTGCACCCGCTGCCGCCAGCCCCGACGACGAAATCGATCTCGGCCGCCTTTTTGGGCTGCTTCTCGATCACAAGTGGTGGATCGCCGGGATCACCGCGCTTTTCATGTTGGGGGGGGCCGCCTATGCACTGCTTTCCACGCCGATCTTTCAGGCCGATGCTCTAGTCCAGGTTGAACAGCGCGGCGGCGTGAGCAACCCCTTGTCGGACATGCGCGACATGCTGGGGCAGGAACCGCGCGCGGAGGCCGAGCTCGAGATTCTGCGCTCGCGCATGGTGCTGGGCCGGGTCGTGGAGCGGGAACAACTGGAAGTGGTTGTGCATCCCCATCGGCTCCCGATCGTCGGTGATTTTCTGGTGCGCCGAGGCTGGGAACGTCCGGATTGGGCCGGGTCGAGCGTCTGGGCCGGTGAGTCTCTGGAGGTCGCCAATCTGCGTGTGGTGCACGCGCTGGAGGGACGAACCTTCACTCTGGAAGTCATCGAACCCGACCAGTATCGCTTGTTCCTCGGGGACGAGGCACTGGGAGAAGGCTCCGTGGGCGAGGATGCCGAGTTCATGGATGGCGGCCTTGCGCTACGGGTTAGTGAGCTCGACGCGGCGCCCCGCGCGCGTTTCAACCTGGTGCGTCAACCACGCCTTTCCGCGATCAACTCGCTGCGGAATCGGTTTGAGGTGAGTGCACGTGGAGACAGCGGCGTGTTCCACATGACGCTGACGAGCCCCGAGCCGGAACAGGCACAACGTTCGCTGAACGCGATCAGCGAAATCTTTCTTTTGCAGAACGTCCAGCGTCAGTCGGCCGAGGCAGAACAGAGCCTCGAATTTCTCGACGAGCAAGTTCCGCGGGTCCGCGAACAGCTGCGCGAGGCCGAAGACGTACTCAATGCCTATCGCACCGAACGCGATAGCGTGGACTTGTCCCAGGAGACGCGGTCGGTGCTCGAACGCCTGGTGAATCTGGAAAGGCAGCTCAACGAACTGGAATTCCAAGAGGCGGAGATTGCTCGACGCTACACGCCCAGCCATCCCACTTACGCTGCATTGCTGGAGAAGCGTTCGAGTCTGGACCAGGAGCGGGCCCGGTTGAACGAACAGGTGGCCGACCTACCGGAGACCCAGCAACAAATCCTGCGCTTGAGCCGCGACGTGGAGGTCAACCAGGCCATCTACGTGCAACTACTCAATCGCATGCAGGAAATGAGGATCGCGCAGGCCAGCACCGTGGGTAACGTGCGCATTCTCGACGATGCAGCCGTCTCGCCCGGCCCTGTCGAACCCAAGCGCTCCGTGATCGTGGCCTCGTCCACGGTGCTGGGCGTCATCCTCGCAGTGGGCTTGGTTCTACTTCGCGGGCTGGTGAATCGGGGTGTCGAGAGTCAGGAAGAAATCGAGGCGATCGATATTCCGGTTTACGCCAGCATCCCGCGCTCGCAGGAACAGGAAAAGCTGCTCCGCCAGGTGAAGCGCAAACGATCCGGTCGGCACGAAAGCGGGCGCCAGGCACTCCTGGCACAGGTCGCCCCGGGTGATCAGGCCATCGAGGCCTTGCGCGGCCTTCGCACCAGCCTGCACTTTGGCATGCTCGAGGCGTCCAACAATCGGATCGCCATCACCGGGCCCAGTCCCAACATTGGCAAGAGCTTCGTCACGCTGAACTTGGGCGCTGTCTGCGCGCAGGGCGGCCAGAAAGTGCTTGTTGTGGACGCGGACCTACGCAAGGGCCATGCGCATCAAACCTTTGGCGACCCCACCGAAGGCGGGCTTTCGGATATGCTCTCCGGGCGTGCCAGTGTCGACGACATCACCCGTTCAACGGATGTCGACGGCTTGGCGTACGTTGGCCGCGGCAGTGCCCCACCCAACCCCGCCGAACTGCTAATGAGCGAGCGTTTCAGCGAGTTCCTGCGCCTTGCCAGCGAGCGCTACGATCTTGTCCTCGTGGATACCCCGCCGATTCTGGCGGTGACGGATGCGAGCATTGTGGGCCGCCAATGCGCCACCACGCTAATGGTTGTGCGTTTCCAGCAAAACCCCGTGCGCGAAATCGCCGCCGCTCGACGCCGACTCGAATCGGCGGGAATCGAAACGCGCGGCGCAATCCTGAATGCGGTTGAGTTCACCGCCTCCACAAACTACGGATACGGCTACTACCACTACTCCTACAAATCCAGCGGCACCGAGCAACGCGAAGCGTAATCGCCCAAATTGGACGGTTCCCTTCAGACGTCCGAGCCGGGGCTGCCACCAACGGGCCGAAGCGCGGCACCGTCATCCGCGCGGCCAGCCCGAAGGACAAGGTGACCACAGGTCGCGCAGCCAACCAAGCCGCTCGGGAGTGGCCCCGCTCACCCTCCCGGGCGAAACGAGACACGCCCCAAGAGGCAACGGTTAATCCTCTGCGCACACGAGGCTCTCAGCCCCCCCAACCCACTCCGATTACGCCGCGAGTCCACAGCCACGGCCGGCAACTCGACGCGCACACGTTCACTGATGACCGAACGCCTCTTGGGCGAGGAGAGTGATACGTTAGCGTCGCTGGCGGGTTCGCTGCGGCAAAAGGCAGGAATGCGCCGGTAGCCGCAGAGAACATCCGCCACGCTCGGTGTCTTGTACTTCGCGAACCGTGTCGGCGGCAGGCTCTGCCGCAACTCGGCCCGGGAACGGAACCTTGGCGGATCGGCCGCGGGCCGAACGACACGGGCCACGCGCCGACCCCGGCGCAGAATACTGACCTCCTGGCCCTGCGCCACCTCTTTCAGGATGCTCGCGAGCTGTTCGCGCGCCTCGCGGACGCTGACCTCTTTCATATCGGACCTCGAATCCAATGTGTACACAATATTTGTACACGCCGAACCATTTCAGGGCGAAGCCTTTCGTCCGACCATCTGCGGTTTGTGAGTAGGCTGTCCTCCGCCGCCTTCTGGACCCCCTTTTTGAGAAAGCCGCCCTGCACGCCTGGATAGATGTTTGGGGCTGGGTCCCTTGGCCGAATCTTCGCGAGCAAGCTCGCTCCCACAGGGTGTTCCGGGTTGCGCTTGCGCCCTGCCCCTGGTCGACCCCGCAACCGTGCCCGGCCTCGTCACTCCGAGCTCCGCACTTCCCCGAGTTCCGTCATCCCGGAAAACCGCTCCAACCATCGTCATCCCGGAAACCGCACCACCCCACCGTCATCCCGGAAACCGCACCATCCCACCGTCATCCCGGAAACCGCGCAGCGGTTATCCGGGATCTCGCACGTTCGGGCGCCCCCGCCGCTGGAGATCCCGGCTCTACGCTTCGCTTCGGCCGGGATGACGGGAGTGGTGGGTGAGCTACGGTCGGGATGACGGGCCGGGCTAGCGTACGGCCGGGACGATGTTTAGCGCAGGAGGAACTCCTGTGGCGTGAGAGCAGGCACGGGCGAGGCTGCGAAATCTTTGACGTTGCGCGTGACGATGCAGGAGCAGGCGGCACGTTCAGCGGCAGCTGCCACCACCGCGTCTTCGAAATCCGACCAACCGAGAGAACGCGCCCGTTCGAGTTCGTCGCGCCCCACCGAACACACGTGAAGATTCTTGAGAAGCCACCCTAGTGCCTGTTCGGCGGCGTCGCGGCCGACATACCTCCCCACTAGGTAATAGATGGTGGTGGCCGCATGAGCACTCAGGGCTCCTGGCCCTTCACCGTGAATCACCTGCTCCAGTACCGCTGCCGATACTCGGTAGTGCGGCTCCCGCTTTTGCAGCACGTCCAGCAGGACATTGAGGTCGAGCATGATCACGAGCGGTGCTTTTCCAGCAGATGGTCGCGGTACGCCTGTTCCGCGTCCAGGTCAGGAGGGAGAAGCCCGGTAATCGCGTCCAGCTCTGCACTGGGTGCATGGCGCTCGAGCGCCCGAAGACGGCGCAGGTGACGGTCGATCACTTCGGTCATGGTGATCCCATGCGCTTTGGCATAGGCCTTCGCGAACTCGACGTCCTGCTTAGGCAAGCGGACGGTGACCTTGGTCGTTTCGTGTTCCATGCGACCTGCCTCCCAGGACTGTATGGCAGAGATCGAAGCATTGTACGGCACGATCACCTCCGGACCAAAAACACACGGCAGCACGCGCGATCATGCGCCCCCTCGTCATCCCGGAAACCGCGCCACCCCCTCGTCATCCCGGAAACCGCGCAGCGGTTATCCGGGATCTCGCACGTTCGGGTGCCCCCACCGCTGGAGATCCCGGCTCTACGCTTCGCTGCGGCCGGGATGACGGGCATGGTGGCTTCGGTCCGGCCGGGATGACGAGAGAGGCCGGTGGCCTTCGGCGGGGATCACGAGGTCGGGTTAAGTGCCGGTCGGGCTCGTCCTTGAATTGTGGGAGCGGGCGGGCTCGCTCCCACATGCACCTCCTGCGCGTGGGCAGGACAGGGGCAAGGGTCAGTCGTTGTTGAAGAGGTCGCGGGTGTAGATCTTGTCGGTCTGGTCGCGGAGGTCGTCGGTGATGCGGTTCGCGACGATGACGTCCGACACGTGCTTGAACTCGTCCAGGTCGCGGATGACGCGGGAGTGGTAGAACTCGTCATCGGGGAGCTCCGGCTCGTAGACGACGACCTCGATGCCCTTGGCCTTGATGCGCTTCATCACGCCCTGGATGGCGGAGGCGCGGAAGTTGTCGGAGCCGCTCTTCATCACCAGGCGGTAGATGCCGACGACCTTTGGCTGACGCTTGATGATCGCGTCGGAAACAAAGTCCTTGCGCGTGCGATTGGCGTCAACAATGGCCTTGATGATGTTGTTCGGGACCTCGTCGTAGTTGGCCAGCAGCTGCTTGGTGTCTTTCGGGAGGCAATAGCCGCCAAAACCGAACGACGGGTTATTGTAGTGGCTGCCGATGCGCGGATCCAGGCACACGCCCTCGATGATCTGGCGCGTATCCAGGCCGTTGGCTTCGGCGTAGCTGTCCAGCTCGTTGAAATACGCCACGCGCATGGCCAGGTAGGTATTGGCGAACAGCTTGATCGCCTCGGCCTCGGTCGAGTGCGTGAAGACCATGGGGATATCGTCGTCCATCGCGCCTTCCGCCAGCAGCCGGGCGAAGGTCTCGGCCCGCTCGGACTGCTCGCCGACGATGATCCGGGAGGGGTGCAGGTTGTCGTACAGCGCCCGGCCCTCGCGCAGGAACTCCGGCGAGAACAGGATGTTGTCGGTCTCCAGCTGCGCCTTGATCTCGCGCGTGTAGCCGACCGGTACGGTGGACTTGATGACCATCACCGCATGCGGATTGATCGTCAGCACGTCGCGGATGACCGACTCCACGGTGGCGGTGTTGAAGTAGTTGGTCTGCGGGTCGTAGTCCGTCGGCGTGGCGATGATCACGAAGTCCGCGTCCGCGTAGGCCTCCTGCTTGTCCAGCGTGGCCTTGAGGTTCAGCGCGTGGTTTTCCAGGAAGTCCTCGATCTCGGCGTCGATGATCGGGGAGTGCTTGCGGTTGATCTGCTCGACCTTCTCCGGCACCACGTCGAGCGCTACGACCTCGTGGTTCTGCGCGAGCAGGACGGCGTTGGAGAGCCCGACGTAGCCGGTTCCGGCGACTGCGATTTTCATTCCTGGTTTCCTTCCTGTTGCAATCTGTGTAGCCAAGTTCGTCGGCCGTGCGTCCGAGCCCCGTAGGAGCCGCCTTGACGGCGAAGCCCCTGCCAAAGGCCGGCGCGGGCAGGGGCTTCGCCTGCGAGCAGGCTCCTACAGGGGCGCTGGCACGTTTGCCCAGCGCCCGAGGATACTGGGGCTCCATGAACAATGATGCGATCGGGGGCACGAAAGGTTAACGCCCGCCTTACCCCGCCACGCGTTCCTGCGGTGGGTGATTGGCCGGGGCGTACTCGTGTACTACAGCGCAGATGGTGCGGCAGGCCCGCTCGGTGTCCATGTCGTGGTCGGCCTGGTCCAGCTGATTGAGGGCTGCGTGCAGGTCCTTCGCCGATACGCAGTCCTCGCGTGCGCGCATGATCCGCGGATGGCCTGTGGCCTGGACGTTGTCGCCGATCAGCAGCTCCTCGTAGAGCTTTTCGCCCGGACGCAGGCCGGTGAATACGATCTCCACACCATCTTCGGGCACGCCGTCTTCCTTCACTTGACGCCCATGCAGGTGGATCATGCGCCGCGCCAGGTCCACGATGCGGACCGGCTCGCCCATGTCTAGCACATAGACCTCGCCGCCCTCGGCCATGGCGCCGGCCTGAATCACCAGTTCGGCCGCCTCGGGGATGGACATGAAGTAGCGCGTGATCTCCGGATGGGTCACCGTCACCGGGCCGCCATCGCGGATCTGCTGGTGGAACAGCGGCACCACGGAGCCAGACGAGCCCAGCACGTTGCCAAAGCGCACCATGCTGAAGATGGTCCCGCGCTGCTCGCGGGCGCGATCCTGCAGGACCATCTCGGCCAGGCGCTTGGTGGCCCCCATGACGTTGGTGGGGCGCACAGCCTTGTCGGTGGAGATCAGGATAAAGCGGTCCACCCCGGCATTGAGCGCTGCCTCCGCGAGCGCGGCGGTACCGAAGACATTGTTACGCACGCCCTCGATCAGGTTGGCCTCGACGATCGGCACATGCTTGTAGGCCGCGGCGTGGTACAGCGTTTGTACGCCGTATTCCGCCAGAACAGAGGCCACACGCCGCGCATTGGCCACCGAGCCCAGGACCGCGTGGATGGCCGGGCACTGCTCCAGTTGCGCCGAGTACTCCTGCAGCTCGCGCTCGATGCTGTAGAGCGCGAACTCGTTGCGCTCGAACAGGATCAGCGCCGCCGGCTCCAGACGGATGATGCGCCGGCACAGCTCGGAGCCAATGGAACCGCCCGCGCCGGTCACCATCACCACCCGCCCGTGCACGCTGCAGGTCAGCAGCTCGGGGTCCGGGGGTACCGGGTCGCGCCCGAGAAGATCGGCGATGTCAACATCTTCCAGCTGTTCCAGGCTCGCATGCCCGGAAACCACCGACTCCATCGACGGGACCGTCTGCACGTACACCGGAAGCGGTTCCAGCTGTTCCAGGATGCGCCGGCGTTCCTGGCGCGTCGCGGACGGGATGGCCAGGAGCATCCGCTTGACCCGAAAACGCGACACAAAGCGCTCCAGACAGTCCGGACTATGGACGGGAATCCCGTCGATCGAACTCCCCTGCAGGCTGCGATCCTCGTCCACGAAGGCGACCACTCGAAACCGGCCCCCGGCCTTGAGCCCGGACAGGAGCTGCACGCCGGCCTCGCCCGCCCCGAACACCACCACCGGCTCGGCACCCGCGCCCGCCTCGATGATCGAGCGATACCACGTGCGCACCAGGAAGCGGCTGCCGCCGACATAGATGAAGGCCACGATCGCGAAATTGATCGGCACCGAACGCGGGAAGCCCTCGACCCGTCCCAGCATCGCGGCCGTCCATAGCACCAACGCCAGAACCACCACCCCGGACCCCACGGCCCAGATGGTGCGCGATCCCATGAACCGCACCACGGCCCGATAAAGCCCCAGCCTCACAAACAGCGGAATGCCGACCAGGACCACCAGCGGGAACAGCCACCAGGTCTCCAGCATGATCGGCGGGAACGGCTCGGCCAGGCGGATCGCAAAGCCGGACCACAACGCCAGCGGCAGCATGACGGTATCCGCCATCACCATGAGCCAGCGCTTCTTCGAGCGCGGCAGCTTGAACAAGCTTTCCAGGCCCTTCCTCAGCATGATCTGCAATACCGTTCCGGCATGTCTCGCCCGACTCCCCCGTCCACAAAAACAGCCCGAATTACACTACAGCAAGTGTACGCACCCGCTCTCCATCGCGGCGTGCGGAGCATAAGCAAGCCGTTATAAAAATGCACTCACGGCCGAGAGTGTTGCCACCAACCGACGCTGGCAGGGGCTTCGCGGGCAAGCCCGCTCCCACAGGGCCGCTACCGCTAGCAGACTCCATCCCCGCTCCCTGCCTCATTCACTGTGGGAGCGGCCCTGGCCGCGAAGCCCCCGCCAAAGTCCGTTCAGCCGCTTACTCCAGCCAGGCCGCATCCCACAGGGGGTAATCACCGAGATTGCCGACCAGCCCTGCCCGCAGCGGGTTCGCCACCACATAGCGGGCGACCGCCTGGAGATCCTCTTCCCGGCGCAACGCGCGGTCATGGAAGCCGCTCTGCCACACTCGACACGTGCACCTCCGCAGTCGCCCAATCCGGCGGGTAGTGAGACTCTTGAGCTTTTGCACGGTACTGGAGAGGTCACCCCCTTCCAACTGCATCAGCCAGTGCACATGGTCAGGCATGACCACGAAACAGAGCGTCGACGCCGCGCCTTCCAGATCGCGCAACGCATGAACGACGCAGCGACCCTGGTCGAATTGCGAAAACCATGCTTGCCGATCAGAACAGACCGCGGTGATCAGATAGACCCGCCCCGGCTCGCTGAAACGGCCGAGGCGCAGACGGTGCGTTCGTGCCTTCCGTGGCATTCCAACCTCCTTGACTTGTTGAAGCACTTACTTGCAGGAACGAGCTTTGTGGGAGCGGGCCTTGCCCGCGGATGCCTCCCGCCCAAGCCCAACACCGGCAGGCGCTTCGCGGGCGAGGCCCGCTCCCACAGTGAAATTGCGGCAGCCCAAATTGCCTCAGGTTAGGAGTTGGGCGAGGTCGTCGGGGCCGAGGATGGGGATGTCGAGGGATTCGGCCTTGGTGACCTTGGAGCCGGGGTCGGCGCCGGCGATGACGGCGGTGGTCTTTTTGGAGACGGAGCCGGTGATCTTGGCGCCGCGGGCCTCGAGGGCGGCCTTGGCCTCGTCGCGGGTCATGGCGTCGAAGCTGCCGGTGAGGACGTAGGTGCAGCCGGCCAGCGGCGCGTCGTCGCCCGCCTCCGCGGCCTCGCGTCGGGGCGGGTCGGGCCAGTGCACACCGGCCTCGCGCAGGGCGCGGATCACCTGCAGGTTGTGCGGCTCGGCGAAGAAGTTGGCGATGTGCTCGGCAACGATGGGGCCGACATCCGGGACTTCCTGCAGTGCCTCGGCATCGGCCTGCATCAGCGTGTCGAGGTCGCCGTAGTATTCGGCCAGGTTGCGGGCGGTGACCTCCCCCACCTCGCGGATACCCAGCGCGAAGATGAAGCGCGCCAGCGTGGTCTCGCGCGCCTGCTCCAGCGCGTTGACCAGGTTCTCGGCAAGCTTGGGGCCGACCCGTTCCAGCGCTTCCAGGCGCTCGGTATCCAGGGCGAACAGATCCGCCGGGCTTTGCACGATCCCACCGTCGGCCAGCTGCTCGATGATCTTCTCGCCGAAGCCCTCGATGTCCATCGCGCGGCGCGAGACGAAGTGCTTGAGGGCCTCGCGCCGCTGCGCCGGGCAGACCAGCCCGCCGGTGCAGCGGGCGACGACCTCGCCTTCGGTGCGCTCGATGTGCGAGTCGCACTCGGGGCAGGCCGCGGGCATTTCGATGGCACGCGTCTCGGTGGGGCGCTCGCCGCCGGCACGGCCGACCACCTCGGGGATCACGTCGCCGGCGCGGCGCACGATCACGCGGTCGCCAATGCGCACGTCCTTGCGCGCGATCTCGTCCATGTTGTGGAGCGTGGCGTTGCTAACCATCACCCCACCCACCAGCACCGGCTCCAGACGCGCCACCGGGGTCAGCGCGCCGGTGCGACCGACGCGGAACTCGACATTGCGCAGCGTGGTGGTGCGCTCCTCCGCCGGGAACTTGTGGGCGATGGCCCAGCGCGGCGCGCGCGAAACGAAGCCCAGCTGCTGTTGATCGGCCAGGGCATCCACCTTGTACACGATGCCGTCGATCTCGTAGTCCAGCCCCGCGCGGCGGGCGGCCAGGTGCTCGTAGTAGTCGAGGCAAGCCTCGACCCCCTCCAGCACCTCGCGCTCCGGGCAGGCCGGGAAGCCCAGGCCCTGCAGCCAGTCCAGGGTGCCGGACTGGGTATCCGGCAGGGTCCCGCCCTCGACGAAGCCCACCGAGTAGGCGAAGAAGCTGAGCGGGCGGCGCGCGGTCACCTTCGAGTCCAGCTGGCGCAGGCTGCCGGCGGCGGCGTTGCGCGGGTTCATGAAGCCGCGCAGGCCTTCAGCCTCCAGCCCGGCGTTGAGGCGCTCGAAATCGGCGCGGCGCATGAAGACCTCGCCGCGCACCTCCAGCACCTGCGGGGCGTCGTCGGTGAAGCGGTCGCCCAGGTGCAGCGGGATCGGGCGCACGGTGCGCACGTTCGCGGTCACGTCCTCGCCGGTCTCGCCGTCGCCGCGGGTGGCAGCCTGCACCAGACGGCCGTTCTCGTAGATCAGGCTGATGGCGAGGCCGTCCAGCTTGGGCTCGGCCATGTAGGTGACGGCGCCCTCGCCGCGCGCCGGCTCACCAGTCTGTTTCGCCAGGCGCTCGCGCACGCGGCGGTCGAAGTCGCGGATCGCGTCCGCCTCGAAGCCGTTGGCGAGCGACAGCATCGGCAGGCGATGCCGGACCGTGGCAAAGCCCTCGGCCGGGGTGGCGCCCACGCGCTGGGTGGGCGAATCAGGGGTAACAAGCTCCGGGTGGTCCGCCTCCAGTTGCTCCAGCTCGCGCATCAGGGCGTCGAACTCGGCGTCCGAGACCTCGGGGTCGTCGAGCACGTAGTAGCGGTAGTTGTGATGCTCGATCTGGCGACGCAGCGCGTCGATGCGCGTCTTCGGAGAATCCGTCGAGCCAGCCTGCGAGGCAGGCGAACCCGACCGGCTCACCGCGTACTCCGCCGGCGCAGCACATCCGGGCGGTGACGGCGCAGCCAGTCGCTCAGGTCCTCGCGCATGTAGGCCAGCGTCTGGTTGGTCGCGGTGGACTGCTGGGCATCCAGGATGCTGCCGCCGAGATCGCGCGCCAGCACGTGGGCATGCTCCAGCAACGCCTCGAAGGCGCGCTGTGGCTCGGCGCTGCGATGCACCTGGGTAAACAGCGTGACGCCGGGCGTCATCATGTCCGCCAGGTCTTCCTCGCGCAGGGTGCCGGGCGGGATCATGTTGGCGGCGGAGAAGAGCGGCACACCCGCATCCGTCTCCGGTTCAAAGAAATGGTAGATATCCATCTCGCCGGGGGTCATGCCGGCGCGCTGCATTGCCGCACCCAGGGCGACGCCGGTAAACGGCTTGTTGCGCGGCGCAACCACGTGCAGCAGCAGGATCTTCTCCTCCGACGGGCGACGTTCGGCCCTCGGATTGCGCCCAACCACGCGCGGCTCGGACACGTATTCGCCCAGCGTCTCCATATCCGGCGCCGGTTGCTCGATCAGGTCCGGGTTCATCTCGTGGTCCGGATCCAGATGCTCGCCCAGGGTGTCATCGGCGCGCGTGGGCTTGAGCTTGCCCGGACGCAGGCGATCCATGCCGGAGCGCAGCCGTGCACCCAGCCCCCCGAACGCCTCGCGAGCCCGCTCGACCGGGGCGCTGGCCGAACCCTTGCGCCAGGCCCGGGCCGGGCGATCCTCGGGTGACGGCTCGAACGCCCCGTGCGGCGGGGGCGGCGTGGGCTCGTCGTCGCTGTCCAGCACGCCGTAGATGTCCTGGGCGCGTTCACCGCGTCGGCCGTAGTCCGGTTCCAGATCTGGCCCGTCGTCGTTGGCGGTCACGCCGAGGTGTGGCTCGTGGCGCTCCTCGCGCGCCGCGCCGGGGATGCGCGGCTCGTCGAACGCGGGTTCGCGCGCGCCGCCGGTGCGAACGCTGCGGCCGGTATCCAGCGGATCGCCCCAGCCGGCCTCCGGTTCAGCGGAGTCCCCGGGCTCGGCCGGCGCGTACCAGCGCTTGTCGCCCGGCTCGTCACTGGCACGGATATGTACGGCCTCGTCGCCCCAGTCCGCGGCATCGTCCTCCATATCGCGCTGCTGCGCCCGCGCGCGCAGACGATGGGCGGCCCAGATCCCCGCGATCAGGACAATTCCCAAAATGACCAGGCTGATACGCATCCAATCCACAAAAAACCTCGTTGATCCCGGTACCGACGGTCAGGCCTCGGCCAGTTCCACAGCCTCGTCGATATCCACGCTAACCAGGCGCGACACGCCCGGCTCGTGCATGGTAACGCCGATCAGCTGTTCCGCCATGGCCATCGTTGCCTTGTTGTGAGTAATGAAGATGAACTGGATCTGCTCCGACATCTCGCGCAGCAGGTCACAGAAGCGGCCGACGTTGGCCTCGTCCAGTGGGGCGTCCACCTCGTCCAGCATGCAGAAGGGCGCCGGATTCAGCTCGAAGATCGCGAACACCAGGGCCGAGGCGGTGAGCGCCTTCTCGCCGCCGGACATCAGGTGGATGGTCGACAGGCGCTTGCCCGGCGGGCGCGCCATGATGGTGACCCCGGTATCCAGCAGGTCATCGCCGGTCATCTCCAGCCGCGCCTCGCCGCCCCCGAACAGGCGCTGGAACTTGTGCCCGAGCCCGGCATTCACCTGGTCGAAGGTCTGCTTGAACAGGGCCCGGGTCTCGCGATCGATGCGGTGCATCGCCGCCTCCAGGGTCTCCAGCGCCTCGATCAGGTCCGCGTGCTGCTCCTCCAGGTAGCGCGAACGTTCCTCCAGGCTGCGCGCCTCGTCGATCGCCGCCAGGTTGATCGGTCCGAGCTTCTCGATCTTGCGATCCAGTTCGCCGATCGCCTGTTCCCAGGCGGGGACGGTCGCGTCCTCCGGTAGTTCGGGCGCCAGGGCCTCGGAGGCGAAGCCGGATTCCTGGAACTGGGTCTTGAGCTGTTCGATCTGCACCGAACGTTCGCGCAGGTCCAGGCGCAGCTCCTCGCAGGTGGAACGCTGCGCCTCGACCCGGTTGCCCAGCTCGGTGCTGGTGCTCGCCAGCTCGCGCAGCCGCGCGTCGCACGCCTCCAGGTCCGCCCGCGCCTGGGTCAGGCGGGCCTCGGCAGCCTGGCGCTGTTCCGCCGCGGTCTGCAGGTCTGCGCGCCACTGCTCCAGCGGGCCCTGGCGGTCGCTGAGCCCCTGCGCCAGGCGCTCGCGGCGCTGGGCGTCGTCCTCGCGCTGGCGCTCCAGTCGCCCGCGTTCATTCTGTTCGCGTTCCAGGCGATGGCGCGCCTCCTGCTCGGCCATGCGCGCCTGGTTGGCCGTGTCGCGCGCCGCGCGCACCGCATCGCGGGCGCCCGTCTGGGCCGTGCGCGCGGCCTCGACCCGCGCCTCCAGAGCGGCGCGGTCGGCCTCCAGGGTCTCGATGCGGGTCAGGGCCCCGTTGCGTTCGGCCTCCGCGGCGGCGAACTGCTCGCGGGCGCGCGCGGCCTCGTCGTCCAGCTCGCCCGACTCGCGGTCGATGCGTTCCTGCTGCTGCTCCAGCTGCCGCGCCTGGTCACGCAGGCGTTGCACGCGGCGCTCACGGTCCTCGATCTGCGCCTTTTGTTCGCGGATCTGCCCGTCCAGCGCCTCGCGCCGGGCGCGGGTGGCCGCGATGGTCTCGTTGCGTTCTTCCAGCGCAGCCTGCAGCCGGCTCACCTGGGTGTTCAGGTCTTCCTGGCGTTCCTGCAGCTCGCGCGCCAGGCGGACGCGGGCCACCGCACCGCTGGCCCCACCCTCCAGCGTGCGATGAGCGACCCAGCCCGGGCCCAGCCAGGTGCCGTCCGGGGTGATCACGCTCTCGCCCGGCCCCAGCGTGGCCAGGCGCGCCCGCGCCGCGTCGGCATCCTCCGCGCAATGCACCAAGGCGAGCCAGGCGGTGACGACCGGGGAGCCCTGCACGTGCCCGGCCAGGCGCCCCGCCGGCACCTGCGGCGTGTGCGACAGGCCCGTGCCAACCAGGCGCAGCATCGCTTCGGGGAGATCCTGCGCGGTCTCTGGTTGATCGGTGACGGCGGCCTCCAGCCAGCTGCCCAGCACCATCTCCACCGCGGTATCCCAGCCCTCGGCCACCTCCAGCTGCTGCACCAGCGGGCGCGACAGGTCCAGCCCGTGCTCGCGCGCCCAGGCCTCGCGGCGGGCGCGGGTCTCCTGCGGGTCGTCCTCGCCGGCGAAGTGCTCCAGCCCCGCCAGGCGCCCGGCGACCTCGCGGGCCTCGCGTTCGGTGGCATGCAGGGTGTCCTGCTCCTCGCGCTGGGCCTGTTCGAGATCGGCCAGCGCGGCCTGCTGCTGGTCGCGTTCGCCCTGCAGCCCCTGCAAGCGCTCGCGCAGCGCGGTGAGCTCCGCGTCCAGGCGGTCGGCCTCGGTGCCCGGATGGGTCTGCGGCAGCGCCGCGCGTTCGGCCTCCACGCGTTCCCGGCGCTGGGCGACGCGCTTGAGCAGCTGCTCAACATTGTCCATGCGCGAGCGCGCGAGCTGGGCATTCTGGCGCGGCTCGGCGAGCGAGCGCTCCCATTCGGTGAGTGCCTCGCGTGCGGTCTGGTATTCGGTTTCGGCGCCTTCGGCGGCGGCCTCCAGGCGTTCGCGCTCGCCCTCGGCGGTCGTGGCGGCCTCCTGACGCTGCGTGCTCTCCTGTTCCGCCTGGGCGATGCGCGCCTCCACCGCCTGGTGCTCGCTGGCGGCGGCCTCGATGCGGCTTTCCAGCTGGCGCAGTTCGGCCTGTTCGCGCGCCAGTTCGTCCTCCGCATGGCGGATGGACTGCTCCAGGCGCGAGACCTCGGCGGCGCGATCGTAATAGGCGCTTTGTGCCTCGGTGGTGGCCGCCTCCAGCTCGACCCGCTCCTGGCGTGCCTGCTCGGTGCCGGTCTGCGCCTTTTGGGCCTCGGCCTGGCTCGCAGCCAACGCGGTCTCGGCGTCGTTCAGGCGGCCGCGGCTGGCCTCCGTCTCCTGCTCCTGGGCCTGCAGGCGCAGCAGGATGGCCTCGGCGCGCTTGCGGCGGCGCTCGGCGGCCAGCGCCTGGTAGCGCTCGGCAGTCGCGGCCTGGCGGTTCAGGCGCTCGGCCTGCTTGGACACCTCGTCGCGCACGTCGTCGAGGCGTTCCAGGTTCTCGCGGGTATGGCGCACCCGGTTCTCGGTCTCGCGGCGGCGCTCCTTGTACTTGGAGATACCGGCCGCCTCTTCCAGGTAGACGCGCAGCTCTTCGGGGCGCGCCTCGATCAGCCGCGCGATCATGCCCTGCTCGATGATGGCGTAGCTGCGCGGGCCCAGACCGGTGCCGAGGAACAGGTCGACCACGTCGCGCTTGCGCGCGCGCTGGCCGTTGAGGAAGTACTTGGACTGGCCGTCGCGGGTCAGCGCGCGCTTGACCGCGATCTCGCCGTAGCCGCTGTACTCGCCGCCCAGACGGCCGTCGGAGTTGTCGAACACCAGCTCGATGGAGGCCTGCCCCACCGGCTTGCGGCTGGAGGAGCCGTTGAAGATGACGTCCTCGCTGGAGTCCCCGCGCAGGTGCTTGGCCGAGGACTCGCCCATGACCCAGCGCACGGCGTCGATGGTATTGGACTTGCCACAGCCGTTCGGCCCGACCACGCCCACCCGGTTGCCGGGGAGGACGAGTGTGGTCGGGTCCACGAACGACTTGAAGCCGGCCAGCTTGATTCGGGCGAGTCGCACGTTCGGCGCTATCCGCGGTCAGGAAAGTCGGGGTTAGAATGGTACACGCTTAGACGTTTACCGTGACCCACTGCCAGTTCGACAATCCAACCGTTTCACGAAACCACACAAAACCCTGCGGCGCGCCTGCACGCCATGCCTTCCTTGCCTCCCGCTTTGGCGGGGGCTTCGCGGGCAGGCCCGCTCCCACAGGAACGACCGAGGACGCGACAAACCCATGCCCAGCCAGCCGAGCAAGACCCTGGAAACCTTCGACAACCCGGCGCCGGAGAACGATTTCGCGATCTATATCCGCGTCCCGGAGTTCACCTGCCTGTGCCCCGCCACCGGGCAGCCGGACTTCGCCGAGATTCATATCCAGTACGTTGCCGACGGCAAGTGCGTGGAGCTGAAGTCGCTGAAGAACTACATGTGGTCCTACCGCGATGAGGGCGCATTCCACGAGGCGGTCACCAACCGCATCCTGGCGGATCTGGTGGCGGCGACCGACCCGCGCTACATGCGCCTGACCTCGTATTTCAACGTGCGTGGCGGCGTCTATACCACGGTGGTTGCGGAACATCGCAAGCCCGGCTGGACGCCCCCGGAGCCGGTGCACCTGCCGACGCCGACGCGCAGCCCGCTGGACATGAACGGCTGACCGAGCCCGCCATGCACGCCATCGGGATTGACCTGGGCACCTCCGGGATCCGGCTCGCACTGCTGGATCCGGACGGGGCGCGCATCCACACCGCGCACCGGGCACTGCCGGCGTCAGTGGGGGGTGACGAGCAGCGGGCGGAACAGAACCCGGCGCTGTGGTGGGCCATCGTGCGCGAGTTGCTGCGCGAGGCGGCCACGCATCTGCACGGCGAGCCCGCCGCCATCGCGGTGGACGGCACTTCCGCCACCCTGCTGCGCCAGGATGCCGACGGACGCCCGACCCATCCAGCCCTGATGTACAACGATGCCCGGGCCACCGACATGCTGTCGGTACTGGCCGGGGTCGCGCCCGCGGACTCCGCCGTGCACAGCCCCAGCTCGTCGGCGGCCAAGCTGTTGTGGCTGCGTCGCCACGAGGGGCTCTCCGGCGTGCGCCGCGTCCTGCACCAGGCCGACTGGGTTACCGGACGCCTGCGCGGGCGCTTCGACCGCATGGACGAGAACAACGCCCTGAAGCTCGGCTACGACGCGCTGTGGGGCGGCTGGCCAAACTGGCTGCAGGAGACCCTGGGCAGTGACGCGTCGCTACTGCCGGAGGTGGTCCCGGCCGGGACGGTGCTGGGCCCGCTGGACCCGGAAATGGCGGAATCGCTGCAGCTGAACCCGGCCTGCCGGGTGGTCGCCGGCACCACCGACAGCATCGCCGGGTTCCTCGCCTCCGGTGTGGACGACGACACCACGGGCGTGACCAGCCTGGGCTCCACGCTGGTGATCAAGCAGCTGGCCCCGGAGCCGATCTACGCCCCGGAACTCGGGATCTACAGCCACCGGCTGCTGGGGCGCTGGCTGGTGGGCGGGGCCTCCAACAGCGGCGGCGCGGTGCTGCGCCAGCACTTCGATGATGCGGCCCTGGAGCGGCTGAGCGCCACGATCGACCCCGAGACCGACAGCGGGCTCGACTATCTCCCCCTGCCCCGCCGCGGCGAACGCTTCCCGGTCAACGACCCCGAGCTGCAACCCCGCCTCACCCCACGCCCCGAGGACGACGCGCGTTTCCTACAGGGGCTGTTCGAGGGGATTGCCCGCGTGGAACGTGACGGCTACCAACGCCTGACCGAGCTGGGCGCCCCGCACGTGGAGCGTGTCGTGTCCCTGGGTGGCGGCGCCCAGAACCCCGTGTGGACACGCCTCCGCAGCCGGATCCTAGGATTGCCGGTGACCACGGCCGAGGACGACGATGCCGCCAGCGGCGCCGCCCGGCTCGCGCGCATCGGCGTGGGGCTGGAGCCGGGTTTCACGGGCTGACCGGCCAGGCCGAGAGGCTCGGCAATCGCCCGCTTTGGCCGGGGCTTCGCCTGCAAGCCGACCGCGATGCCGGGTGGGGCCACCCATTCCATGAGGGGATCTTATGGGAACGGCCTTGGCCGCGAAGTCCCCGACAAAGCCGGACTCGGACAACAAACGTAGGATGCGATGAGCGCAGCGAATCGCATCATTGCTCAGCCCCCCGGTGATTGATGCGATTCGCTGCGCTCGTCGCATCCTACGGCGCTGTTTGCCAGAACAAGGCACGGGCAGGCCGTTCCCACAAAACCCGTCCCACGATGTGCTCTGCCATGACGCCGAGGGTGCGGATCGGTGCTACATTCGGGGGAGGCACCCAACAACAAGGGGATACGACATGCACTGGACGCGAATTCTCGGCATTGCACTGCTGGTGGGCGGCATCATCCTGCTGGTGATGGGCTACAACGCCACAGAAAGCCTGGGCGAGGAACTGCACCAGGAGTTCATGGGGCGCTATACGGAAGACACGCGCATGTACCTGATCGCCGGCGGGATCATGTCCGTCGTGGGCCTCGTACTCGCGATCTTTGGGGTGCGCCGCTAAGGACACATCCGTGCCCGCCGGCACCCTCCGCCTGACGCCGCTGCTCGCCTTCCTCGCGCCGTTTCGCGGGCTCGCGCGCGTATTCGACCCGGGCCTGCGCGGTCTGGTGATCGGCCCGTTGATCATCAACATCCTGGTCGTAATTGGGCTCGCGACGGCCGCCGGGGTCGGCTTCGAGGCCCTTCTGGCGGCCTGGCTGCCCGGCGGGTGGGACTGGCTCGCCTGGCTACTGTGGCCCCTGTTCGCACTGGCGCTGCTGGTGGCCTTTGGGGTCTCCGCCGTCGCGCTGGCGGCGATCATCGCCAGCCCGTTCTCCGGACCACTGGCCTACCGCACCGCCCGCGGGCTGGGCCACGAGCCCCGCCAGCCGGCGCGCTCGTTCCTTGGCGAGATGGGCCACGCGACCGTAACCGCGCTGCGCAAGGCCGGCTACTACGGCCTGCTTTTTATCCCCGTACTCCTGATCACGATCATTCCCGGGCTGAACCTGCTGGCCCCGATCGCCTGGTTCACGTTCGGGAGCTGGGTACTGGCCGTGGAATTCCTGGAGGCGCCACTGGCCAACGACGGCCTGGCATTCGCCGAGGTACGCACGATGCTGCGCGCCCACCGGCTGGAGACCCTGAGCTTCGGCGCCGGGACCACGCTGCTGGCAATGGTCCCGCTAGTGAATCTGCTGCTGGTACCGGCCGCGGTCATCGGCGCGACCCACCTGCGAGTGCGCCTGCCCCGGGCCTAACGTCGGGACACTCCAGATGGACGCGAACGTCTCCGAACGGGGCTTTTCACAGGGCGCAACGCCCATACCTCCACCATAGTCCGGGGTACCTCAAGCCCAATACCAGGCGCGTCGTCATGAAAACCCCGTACGGCTCTCGGCACCAACGTTCTCATCCCGATTCCCTTGCCGTCTCCGGACCCTCTCGGGTGCCGCACCCTTGACGCCTCTTCGTGCCTTCGTGCGCTTCGAGGTGCCATAAAGGCCTTTGACCCTTGGCGCAAAGGCGCAGGTCAGGCGAGCAGGGCATCCAGCGGGTTGTCGTCGGGGAGCGGGCGCATGCGGCCCTCGCGCAGTTCCTGGGCCACACCCTGCAGGGAGTGGCGCCGGCTGGCGCCCAGATCCAGCGACAGGAACAGGTAGCCGCGGGTCGCCTCACCGCGCCAGACCAGGCCCATGCGGTGAAACTGCCCGGTCGCCTTGTCGACCATCTCGAACCACTCGCCGGTGCGGATCCGGCTGGCATCGAAGACCCAGGGATCGTCAAGATCGGTCAACAAGTCGGGGTCGTCATCCTCGAGGCGCACGGCCCGCCGCGCTTCGATGCGCGCCTGCGGATCGAAGCGCGGCTCGTCGGCGGAGGCCCGGATCCGTTGCAGATGGGCCTGCCCCAGGTGCTGCACGACCGCCTTGACGCGCGCCTCGTCGGCGCCATGCTCACGTGCGGTGGCCACAATGCGCTGCACCAGCGGATTCGCTTCGTCTGGGGACGCCTGGTTGCAGATGGCCCGCACGAGCTCCTGCACCTGGCCATCCAGCACCTGCACAGCCGCCTCGTCCACTGCCAGCAGGTCCTCCCAGGCCTCGACGATCTGCTCGGCGGAACACTCCGGGAGCTCGGCCCCGGTCTCCAGTACGCAGACCGTCAGGGTGCGCCGGGCGCGGGCCGCGCGTTCCCTCTGACACATCGGCCCCGTGAACTCGGCCGCCTGCGCCTGCCAGTGTTCGTGTTCCGCGGCCACAGCGGCGGCCCAGTCGTCTGCCAGCGCCTGCGCCGCAGGGCGATCCAGATCATCGATCGCACGCCCCAGGTGCTCGATACTCCGGCGCATGGCTTCCAGGTAGCGGCGGACCGTCTCCGAGTCGTCCGCGCTGACCTCGGGGCTGATCCGTACGCCCGTATTGATCAGGCTACCGACCCATTCGCGCAAGGGATGCCCGGGGTCATGGAAAAATTCGAGGTCGTGGCTAACCGCACGTACCAGTAGCGGCTGCAGCTCCAGCATCATTGCGCGAAACGCTGCATGGCAATCGAGGTGACGCGATACCTCGGCGAATACACCGGCCAGCACCCCTTCGATGACGCTCTCGATCCGTGGGTCCGCCGTGGCTTCGTCCGCCACGGCGGCGGTCGCGGGGCCACCGCCGCCTACCGCAGCTCCATGGCCCGATGGCAGCCAGCCAGCCGCCGCGGCCCACTGCAACCAGTCCGCCGCGCCGGCATCCGGGGCCGGCATCACGGCACCAGAGACCGCAAGGCCCCCTGCTCCGCCAACCGCAGGTGCGGCGCTCTCCGTCGCAGCCGATTCCGACGCCGTGGCGAGGCCCTCTTCCCGGGTGGCATGGGCCCAGCTCGCACGCGGCGACGCTCCGGGCAAGTCGCCCTCCGGGACCTCGGACACCGGCTCTCTGACCAGCCCGCAGCCCTCGACTGTCTCGACCACAAAGGCCAGGGTCGGTGCGGCCGTCTGGCCCAGACAACGCACGTAGGCTCGCATCAGGCCCAGCGTCATATCCGTCCGGCCGAACTGTTCCTCGGCCGACTCGATCAGGCGCTCGTACCAGTTCAGCGGCGACCACGGCGCCCAGCCGGGGTGCTCGAAGCGGTGATCCTCGCGCGCGGCCTGGAGGAACACGAACCAGGAGTAGCGGTTCTGCTCGCGGACCAGCCCTTCGAGCTTGTGGCGCAGGGAACGGCGGGTGGACTGGTAATCGTCCAGGATTTGCAGGCCGGAGTTGTCATCGGCGTAGCTGGAACCGGAGAATTTGTACTCGGGTGGGTAGGTTGTGGAGACAAAGTCACGCTCCAGGGCCTCCTCGAACTGACGACGCAGCACATATTGATAGCCTTGGAGCTGGTTCGCCCACTCCGCGCTGTCGGCCTCGTCACCGCCAGCGGACCAATCCTGCGCGACGGATTCCAGGCAGCGCTCAAGGTGATCGGTCACCCGCGGGACGATCCCGCGCACCAGTTGCTGGCGCTGGGCATCCGACAAACCGGACAGACCCGACCAGACCGCGGCCGGGTCCGCGGCCCGTGCTTCCCTGTCCGTATGCTCCCTGCCTGCCATCGATGAGGTGTCCTCGTATTGCTGCGTGGTGGCTCGCGTTAGTTCAGCGTGAGCCCGTCCACAGTGTACAGGCGCGACCAAAGCGGGGCATCCAGCGCAGTTTCGCACCGGACAGGGAGACCCTTGCTGAGACGTTGCCTAAAGCTCCAGCGGCTGCGTTCCCACTTGAACCATTTCGCCCTCGACACGCACGGGGAACCGGGTCAGTGGTTCCTCGGCAGGCGCGGCCATCACCTCGCCGGTTCGCAGGCAGAACTGGGCCTCGTGCATCGGACACGTGATGCAGTCATCGGCGCCGATCTCACCATCCGCGATGGGCACATCCTCGTGAGTACAGAGGTTCTCCACGGCAAAATATTCACCACCCAGGTTAAAGATCGCCACCTCGGTATCCGCTGTCTCCACCAGGCGATGATCGCCATCCTGGATGGTCCCGACCGGGGCTACGTCAATCCATTCCGTCATCACGACTCCTTTGCTTCTGAAAATTTCCGGTATCGCCCCCCTGCGCTTGCAGCTCAGGGGGACGCCCGCAGGGCCGCGGTCGCGGCCGCATCGATCTCGATCCGCCGGCCCTCTTCCGGGTGGTAGGAGAAGCGCCCCACCACCCGCAAGTTCTCGCCCAGGTGATCACGCACCGCCGACCCGGGCTTGACCGCCACGCGGTTGATGGCGTCGTCTTCCAGCCAGTAGTGCTCCGGATCATCAAAACGATTCACGACACCCTCGGTTTCCACCAGTTCGCCATTGAAGGCCGGCGCGGATGCAGCCAGCTGTTCCAGGGTCACCGGCGATACCCGCTCGCCCCCGCAAGCCACCAGCAGGGCGGTCATGGCCAGCCCCAGCCACACGGCATTGATCCCTTTCAGCACGATCTTCTCTCCCAGTTGCACTCGCGGCGACTGCCGACGCTTATCCGGCTCCAGCCTACCGAAACTGCACCATGTCACGCCCATTCACCCCTGAATGACGGGCCTAAGGAAACCCGGATCCGTTCGCGCGACGTCGGCCCCGTCGGGGCTTCAGGAGCGTTATCGTTCGGAGGTGCACGCTCAAGCTGATGGCATCACCGCCGTTACCCTGGGCAGGTAAATCGCACACACCCGCGATCAAGGACGGCCCCACCAGTGAACTCTTCACGCCACCATCATCAGGCCCCGCGGACCTGGAACAACGGCCCATCCTCGCCGAAGGAATACCGCCAAGGGACTGTCAGCCCCAGCCGGGACCATTCCATCACCGTTGCGCAGGAATCCCGGAGTACCGCGCAGGATGATGACTGGGTACAGCTCGCCAACGAAACCCTGAAACTGATCCGCCAGCTACGCATCTAGGGAGACCGAGGACGCTATTTCACGTTCTGAGCAAGCCAGCGATCCAGGGCATTGCCGAAGGCCTGGCGGTCGCGCGGGCCCAGCGCCGCCGGGCCGCCGGTCTCGACCCCACTGGAGCGCAGCGTGTCCATGAAGTCGCGCATGCTGAGGCGCTCGCGGATGTTGTCGGGAGTATAGAGTTCGCCCCGGGGATTCAACGCCTGCCCGCCGTTCTCGATCACATCCGCGGCGAGCGGGATGTCCGCGGTGATGACCAGGTCCCCGGTGCCAAGACGCCGGACAATCTCGTTGTCGGCCACGTCGAACCCGGCCCCGACCTGGATCGAGTCGATCAGCTTCGACGGCGGCGTGCGCATCGGCTGATTGGCCACCAGCGTGACCGGAACCCCCGTGCGCTTCGCCGCACGAAACAGAATCTCCTTGATGACCGCGGGGCAGGCATCCGCGTCGACCCAGATCTTCATGGTTCTCCTTCCCGAAAGCTCGCTAATGATCGGGGCGCAGGGTAGTCGTTTGCGGCGCCCGGCACATTTCCTCACCGTTCGGATTGGCGCCGGGGTGGTACACGTGCTATCTGCTTGGGAGACGTCAACCAACATGCTTGACCTTTCCGGGCCAAGCCTCGCAAGGAGCATTACATGGGCATTGAAGTCACCGGCATTCTGGGCCTGATCTGGCTGCTGATCGTGATCTGGGCAATCGTGCGCACCGCACAAAGCCCCGCGACCCCCATAGTGAAAGTACTGTGGATCCTGATCCTGCTGTTTCTTCCCCTGGTCGGTCTGATCGCCTGGTTGCTGCTCGGGCCCAAGTAGGCCCAACCCAGGCACCGGGCGCTCACATCCGGCGCAGGAACTCCGCAAGGGTCGGCGCGTCATCGCCCCCCTGACGCAGTCGCTCGAGTAGCGCCTCCTGGGGACCAAAACGGGCCGCGTCGTAGGCAGTTGCCGGCACACGAGACGCGGAGCCCGCCCGAGCGGGCCTGGCGGTCGACTCGTCCCGACCCTTCCAGCCGAAATCGGGCGGAGGACGGTCAGCCCCGGGGCGTCGACCCTCCCCGGCTTGCATGGTCGCCGGCGCCGCTACGTCTTGGGGTGCGTCCATCGCGGGCGCAAGCCGCGCACGCAAACGGCCCAGCAACCCGGCATGGGCCTCCGGATCCGCCTGCAGCGCGTCCACCAGTGCCACCAGATCGATCGCAGCGCGGCCTGTTCGCGCCCGGTACTGCTCGTGCATGGCGTCCAATTCCACCGCCAGCGCCTCGGGCTCGGAGACCTCCAGGGCCGCGTCGAACGCCGCGCGCAAGCGCCCGAGCACACCCTCTTCGCTGCCCAAACCGTCCGAGGCTTCCGAGGCTTCCGAGGCATGGTCGACCGAGGGCGGCTCCGCAGCGAGCGCCGGGGCTTGTGGACGGGCGTCCCCCAACGGCGTATGCGCAGCCGGATCATCCTGCTGCAGACGACGCCGCCAGAAAAGGCTGAATGCTGGCGCGTCTTCATGCGGAAGGCTGTCTTCCAGGGCATTCGCCAGACGCTGGAACGGACGCGCCGAGGGGTCATTCTCGGCGAACAGGGCGACCGGGTGCTGCAGTGTGACGGCCGAGCGGAGGCTTTCGTCGCGCTGGACGAAGCCGAGAAATTCGACCCGGGTATGCAGATATTTCTCGACGGCATTGGCAAACCGCTGGAAGACGCTGCGGGCCTCGGCGACATCCGCCACCATGTTCACGATCACGCGGACATCCAGGGCCTGACGCCGCAACGCCAGCTTGAGCAGGGAGAATGCATCGGTCAGCGAGGTCGGTTCCGGCGTCAGCACCAGCAGGACCTGGTGCCCGGCCGCGAGGAAATCGAGCGTGGTATCACCGATGCCCGCGGCGGTATCCAGCAGCAGGTCGTCGAAATCCGCCTCGATGTTCGCCAGTTCCTCCGCCAGCCGCTGCTGATGCGCCCCGGAGAGCTCCGCATATTCGCGAATACCGCTGGCGCCGGGGATGATCTTCAGGCCGTGCGGCCCTTCCAGCAGGATATCGCGGATTCCACATTCGCCCGCCAGGACCTCCGCCAGGCCCTGTTGCGGGCGCAACCCCAGCAGTATGTTCACGTTGGCGAGGCCGGTATCGCCATCCAGGATGCCGACCCGCCGCCCCCGCCGCGCCAGCGTGATCCCCAGGTTCACCGCGATGCTGGACTTGCCCACCCCGCCCTTGCCGCTGGCCACGACGAGAACCCGCGGGCGCGCGGCGACCCGGGAACGGGTATCCGTCAAGGCGCTGTGACGGGACATCGCGGCTTCCTGCATGGCACTCATCGGCATTGGGAAAGAATGATGGCGAACTCACGGTCGGTCTACCCCATTCGGTGGCGCGGGGCAATACCACTCAGTATAGTCAGGAACCAGTGGTGATCCGACAGACTGCATCAGAGGTTCGGTTCCGGACACGCACACAGGGCAAAAGGCGCGGCAGGCCGACTGCACGCGACCGGGGAGCAGCATGACGAGCGTCAATACGGCAACGGACGGTCTACCGAGCCTGCCCCAGGCGCTCATCCCGGTGCTGGACGCCACCCAGGCCCATGAGGCCGATTTCCAGTCCCTGGCCCAGGCGATCATGCAGGACGCGGGCATGTCCAGCCGCCTGCTGCAGGCCGCCAACTCGCCCTTCTACTATCGCGGCTCCACCTGCCGCACCATCGATCGCGCCCTGTTCAGCCTGGGCCTGGATACCGTGCGCAGCCTGGCCCTGACCGCGTCGATCCAGCAGTTGTTCGGCGAGTTCGGACCGCGCCATCGCGGCTACCTGCGCACCATCTGGCAACGGGCGCTGACCACCGCCAACCTGGCACAGGTCCTCGCAACCCTCACCCGCTATCCGCGGCCCGAGGAGGCCTACCTCGCCGGACTGCTGATCGACATCGGGCGCCTGGTCCGCCTGGTGGGTGACGAGGGGCATTACTGGCCCATCCTCCAGTCCGCCGAAGACGACCCCCACCTGATCGAGACCGAACGCACAACCTACAGTCAACACTACGGGGAACTGGGCGGCGAATGCCTCGAGGCCTGGGGGCTGGGCCCGTTCCTGGCCGATGCCGTGCGCTACCACCTGGAACCGGCCGAGCGCGTGCGCGACGCCCATCACCTGGTCAAACTGGTCAACCTGTCGCATGCAATGGGCTGTCTGCCAGGCGCAGGCACACAGGATTCCGCGGCCGGGTGCAACGAGACCGCCCTGGCCGCGGCGGATACGCTTTTCGGCCTCAACGAGGGATTGACCCGCGAATTGCGCGGGCGCGTGGCCGAGGATGTGCGGCGAATTGCCGGATCACTGGAAATCGATCTGGGCGCCACCCGGACCACGGCGGATCAAAAGCCGGAGGAGACCGATCACGCGGCGGAGCGCGCACTGGCCGCCCGCGTCCGTGATCTGACCGAGCTGGAACGCATGAATGGCGAACTGGCCAGGGCGGCCGACCTGCAGGAGCGTTGCACCGCCGCGCGCCGCACCCTGTACCTGACGCTGGGCATAGACCACAGCCTGCTGTTTCTGATCGACCCGGATCACCAGTCCGTCGCCGCCTGGGTGGAGGACGACGAGATCCCCGATTTCACCCTGCCGCTGCTACCCGGGCGCAGCCTGGTGACCGATACGCTGCTGGATCGCGAGATTCAGCTCCACGAGGAAGAGAACGCCGCCGGCTTGCCCGTGATCGACCAGCAACTGTTCCGGCTCTGCGAAGCCGAAATCCTGTGGAGCTTTCCGCTGCTCGCCGACGGCCAGGAACCCGCGGGGGTGCTGATCCTGGGCCTTGCACGCAGTCAGGCGCAGGCCCTGGAGGCCCGCTCGGACTTCATCGGCTCCCTCGCACGCGAGATCGCCCGGGCGCTGGTCGCCACACCCGAGCCGGCGGATGCCCCAGACGGCGCCACCGAGCAGCGCATCCGCGACACGGTGCACGAGGCCGGAAACCCGCTCAGTATCATCCAGAACTACCTGAGCGTGCTGAATCACAAGCTCGGCGAAGAACACGAAGCGCGCCACGAGCTCGGCCTGATCAAGGACGAAATCGACCGGGTCGGGCGCATCCTGCTGCGCCTGCGCGATCCGCAGGCTGCCGGGAACGAGGACACCGGACCGGTCTCGCTGAATGCACTGGTCCGCCAAGTCGCCGATATCGTGGACGGCTCACTCTGTCGCACACGAGGCGTCCGCCTGCACCTGGATCTGACCCCCTCCGATCCACCGCTGTCGGCCCCCGCGGATCACCTGCGGCAGATCCTCATCAATCTTCTGAAGAACGCGGCCGAGGCCCAGGCATCCGGCGGGGAGATCACCATCGCCACCCGTGCCCCAACCACCGTGAACGGCCGCAGGGTTGTGCCCCTGTCGGTAGAGGACAAGGGGCCCGGGCTCCCTGCCGAGGTCCAGGCCGCGGCATTCGCGCCTGTGACATCGACCAAGGGCACAGGCCATGCCGGGCTCGGACTCAGCATCGTCAAACGCCTGACCGAGGAGATCGGTGCGGGACTCTCATTCACCAGCGGGAGCGCAGGGACGCGCTTCGAAATCGCACTGCCCCACGCATCACGGGGGTTGGCGAGCGCATCAGGGACGACGCGACAATGATTCGCTACTGACCACGAGACCCCGATGCCCGAACGCGACGCGCCGATCGACCCGCAATCCGTCAAAATCCTCATTGCCGATGACGATCCCGGCCTGCTCGAGAGCCTGCGCGGACTCCTGACCATTCAGGGCTACCCCGTGCGGACGGCCGCAGGGGGTGGCGCGGCCATCGAGGCCCTGCGCGAAAAGCACTACGACCTGCTGCTGCTCGACCTGACCATGCCGGAACTCAACGGACTGGACGTGCTGCGCTTCATGCAAGCCGCCGGGCTCGAGACCCTCACCGTGGTCGTCAGTGGCAACAGCACGGTGGAGGATGTCGCCGGGGCGCTGCGCGAGGGCGCCCACGACTATCTGAAAAAGCCCTACGAGCCCGCCGAGTTACTGGCCACCGTCCGCAATGCCCTGCACCACAAGGCGCTGGAGGACGCCAATCGGACCATGCGGGCCCGCCTGGAGAAGTCCGAGCGCCTGCACCGGGTGATCGTCAATAACTCCCCGGATATTGTCTTTGTTCTCGGCGCCGACCATCGCTTCCGTTTCGTCAATTCACGTGTCCACGAGCTACTGGGCCATGCCCGCCGCGACTTGATCGACCGCTCGGTGTTCGACCTCGTCGAACCCGAGGATCGCGACAAGGCGGAATACTTCTTCGAACAGGCCGCCAGCCCGCACCCCCACATCCGCTCGGTGGAACTGGCCCTGAAGCCCGGCACGCCTTCGCGCACCCGCCGCTTCTTCGAGGTCGCGGTGTGGCCGTCCAGCAACAGCGACGACGCGGACAACGGCGAAACGCTGATCTACGGCACGGCACGGGATATCACCGACCGCAAGGAATCCGAGGCCTTCATCAACTTCCAGGCCTATCACGACCTCCTGACCCGACTGCCCAACCGTGCCCTGTTCCGCGACCGGGTGGATGTGGCCATCTCGCATGCGCAGCGCTCGGGCACCCAGCTGGCGGTGCTGTTCATCGACCTGAACCGCTTCAAGGTGATCAACGATTCCCTCGGTCACACCATGGGCGACCGCCTGCTGCAGGAGGTCGGCCAGCGGCTGCAAGCCTGCATCCGCAAGGGCGACACGCTGTCACGCTTCGGCGGCGACGAATTCACGCTGCTGATCCCGGGACTGGCCAGCAACGAGGCCGCCATCCAGGTAGCCGACAAGATCCTGGAAAGCCTGCAGGCCCCGTTCAAGATCGGCGACCAGGAGCTGTTCGTCGGGGCCAGCATCGGCATCGCGATCTACCCGGATGCCGGCGACAACCTCGAGGCCCTGATCAAGAATGCGGATATCGCAATGTACCGCGAGAAGAGCAGCGGCAAGACGGGTGTGCGCGTGTACAGCCCGGACATGGGCGGCCATCCGCCGCGGCGACTGCAACTGGAACAGGACATGCGCCGCGCACTCGAGCGCGACGAGTTTCACATCCTCTACCAGCCGCAGGTGGATACGGAAACCGGGCATATGGTGGGCGTCGAGGCCCTGATCCGCTGGGATCACCCGACGCTCGGGCTGCTGGGCCCGGCCGAGTTCATCCCGGTCGCCGAGGAGACCCGCCTGATTGTGGATCTCGACCGTCTGACCCTGCGCACCGCCATCCGCGAAATGCAGCGCCACAGCCGCGCCGGTTACCCGGAGCTGCGCCTGGCGGTGAACCTGTCGCCCGTGCTGGTCGAGCGTGACGACTTCGTCGAGGACTTCCTCGGCATCCTGGGCGATACGGGCTTCCCGCCCGACCTTCTGGAGGTCGAGATCACCGAGAACCTGCTGATGAGCGACACCCCGGACACGGTGCACAAGCTGAACCGTCTAGGGGCCGCCGGCGTGCAGATCGCGGTGGATGACTTCGGCACCGGCTATTCGTCGCTAAGCTACCTGCAGAAGCTGCCGATTCACACGCTCAAGATCGACCGCAGCTTTACCCATACGATCTGCCGCGAGGACGAGGCCTGCATCGTCAACGCGATCATCTCCATGGCCCGCGGGTTGCACATGAACATCGTGGCCGAGGGGGTCGAGACCGAGGCCCACCGCGACTATCTGCGCGACCTGGAGTGCCCGATGATTCAGGGCTTCCTGTTCGGCCAGCCGGCGCCACTGCATACCCTGCTGGAGAACGAGGCCCTCTTCGCCGCACCCACTACCTGCCAGTAGCCTCTCCGGCAACCCGGGGGACGCTGCGACTCCCTTGCGTGTCCCTACGAATCGGCCGCGACCACCTCAGGCGCCGCATCGGCCAGGAAGCGGTGTCCCTGGCGCAGGCAGTAGCGCAGCCACTTGTACAGGAACCGGTTATGCCTCCAGCGGCAGACCAGGCCCGGGTGACCGGTCAGCATCTCTGGCGCGCGACCGTCGCCCATCGTGCGGCAGTGCAGTTCCAGCACCTCCGCCTGCCGCGCATCATGGAACATGCGTACGCGCATGTCCGGCTGTTGCCGACGCTCGCCCTGGTGGTCGAACCGGTAGGTCAGGTGCAGCGTGGTCGTGTAGCGGGTGCGCTCCAGCACCTCCAGATACAGATCCAGCGCACCCTCGACCCGCGAGACCGACCGCAACGGCTGCCGCTCGAGCTCCGGGCACAAACGCCGCAGTGCGAGGTAGTTTTCCTCGTACATCTCCATCAGCGCCGCAAAGCTCTCGGGCCTGGGCTCCAGATGGGACGGGGTCTTACGCTCCAGCAACATGTCGCGCAGTCTAACAGCACCGTTTCGCGGGACACCGATTGTCCGCATCCAGAGCAGGACACCCCCAGGGCTTTTTGGTAACGTCGACAGGGGAGGTGCCGAGCAATGTTGTACTCGCACGCGTTGGTGTCCATGTTCTCCGAGACCCGGCCCGGCACGCAGTCCGGTGGTGGTGCTACCGGCCCGTTCCTGTCCTCATCAAGGCGCAACACAGGATTGCGGAACACGGGGCACCATCCTCACAAGCCATCGAAAAACGGGACTCGGCCGCCCGTGCTGGATGAAAACGGGCCCGTTGCCCGCAAGGCGACTCCCTTGTGCCGAGCGACTGCACGCCAGTCACCACGCCCTGTCAGGCCACAGAATCGACTCGAGCGCGAGCGTCCGCATTGCTCAGCGTCTCCCTGGACAACAAGGATGAGCGACCCATGGACATAAGTGTCGTCACGACCCAGCCCTTTCCCGATCAGAAACCCGGCACCTCCGGCCTGCGCAAGCGCGTCCGGCAGTTCCGCCAGCCGCACTATCTGGAGAATTACATCCAGAGCGTCTTCGATGCCTGCCCGGACCTGAAGAACGGCGAACTGCTGGTCGGCGGCGACGGGCGCTTCCACAATCGCGAGGCGATCCAGGTCATCCTGCGCATGGCCGCAGCCAACGGGGTGCAGAAGGTCGCCATCGGGTATGGCGGACTGCTGTCCACGCCGGCCGCCTCGTACCTGATCCGGTCTCGGGGGGCCACGGGCGCCCTGATCCTGTCCGCCTCCCACAACCCGGGCGGGCCGGAGGGGGATTTCGGCATCAAGCTCAACACCGCCAACGGTGGCCCGGCCCCGCACTCGGTGACCGACGCGATCTTCGAACAGAGCACCCGCATCAGCCATTACCGGATCGCCAACGGCGCTGAGCATGTCGACATCGATCATCTACACGCAGTACAGATGGGCGACATGGACATCGAGGTCGTCGACCCCGTGGGCACCTACGCCGACTACATGGCCACGCTGTTCGACTTTGACCGCATCGGCGAACTGCTGCGATCCGACCATTTCCGCATGCGCTTCGACTCCATGCACGCGGTTACCGGCCCGTACGCCGAGGAGATCCTGATCAACCGCCTCGGCGCCCCGGCCGACACCATCCTGCGCGCGGAACCGCTGGCCGACTTTGGCGGCCGTCACCCGGACCCGAATCTGTCCCATGCGCGTGAACTGAGCGAGGCCCTGTTCGGCAGGGATGCCCCGGATTTCGGGGCCGCGTCGGACGGCGACGGCGACCGCAACATGATCCTCGGGCGCCGCTTCTTCGTCACGCCGTCGGACAGCCTCGCCATCATGGCCGCCAACGCCCATCACATCCCGGCGTTCGCCGACGGCCTGAAGGGCGTGGCCCGCAGCATGCCCACCAGCCAGGCCGTGGACGTGGTCGCCGAGAAGCTGGCCCTCCCCTGCTTCGAGACCCCCACCGGCTGGAAATTCTTCGGCAACCTGCTGGACGACGGGCGCATCCGCCTGTGCGGCGAAGAGAGCTTCGGCACCAGTTCCGATCACGTACGCGAGAAAGACGGCCTGTGGGCCGTGCTGTTCTGGCTGAACCTGCTGGCCGTACGCCGCCAGTCGGTCGAGGAGATCGTGCGTGATCACTGGCGCCAGTACGGCCGCCACTACTACACGCGCCACGACTACGAAGCGGTGGAGAGCGAACGGGCCGAACAGGTGATGGCGCGCATCCGCGAGCAGCTCTCGGTACTGCCGGGCCAGTCCCTGGCCGGCATGCGCGTCGCCCAGGCGGACGACTTCGCCTATCGCGATCCGGTGGACAACAGCCTGACCGAGCACCAGGGCCTGCGGGTACTGTTCGAGAGCGGTGCCCGCATCGTCTTCCGCCTGTCCGGCACCGGCACCGAGGGCGCCACCCTGCGCCTGTATATCGAGCAGCACGAGACCCATCCCGAACACCTCGATGCCGACCCTCAGGAACTGCTGGGCCCGCTTATTGACGCCGCCTCCCGCCTGGGCGACATCCCCGGCCTGACCCGCCGCGAGAAGCCCGACGTCATCACCTGACGGATGACGATCACTGCCACTGCGCAGCGCTGGAGCCACGGCTATGCCTTCTTCCTCGCAGCCACGGCCTCGGCGGTGGGGCTGGGTAACGTGTGGAAGTTTCCCTACATCCTCGGCCAGAACGGGGGTGGCGCCTTTCTCGCGATCTACCTCGGCTGCATCGTCCTGATCGGCATACCGATCATGATGGCGGAGGTCATGATCGGTCGCCGGGGCCGCCGCTCGCCTGGATACGCGGCCCGCGAAGTGGCTCGCGAGAGCGGCGCCCACGACCTGTGGCAGCTGGTCGGCTGGCTGGGCCTGTTCTCCGCCTTTCTGATCATGAGCTTCTACGTGGTGATCACCGGCTGGGCCTTCTCCTACATCCACAAGGCCGCCACCGGCGCCTTTGTCGGCGCCGACGGAGACCAGGTGGCGGGAGTGTTCGCCGCCATGACGGCCTCCCCCGCCGAGATGCTCGCCTGGAGCACCCTCGCCGTTACCCTGGCCTTCGGCATTGTCGCCCTGGGCCTGCGCCAGGGGCTGGAACGCTGGCTGCATGTGCTGATGCCGGTGCTGCTGGTCCTGCTGCTGACCGCACTGGCCAGCGCCTGGTGGATTGGGGATGTCCGCCAGGCGCTGGATTTCCTGCTGCGGCCGGACTTCTCCGCGCTGACCTCGCACGGTGTATTGATCGCGGTGGGCCATGCGTTCTTCACCATGACGCTGGCCTCCGGGGTGCTGATGATGTTCGGCGCCTACCTGCCACAGCACACGTCCATCGGCCGCACTGCCATTGGCGTGGCACTGGCGGATACTGCGGTCGCCCTGATCGCGGGGCTGGCGATCTTCCCCATCGTGTTCGGTTTCGGGCTCGACCCGGCCGAAGGCCCCGGGCTGATGTTTCAGACCCTGCCGCTGGCACTGGCGGCCGTGCCCGCCGGCGTCCTGCTGACGACCCTGTTCTTCGCCACCCTGAGCCTGGCCGCATTCAGCACCATGATCACGAATGTTCAGGCCTTCGTGCACCTGTTTCACGAGCGCCTGCATGCGTCCCGCGTGCTCGCCGTCCTGGTGTGTGGCGGCGCGGTCTGGCTGCTGAGCCTGGCCAGTGTGTTCTCGTTCAGCGGAGCGGCCTGGACACGCCTGGACATCACCCTGCTGGGCCGCGAGATCCCGACCGTCTACCACGCCATCGAACACGTGGCCATCAACCTGATGCTCCCGTTGGGGGGCCTGTTGATCGCGGTATTTGCCGGCTGGGTTGTGCATACCCGCGTGGCCCGCGACGAGCTCGCCCTGGCCCCCTTCGCGTTCACCATCTGGCGCCTCGTGCTCCGCTATGTTGCGCCAATCGGACTCGGTGCACTCCTGTTGAATCTGGCCGGTTGGATATAGCCCGACGGAGTGCGGCCAGGGGGATCACAACAAGCCCCGCAGGCGCGCGACGGCCTCGCGCAGGCGGGACTCGGACTGGGTATAGGCGATGCGCAGGTAGTCCCGGCCCCGGCTGGGGCTGAAATCCGTCCCCGGCGTCAGGGCCACACCGACCGTGTCCAGGATGCGCGCAAAGGACCTCGGAGTCCGGGCCGTGGGCGGTACAGTCGGCATAGATTTAGAACGCGCCCTCCGGCCGCGCCTGGACCTCCAACCCGAGCCCCGGCAGCGCCTCCAGCAGCACGTCCCGACGGCGTTTCAGCTCGCGCACCCGCGATTGCAGCAACGCCTCGGTCTCGGGCGCGAAGGCCGCCAGCGCCGCGGTCTGGGCCATGCTGGCTGGGGCCACACACAGATTCTGTGCCAGGCGCCGCACCGGGTCCACCCAGGTCTCCGGCACCACCATCCAGCCCAGGCGCCCGTGTTCGCCCATGGGCTGAACCCCGCCGCGGGGCCGGGTCTGATATTCGAGGCTCTGCCCCTGGCACTCTCGGCAATCCCGGCGGGTGTGCTGCGCGCGACCGTATTTTTCGTGGTCCTGAGTATCGGGGTATTCAGCACCATGATGGCCAATGTGCAGGTCTTCATGCACCTGCTAAGGGAGCGCTTCGGGATGCATCCGGCCGGGGCTGCGATGATCTCCGGACTCGCAATCTGGGGGCTCAGCCTGATCACCATTGCCTCGTTTACCGATGCCGAATGGGCGCAGATCGAGCTAACCCTGCTGGGGCGAGAATTGCCCACGCTCTACCACCTGATCGAGCATGCCTCAATCAATATCCTGCTACCCATGAACGGATTGCTGATCGCCCTGTTCGCGGGCTGGGTCACCCCCAACCAGATCGCCGCCAGCGAGATGGGACAGTGGCGAATCACCGACTCGTTACGGCGCACGATCCTGCGCTATCTCGCGCCCGCGGCCCTGCTCGGCCTCTTTTGGCAGCTGTCGGACCTGGGCGGCCATCTGCCGTTGTGAACGACGCCCGCTGCACGTTTCGTCCTCAGGCACCGTTAGAATACGCCCATGAATGATGAATGGATCGTCACGTTCGAGATCGCCGCCACCCTGTTCGCGGGACTCGGGCTGTTCTTCGTCGGGATCCGCCTGATCAGCGAACATCTGCGCCAGTTGGCGGATCGGCGCCTGCGCACCCTGGTCGGACGGGCAACCGCAAGCGATCGTTCGGCTGCCGCGCTGGGACTAGTAGGCGGGGCCATCAGCCAGAGCATCCACGCCGTAATCTTCGTGCTGATCTCGCTAGTGACCGCAGGCGTGCTGGATGCGCGCCGTGCCCAGCCGGTCATCAACTTCGCCAATCTCGGGACCTCGCTGCTGGTGCTGATCGCCGCCCTGGACCTGAGCCTGATGGTGTTCATCCTGGTGGGTGTGACCGGTCTGCTGTTCTATTTCGATCGCGACCAGTCCGCTCGCCTGCGCCATCTGATCCGCGCGCTGCTCGGCATTGGGCTGCTGTTTCTGGGCCTGATCTTCATCAAGGAGGGGGCCAAGCCGCTGGCCGACCTCCCCTGGATGACCGAACTGATGTCCCTCTCGGCGCAATCCCTGCTGATCGCGTTCGTGACGGGGCTGGTATTCGCGGTCATCGCCCACTCCGCCTCCAGCATCACCATCGTCACCATGGCCTTGGCCGCCAGTGGCGTGATTGATCTGGAGTACGGGCTGATGGTGGTCTACGGCGCGGGCTTCGGCACGGGCATCAGCACCCTTGTGCTGGCCGCCTCGCACAAGGGGCTCGGGCGGCAGCTAGCGCTGTACCAGTTTATCCTCAAGGCCATGGGGTTGGCCCTGCTGCTTCCACTGTTCTGGATCGAGTTCTACGGCGGCATCCCGCTGGTCGCGGCCTTGCTGGCCGCACTCCCGGTCGGGATTGGCTTCCAGATCGCGTTCTCCTATGTGCTCTATCAGATTGCCTGCGACATGGTCATGCACCCGTTCCACCACCGCGTCGCCGACTATCTCGAACGCAAGGCCCCACCCACCGCGGAGGAGACCCTGGGAAAGCCGAAGTACCTGTACGCCGGGGCCCAGAACGACGCGGGCAGTGCCCTGATGCTCGCTGAACAGGAGCAGCTGCGCCTGCTGCGGCATCTGCCGGAATATCTCGACGGCGTGCGCGACGAGATTCCACAGCCCCGTCACGACCGCGTTAGCCTGCAGCGCGGCGGAACCCAGGTCGCGGACGCGACGGCACAATTCCTGGACGAGATCCTGTCTGGCGCCCTCAGCGGCGCCACCCTGGACCATGCGATCGTATTGAAGAGCCGGAACGAACTGATCGGGTCGCTGCAGGAGACCCTCAACGACCTGGTCATCGAGGTCGAACGCGCGCGCACTGGCAAGGACTCGGCCGAGGCGCGTGCGCTGACCCATGGCCTGATCGAGACCCTCCACATGATGCTGCTGACGCTGAACGATGCGGCGCGTACCGAGGATGCCGACGACATCGAACTGCTGCAGTCGCTGACCCATGATCGATCGGAACTGATGGACTCGATCCGGCGCCGTCTACTGACCGGCGGCGAACTCGTCGGCAGCACGCGCGACGCAGTGTTCGGTGCCACCAGCCTGTTCGAGCGCGGGGTCTGGCTGCTGCGCCGCTACTCCCTGCTGTTGGCCTCCCCGGAGGGCGCTCGCCACGAGGCCCCCGAAACCGCAGCCACCAGCGCATAGGAGCCGCGTACTTTCGGCGATCTTGGCCTCGCCAGCGCCCCTTCGGCCAGAGGGCTAGCCTCCTGATATGGATTGACCTGTCAACGGTTGGCTATAGCGTTCGATAGAGGCCTCCTTGTTTCAATGTCTTCGGGTCAGGGCACGAGAAGCGAATTGCGACGGTGGATCACTCTGATATACGTGGGTTGGTTACCGACCGGACTTCACTTCGTCGCGGAGCTGCCCTTCTCTACAGTCGAGGGTCGGCCCTTCCGGGGAAGGGCGCACCTCATAGGAGCGCCAGGGGTTCTCCTCACCGGCCTCTCATGCCCTGGCCCGAAGACACTGATCCTGGGGTTCAACCG
>NZ_KB906121.1:0-43979 GCF_000381185.1 Thioalkalivibrio sp. ALMg13-2 | reverse complement strand
CTCGAAGCGCTTGCGCCACTTGCTCACCGTCTCCGCCGAGACGCCAACCCGCGCGCCAATCTCCGAAGCCTTCAGGCCTCGCGTGCTCAGCAGAATCATGCGCGCGCGCTGTTGTTCCGCCGCGGGCATCTGGCGCCGCCGCAGCCAGCTCTCGAGCTCGTCGCGTTCGGCTTCGCTGATCGTCAACGTCTTGATCGGTCGTCCCATTCCGGTCGCCTCCCGAGTGCCTGTTATCAGGATACAGGGGGACAGTCACGGAGTCGATGAACTTTTGTTAAAGGACACTAGGGAAACACTGATTAATGTACGCACTCGCGCTCGAGTCGCTTTTGCGTGCGAACAAGGCGCGGTGACTGCCGTGCCGTCATTCTGCACAAGGGAGCCGCAACCGTTCGGCGACGGGGTCGGACCACGAGAACCTACTGACTTCATGGATTTATATCGCGCCAACCCCCCTCTCTAGAGGCTTATCCGCCCTATTTCGCCGTCAAAACCGTTGATCTACCCCATAACTCGCCCCATCGTCGCGCACCCTTGCGGTATCCCCCGTCTGTCCACGTCGCGCTCCGGCGACCGCACCCCCAACGCCCGGTGCACTTCGTCCACATACGGCCGGTCCCCTACCGCGACGGCCGTCGTCCACCACTCATCCCGACTGGCGCGATCCGAGGCCAGCGCCTCCTCCACCCACAAACGATGACACTCTCTCAGCTCGGCTACGGAACCGATCTCCAGCGTATCCAGCAGGGCCTGGTCATCAATGACTCGGTAACGGTCCGGTGGTGCCTGGATCTCCCGATATCCGCTGGCTTCCCACTCCGATGGATGCCTCACCACCCCCGCCCGGACCATGTTCAAGTCGATGTACACCAGGCAGCGCGCGAGGTGGGCCCCGGTCTGCACGGCAGTGGCATGGTAGCGGTCTTCCCAGAAAGCGCCCTTGCGCGCCTTCCGCCGGTTGTATGACTGGCCAACCCGGCCCGCCATCAACTGCATGGAACGCGCAATCTCGCCTCCGCCCCCATCGCGCACCAGCAGGTGTACATGGTTGGAGGTCACTATGTAGTTGAGCACACAGAGTCCGTAACGCTGGCGCGCCTGGTACAGCCAGTAGCGCCAGAGCCTCCGGTCGCGGGCAAACTTCAGCAGAAACTCCTGCTTGTGACAACGATGGGTAACGTGCCAGACATGGCCCGGCAGATGATGGCGATTCGCCCGTGGCATGGCTTCCCTCCCTGGAATGCCCATTTGATGGCCGAAATGACCGATTTAAGCTCGAATCGCACCCTTCCTAGACCGGTCTACCGCTGTTTTTCCATAGGTTACCGAGGTCCGACCCCGTTATTCTCGCTCATGGCCTGGGCGTCAAGCCATCATGGCCCTGGCGTGGAACGCCAAGTGTTCGCCGATAAAGGTCGCAATGAAGTGGTAGCTGTGGTCATACCCCTCCTGCATGCGCAGCTCCAGCGGGATCTTGCGTGCCACGCAGGCGGCCTGGAGGTTCTGGGGAAACAGCTGCTCAGCCAGGAACTCGTCGGCAGTGCCCTGGTCGATCAGCGCCGGAGGCAGTGGCGCACCGGCGTTGACGAGGCAGGTAGCATCAAACTCCTCCCAGGCCTTTCGGTCATCACCCAGATAGGCGCTGAAGCAGCCCTCGCCCCACGGGCTGATCACCGGATTGCAGATGGGTGAGAACGCAGAGACCGAGGCATACATGCCGGGATTCTTCAGCGCGCAGACAAGCGCTCCATGCCCTCCCATGGAATGCCCGCTAATGGCGCGCTTGCCGGGAATGACAGGAAAATTCGCCTCGATGAGCGGGGGCAGCTCGTCGGTGACGTAATCATACATGTGATAGTGCGTCGCCCACGGCGGCTGAGTGGCGTTGACATAGAACCCCGCACCCTGACCCAAGTCGTAGCGCTCCGCAACGTCCGGCACACCCTCGCCCCGGGGACTGGTATCGGGCATGACCAGGATCAGACCCAGCTCGGCGCAGTAGCGCTGGGCACCCGCCTTCACCCGCACGTTGTCATCGGTGCAGGTCAGACCTGACAGCCAGTAGACCACCGGAAGTTGCTGGCTGGCGGCCTGGGGCGGGAGGTAGACCGAGAAGGTCATGGCGCACCGGCATGCGGACGATTCATGTTCCCAACGTTCGAGCCAGCCGCCGAACTCCTTGATGCGTTCAAGCTGTTTCATCATCAACCTCAGAAAATGATCACAGAGCGGATGCTCTTGCCCTCGTGCATCAGGTCGAAGGCGCGGTTGATGTCCTCCAGGGGCATGGTGTGGGTGACCAGGCTGTCCAGCTCGATCTTGCCGGCGATGTAGTTGTCCACGTAGCCCGGCAGCTGGGATCGCCCCTTCACGCCGCCGAAGGCCGTGCCTTTCCACGTACGGCCCACCACCAGGTTGAAGGGCCGGGTGCTGATCTCCTGTCCGGCACCGGCAACACCGATCACGGTAGAGACACCCCAGCCCATGTGGGTGCACTCAAGGGCATCGCGCATGACGTTCACATTGCCGATGCACTCAAATGAGTAATCGACCCCGCCCTTGGTCAGCTCCCGGATGTATTCCACCATGGACCCGTTCACCTCGCTGGGATTGATGCAATCCGTGGCCCCCAGGGCCCTGGCCATCTCGAACTTGTCCGGGTTCAGATCAATGGCCAGGATGCGGCTGGCCTTGGCCATCACCGCCCCCTGGATACACGAAAGACCGATACCCCCCAGGCCGAACACCGCCACCGTGGAGCCCGGCTCGACCTTGGCGGTGTTGAGCACCGCGCCGATGCCGGTGGTGACACCGCAGCCCAACAGGCAGACCTTGTCCAGGGGCGCTTGCGGATTGATCTTGGCCAGCGCGATCTCCGGCACCACGGCGTACTCGGCGAAGGTGGAGCACCCCATATAGTGATAGATCGGCTTGCCGCCCTGGGAGAAGCGGCGGGTGCCGTCGGGCATGTAGCCGGTCCAGACTGTGTCGGCGATGGACTGGCACAGGTTGGTCTTGGTCGAGGCGCAGTACTCGCAGTGGCCACACTCCGGGATATAGAGCGGAATGACGTGGTCGCCGGGCTTGAGGGTCTTCACCCCGGGCCCGCACTCGAGCACCACGCAGCCACCTTCGTGGCCCAGGATGCTGGGGAACACACCCTCAGGGTCATCCCCCGACAGGGTGAATGCGTCCGTGTGACACACACCGCTGGCAACCACTTGCAAAAGCACCTCACCCTCCCGTGGCCCTTCGACATCGACCTCCTCGATGGACAAGGGCTTATTGGCTTCCCAGGCGACAGCGGCACGTGCTTTCATGGACAGGCTCCTCATAGATTACCGAATAGGATAGCGAATCAGGGTATACGGTGCCGAACTGCACAAGCCGGCCAATACGGAGCCAAAGCCCGGCCACCGGTCCACCCGCCCCCAACCCAACCAGCCGCAGCGCGCCAACATACCCATCGGCCTGCCGTGGCCAGCCGACGCGACAACACACCCCCGGTATGGGTATCTTGTGGCCCCGGAACAAGGAGTTCCGCTTCCGGCCCCGAAACCGGGCGCGCCGGAATGGCAATGACAGGGAGAGAGCCGTCAAGAATCATGGGTGTCCTCTTCTTTCAGTTATCATCCTAGAAATTATGTGAATGTATTCTGGCATCCCTTCGACCAGATTTTTCCCAGCCTTAGCGCGCGAGTGAAGCTCCATCAACAGGACCGCATTGCGCTGCGCCCTCACATCACGAATGTCCACCTCATCCATGTCGGGAATGATGCTTCCATAATGACCAATTCCCGCAATGATAGAGCGCCATCGCGTTGCATGTGCATCGGTTGCGCCCGTGAACACATAGGCGCCTGCCGCCGCTAGCGCGTCAGCTATCTGCACCCCATGTGAGATTTTTGAGTCCCGGAGCTGGATAGGCCCCGACAGATTGAACGTAATCGGGTGCCGTTCTCCGAAAGCATCGCTAAACACCCGATCCTCCCGACCTATCATCACATCAAAGGCGCTTTGATCATGCTGCAGCGGTTTCGCAGGATCGCAAACAGCCGTTATCTGATCGTATTCTGTCCCCCAGTTTGCGAGCAGGGTGAATAGTGCCGTGTCCGTCAAATCGAGGATCCACTTCCCTAGCCCGGCGTCACCAATAGCGCGAAGCTCTTTGCGCACATCGTCCGCCATGCACTGCGCAAATTCACGGATTTGAACGAGTATGGGGGAATTTTCTGGATGAACAGACGAGGCAAATATGCTACCAAGTTTGGCTTCATCCCTAGTTCTCATTAGCTCTTCAAATTCGGCAAATATATCCTCGGCACCCGCGCCGCGAGCGACGAACTCAATATAGAGCATATTCGCTATAAATTTGTGGAACCCTACTCTGTAGAAAACCGAGTTTATCTCGGATAGACAAGGCTCGAAGATGTACTCGAAAAGCTTGCAAGCGAGTGCGTATTTCTTGTCCGATACTGACAGCTTCACTCGCCCTTCGAAGTGACTTATTATCTCGTCGACGGCCCTTCTTCCGCGATTGAACCGTATAAGATTTCGCCCCTTAAGCTCGCCCCCCTGGATCCCGTACCGCCTAATGACGCTCTCAACAACTTCCTTCGCTTCGTGGTCATCGGACGCTACGGATGCATATACGAAATACTTTTGGTCGGGATGTAGAAGATTGTTTCCCGTGAAGCCGGACTCGTCGAAGTAGATGTGCTGAGCCAATGGTTCCTCCGGCGGTTTGTGGAACTTTGACGCGAATCATCATGCACGCGATTGCGGAAGCTTCGCCTGCATGAATTTCTTATCTATCCCTGCATTCTTGTCGAGTTCTAAAGCACACCAAAAGACGGTTTTATTATTCTTGAACTAAATGATAATTGTCACGCAAACAAAGGCTCGCGGAGAAAACAATATTTCAGCCATACACAGTCACCCCCAGGCCCCGAGAATGCCCATAATACAAGCGTATTCAAAGTAATTAATATAACGGCCTGAAATGCAGAAATATGCCCCCCATAACCTCCCTCCTTGAAGCTTCGGAGTGCCTCTACTTCGGTCACCGAAAAGCACTCATTGCGCCTCTCAAAGAAGAGCACCAACAATGGTAGTCAAACCAGCGCCACGGCCGACGAATCGTAGACACCTAACGTTGAGACACCTAGGTTTTATTTTTCCTGGATGCCCGGAGATCGAGTTGGACGTTACCCGAAAACGATATTCGAAAAAGAGAGAGCCAAATAAACCAGCACAAATGTCCAAACAAAGTAGTTGCTCAAACGAGCCGATATTGCGAACAACCAGTGTGCCCGCTCGCCCCGACGATATCCATTCTCATGAATCCGCACAATCGGAGAGCCACCGTCCATGAAAACTCTGACTGCCTCGTTGAATATAAAAATATCTTTTGTCCACGCATCAAATTCTACTTCCTCGCCCGGCCTCAACGAATCAATATGCGCAGAGTCGCCACCCCACCCTGTGGAACAATCATTTTTTAGAATATAAAACGCATGCTCAACCCGTAAAGATATGTTGTTCGCCTGCAGTTGGCCATGGTTTTTTATTATTATTCTGTAGAAAAATGACTGGGACGACGAGTACCGCCACCGCGAGACATTTGCGAACTCCTGAAGGGTTTTGAAAGTTCGGTGTTCTATCTGGGCGCGATCGGCTATCCAGCTCTCCGCGTTTTTACTTATCAACTGTTCGATTTGTTCGGTGAATAAATCACTAGAAGCTTCCTGACCGGCTGCCTCTAGCGCGCCCTGAAGATCAGGTGGAAGTCTTAATTCATGCTTGAAAACCTCGACATGCACCCTAGACCTTCTTTGGCTTTCCAAATACAAGTAATAGCCACCCACTAAAATGGTAGTTAGAGCAGCAACGGCGCCAGCCAGCTCTATAGCTAATTCGGTCACTTGTTCAAACCCATGGTATCCATACACCTAGAACACACAGAGCAAGTGATCCGAAGGTCCGCACCCAACTCCACATACAGGAAGGGAGCACCATACGGTGCCCCCTTCCCCTTCTTGTGGAGTATTACCATTTCCCGCCTTTTCCAATCCATATGGCCTCGCCGCCTCAATCCCAGCTCAACGCCCCACCCGTCTGATACTCCGTAACCCGCGTTTCAAAGAAGTTCTTCTCCTTCTTGAGATCGAGCACCTCGCTCATCCACGGGAACGGGTTGTCCGCACCCGGGTACATCTCGGCCAGGCCGATCTGCGCGCAGCGTCGGTTGGCGATGAAGTGCAGGTATTCCTCGAACATCTGCGCGTTCATGCCGAGCACGCCGCGGGGCATGGTGTCGCGGGCGTACTGCGCCTCGAGCTCCACCGCATCACGGATCAGGGTGCGCATCTCATCCTTGAAATCTTCGGTCCACAGGTGCGGGTTTTCGACCTTGATCTGGTTGATCACGTCGATGCCGAAGTTCATGTGCATGGACTCGTCGCGCAGGATGTACTGAAACTGCTCGGCCACGCCGGTCATCTTGTTGCGCCGGCCCATGGAGAGGATCTGCACGAAGCCGACGTAGAAGAAGATGCCCTCGAACACCACGTAGAACGCGATCAGTTCGCGCAGCAGCTTCTGGTCCGCCTCCGGCGTGCCGGTGCGGAAGTTCGGGTCCGCCAGGTGCTTGGTGAACGGCAGGGCCCATTCGGCCTTGACGGCGACGGAGGGCACCTCGCGGTACATGTTGAAGATCTCGCCCTCGTCCAACCCCAGGGACTCCACGCAGTACTGGTAGGCGTGGGTGTGGACTGCTTCCTCGAAGGCCTGGCGCAGCAGGTACTGGCGGCACTCGGGGTTGGTGATGTGGCGGTACACGGCCAGCACCAGGTTGTTCGCCACCAGCGAATCGGCGGTGGAGAAGAAACCCAGGTTGCGCTTGACGATGGTGCGCTCGTCCTCGGTCAGACCATTCGGGTCCTTCCACAGGGCGATGTCCGCATTCATGTTGATTTCCTGCGGCATCCAGTGGTTGGCGCAGCCATCCAGGTACTTCTGCCAGGCCCACTTGTACTTGAAGGGCACGAGCTGGTTGAGGTCCGCGTGGCAGTTGATGATCTTCTTGTCATCCACGCGGATGCGCTCGGCACCCATCTCGATGTCTTCCAGGCCGGTGCCGGTCAGGGCCTCCTCGTTGGGCTCGGCCAGCGGCTGGCCGGCGTTCTCCGGTTCCGGCGGGACGCTGGGCGCGGCACCGGCGGTGCTCATCAGGGCTTCGTTCTCCTGAAAGCCCATGCCCGGGCGTACGGCGGGTTGTTTCTGGCCTTCGCCTTTTACGGCGGCAATCGGATCGTCCCAGGAAAGCATAGTGTCCCTCTTCTTTCGGTGGCGGCCCGGCGCGGTGGCCGGGCCTTTGTTCAGTTTGCTTGGTCGTACGGTTTCGCTGCCCGCTCGCGGGCAGGCCTTACTGGCAGGCCTCGCAGTCCGGGTCGAGGATGGAGCACGCCTTGGGCGCCTCCGGCTCGGACGCCTGCTGGCCGCCGGAGACGGCGTTCAGCTTGTTGGCGCGCGAGGAGTCGGCCACGGTGCTCTTCTCCACGTGGGTCGCACCCATGGAGCGCAGGTAGTAGGTCGTCTTCAGCCCGCGCACCCAGGCCAGCTTGTACAGGGCGTCCAGCTTGGGCCCGGAGGGCTCGGCCATGTACAGGTTCAGGCTCTGCGCCTGGTCGATCCACTTCTGCCGGCGCGAGGCGGCCTCGACCAGCCAGCGGGTGTCCAGCTCGAACGCGGTGGCGTACAGGGCCTTGAGGTCCTCCGGCACGCGGTCCAGCGGCTGCACCGAGCCGTCGTAGTACTTGAGGTCGTTGACCATGACCTCGTCCCACAGCTCGCGGTCCTTCAGATCGCGCACCAGGTACGGGTTGATCACGGTGAACTCGCCCGACAGGTTCGATTTGACGAACAGGTTCTGGTAGGTCGGCTCGATCGACTGCGACACGCCACAGATGTTGGAGATGGTCGCGGTCGGGGCGATCGCCATGGTGTTGGAGTTGCGCATGCCGACCTTCTTCACCCGCTTGCGCAGCTTGTCCCACTCCAGGCGCTGGGTGGTGTCCATCTGCAGGTAGTCGCCGCGGGTCTCGGCCAGCTTTTCGACCGAGTCGATCGGCAGGATGCCCTGGCTCCACAGGCTGCCGGGGAAGCTCTCGTAGCGCCCGCGCTCCTCGGCCAGATCGGTCGAGGCCTTGATGGTGTAGTAGGACACCGCCTCCATGGAGGCATCGGCGAACTCCACGGCGGCCTCGGAGGCATACGGCAGGCGCAGCTTGTACAGCGCATCCTGGAAACCCATGATCCCCAGGCCCACCGGGCGGTGGCGCATGTTGGAGCGACGCGCCTGCGGCACCGAGTAGTAGTTGTAGTCGATCACGTTGTCGAGCATGCGCATGGCGGTGTTCACGGTGCGCTCGAGCTTGGCCTGATCCAGCTCGCCGTTGTCGCCTATGTGCGCGGCCAGGTTGATCGAGCCCAGGTTGCACACCGCGATCTCGTCGTCCGAGGTGTTCAGGGTGATCTCGGTGCACAGGTTGGAGCTGTGAACCACGCCGGTGTGCTGCTGCGGGCTGCGCAGGTTGCACGGGTCCTTGAAGGTGACCCACGGGTGGCCGGTCTCGAACAGCATGCCGAGCATCTTCCGCCACAGGTCGACGGCCTTCATGGTCTTGTACACGCGCATCTCGCCGCGCGCGGCCTTCTCTTCGTACTCGCTGTAGCGCTTCTCGAAGTCGGCACCGATCAGGTCGTGCAGGTCCGGCGCCTCGTTCGGGGAGAACAGGGTCCAGTCGCCGTCCTCGGCCACACGCTTCATGAACAGGTCCGGGATCCAGTTGGCGCTGTTCATGTCGTGGGTGCGGCGGCGGTCGTCGCCGGTGTTCTTGCGCAGCTCGATGAATTCCTCGATATCGATGTGCCAGGTCTCGAGGTAGGCGCACACCGCACCCTTGCGCTTGCCGCCCTGGTTCACCGCCACCGCGGTGTCATTGGCCACCTTGAGGAACGGGACCACGCCCTGCGACTTGCCGTTGGTGCCCTTGATGTGGGCGCCCATGCCGCGCACGCGGGTCCAGTCGTTGCCCAGCCCGCCGGCAAACTTGGACAGCAGCGCGTTGTCGCGGATGGCGCTGTAGATGCCATCGAGGTCGTCCGGGACGCTGGTCAGGTAGCAGCTGGAGAGCTGCGGACGCAGGGTGCCGGAGTTGAACAGGGTCGGCGTGGAGCTCATGAAGTCGAACGAGCTCAGCAGGTTGTAGAACTCGATCGCGCGCGCCTCGCGGTCGATCTCGTTGATCGCCAGGCCCATCGCCACACGCATGAAGAACGCCTGCGGCAGCTCGAAGCGGATGCCGTCCGAGTGGATGAAGTAGCGATCGAACAGGGTCTGCAGGCCCAGGTAGGTGAACTGCAGGTCGCGCTCGGGCTTGAGCGCGGCGCCCAGGCGTTCGAGGTCATAGCGGGTCAGCTCGCTGTCGACCAGCTCCAGCTCGGCGGCGCGCTTGATGTAGGCACCGAAGTAATCGGCATAGCGCTCGGCCAGCTGGGCCTGGGTGGCCTCTTCCGGGCGGCCGTGCACGAAGCTCAGGGCCTCGCGGCGCAGCGCGTCCATCAGCAACCGCGCGGTGACCTCGGAGTAGTTCGGCTCCTTCTCGATCATCACCCGCGCGGCCATCACCAGCGCGGTGGAGACATCCTTCTCGGCCACGCCGTCGAACAGGTTGCGGCGGGCCTCGGTCAGGATCTTCTCGCCATCCACCTGCTCGATGCCGGCGCAGGCCTCGGCGACCACCGCCTGCAGGCGGTCTTCGTCCAGCGGGGCCAGGGTGCCATCGGCCCGGGTCACGTTCAGCGTGGCGGCCTCGGCTTGTTCGTCCGCACCCTGCTCGGCGGCCTCGGCGGCGCGCTTCTGCGACTGCTGCTCGCGGTAGATCACGTAGGCCCGCGCGACCTTGTGGTGGCCGCTGCGCATCAGCGCCAGCTCCACGTGGTCCTGGATATCCTCGATGTGGACCGTCATGCCCTGGGTCCCGGCGCGGCGGAACAGGCTGTCCACCACCTGCCCGGCCACTTCCTTCGACACCTCGTGGATGCGCCGGCTGGCCGCGGCGTTGCCGCCCTCCACCGCGAGGAAGGCCTTGGTCACCGCGACCTCGATCTTGGAGGCATCGAAGCCGGTCACCTTGCCATTGCGGCGAATCACCTGGTGCTGGCCCGGGCTGGTCGCCAGGACCTCGGCCGACGGTTCGGCTTGCGGCGGGTACTGGGTGCCCTGCTGGGCTGTGGCAGTATGGGAATCGCTGTGCATGACGGGCCTCGCGCTGGTGTTGGATCGAACGTGAGATACTATAGATCGGGGATCGAGAACTGCATAGCCACTAGATATAGTGGTTACCGAAAGAACAAACCGCGCACAAGCCGTGGGCAAGCTGTGGATAAAAACGCCCATTCCCCGTCCTGTCGCCATTCCTGGCGAGGCACCCCGGTTATCCACCAAACGCCGATGTAGTGACTCCCCGCCGGGTGCCCGCGGCCCACGCGAACATGAAAATGTTTTATGGCCCGCGATTACCGAATCGGTATCGCGCGCGGGGACCGCTTTGGGGCATCCACGTCCGGCGTGGCGATGTTGGACAAAGACCCGCCGCGTCCCAATAATCCCCGCCTTATCGAACCCACTTTTTTGCGTTGCCGGCCGGGCCGGCGGCGCCAGCCGTATTCATCGAATCGACAGGGAGTACCGCATGAGCGACGCCAAGGATCCATCCGACAAGAAGAGCAAGCAGGCCGGCAAGAAGGACGCCCCCAAGGCCGCCGTCGCCACGGGTGCCATGCAGGCGGCCACCGGCGCCGTCTCGCTCTCCTCCGGTAGCGACACCGCGACCCAGCCGAAAAAGGGCGGCAGCGAGAAGGCGCCGCGCCACTGCCCGCTGCTGATCCTCGGCTCCGGCCCGGCCGGCTGGACCGCCGCCGTCTACGCCGCGCGCGCCAACCTGAACCCGGTCGTGATCACCGGGCTGGAACAGGGTGGCCAGCTGATGACCACCACCGATGTGGACAACTGGCCCGGCGACAACGAGGGCGTGCAAGGCCCCGAGCTGATGCAACGCATGCAGAAGCACGCCGAACGCTTCGATACCGAGGTGATCTTCGACCACATCCACACGGTGCAGCTGAAGGACCAGCCCTACCGCCTGATCGGCGACTCCGGCGAGTACACCTGTGATGCGTTGATCATCTGCACCGGCGCCTCCGCCCAGTACCTGGGGCTGGAGTCCGAGACCACCTTCGCCGGCAAGGGCGTGTCCGCCTGTGCGACCTGCGACGGCTTCTTCTACCGTGGCCAGAAAGTGGCGGTGATCGGTGGCGGTAACACCGCGGTCGAGGAGGCGCTGTACCTGTCGAACATCGCCTCCGAGGTCACCCTGGTGCACCGGCGCGATTCGCTGCGCTCGGAGAAGATCCTGCAGGACAAGCTGTTCGAGAAGGAAAAGAACGGCAACGTCACGATCGAGTGGAACCACACCCTGGAAGAGATCCTCGGCGACGAGACCGGCGTGACCGGTGCGCGACTCAAGAGCACCGAGTCCGGCGAGACCAAGGATCTCGAACTGATGGGCGTGTTCATCGCCATCGGCCACAAGCCGAACACCGACATCTTCCAGGGCCAGCTGGATATGGCGGGCGGCTACATCAAGGTGCAAAGCGGGCTGGAAGGCAACGCCACGGCCACCTCCGTGCCGGGCGTGTTCGCCGCCGGCGACGTGATGGATCACGTCTATCGCCAGGCGGTCACCTCCGCCGGCACTGGCTGCATGGCCGCACTGGACGCGGAGAAGTACCTGGACAAGCTCGGTTGATCGCGTGAACGCCGAGGGCGACACCCAGGCAGCGGACCCGTCGGAGGACGCCACGGGCAACACGGCGGAGCGCGTCGAGCTGCGTGACGGCCTGGCCGAGGTGGACCCAGCCGCCTGGGATGCCCTGACCGGCGGCACCGAGCCGTTCCTGCGCCATGCCTTCCTGGAGGGCCTGGAGCGCCACGAGTGCCTGGGCCGGCAGTTCGGCTGGTTCCCGCAGCATGTGCTGATTTTCCGCGAGGGCCAGCTGGTCGCGGCGGCCCCGGCCTACGCCAAGACCAACAACTACGGCGAGTTCGTGTTCGACTTCGCCTGGGAAGGCGCGTGGAACCGCCACGGGCTGAACTACTACCCCAAGCTGGTCGTCTCCGTGCCCTACACCCCGGCCACCGGCCCGCGCCTGCTGGTGCACCCGGAGGCGCCGGACTTCGATCATCTGCGCACCCTGCTGGTGCGCGCGCTGGTGACCCGCGGCCGCGAGCTGAACGCCTCCGGCGTGAACATCCTGTTCCCCAACCAGGACGATCTGGACGTGACCCGCGAGCTGGGCCTGGCCGAGCGCATGGGCTGCCAGTACCACTGGACCAACGCCCCGGACGGCGGTTACGCGGACTTCGACGCCTTTCTCGGTGCGCTCAGCTCGAAGAAGCGCAAGAACATCAAGCGCGAACGCCGCCGCGTGAACGAGGCCGGGATCGTGTTTCGCACCCTGACCGGCGCCACCGGCGAGGCGGAGGACTGGGCGCGCTTTCACCGCTTCTACGTGGATACCTTCGAGAAGCACATGGGCATCCCGACGCTGTCGGAGGCCTTCTTTGTCGAGACCGCGGCCGGACTGGGCGATCAGGTGGTGCTGTTCGAGGCCCGGCGCCCCAGCGCGACGGATCCGGATGCGACCGAACCGGACGCGAAGGGAGACGGCGAGACCATCGCCGCGGCGCTTTGCTATCGCAGCCACGACACCCTGTACGGCCGCTTCTGGGGCTGCACCGAGGAACTGGCCGACCTGCACTTCGAGACCTGCTACTACCAGGGCATCGAGTTCTGCATCCGCGAGGGGCTGGCCCGCTTCGAGCCGGGCGCCCAGGGCGAGCACAAGATCCCGCGCGGCTTCCTGCCCACACCCACCTACTCCGCCCACATGATCCTGACCGAGGGCTTCGAGCAGCCCGTGCGCGACTTCTGCGAGCGCGAGGCCCAGATGATGCGCGCCCAGTGCGAACGCCTGCACGAACACTCGCCCTATCGCCAGGCCCATTCCGATGATGTGCCCGACCGCTAACCCGAGCCCGGCTCGCTGCGGCCGTCATCCCGGCCGTAGCGCAGCGAAGAGCCGGGATCTCCCGACCCAGGCAACAGGCTCGCCGACTGGACCTTCCCCGCACTCGGGGATCCCGGATCGCCCTGTGGGAGCGGGCTTGCCCGCGAAGCCCCTGCCCGCGCTGGACTCTGGCCGTTGGGGGCTCGCCCCATGACCTCCGGCCCCCAGATCACCCTGCCCTGGCTCGATCCGGAGCATCCGGAGGCGCCGTTTCCGGACCCGGCGCAGGCGTTGCCCGAGCCCAACGGGCTGCTGGCCGCCGGGGGCGATCTCTCCGTGCCGCGTCTGCTGAATGCCTATCGCTCCGGCGTATTCCCCTGGTTCGAGGCCGGGCAGCCAATCCTCTGGTGGAGCCCGGACCCGCGCGCGGTCCTGGAGCCGGGCCACTTCCGCCTGCATCGCAGCCTCAAGAAGGCGATCCGCAATCGCGGTTACACGGTGAGCTTCGATCGCGCCTTCGAGGCCGTCATCGAGGCCTGCGCCGGCCCCCGTGACTACGCCGATGGCACCTGGATCACCACCAGCATGCAGCAGGCCTATATCGCACTGCACCGCTCGGGCCACGCGCATTCGGTGGAGGTGTGGGACGGCCCGCGCCTGATCGGCGGGCTTTATGGCGTCGCGGTCGGGCGGCTGTTCTGCGGCGAGTCGATGTTCTCGCGCGAGCGGGATGGCTCCAAGATGGCGCTGGCCTGGTTGTGCCGCCACCTGGTCGCCTGGGGCTGGCCGTTGGTCGACGTACAAATGGAGACCGCCCACCTGCGCAACCTCGGGGCCATCACCCTGCCCCGCCAGGCGTTCATCGACCGCATCCGCGAAATCGCCCGCGAGCCGGTCGAGCCAGGCCCATGGCGGACCGACCCGACCCTGAGCCCCCTCGACCCCGACTGGAACACCCCCCGATAGGAGCCTGCTCGCAGGCGAAGCCCCTGCCCGCGTCCGCGACATCGCGAACGAACCGGTCGAACCAGGGCGTACGATCTGTACCCTTGCCCCCCGCTGGAACACGCCGGTAGGAGCCTGCTTGCAGGCGAACGCCCCTGCCCGCGCCCGACAATGGCAGGGGCTTCGCCTGCAAGCAAGCTCCTACCGGGAGATCCGGCCTGGCGCCTCTCGGGCTGGGCCCCTCCCACAAAGCACAAAGACGGCCGGATTCGATGAACCCTGACACCGCGCACGACGGCCGATTCCGGTGGCCCCGGACGGAGATCGCCGCGGCGCTGCGCGCCTCGCGATGACGGGCATGTGGGGCACCTCCCCGCTCCCGTCACGGCGAGGAGGCGCAGCCGAAGTGGCAGTCTTTCGGGGCCACCCCGGCCCGGGGACCGCGTCGGGAGATCGCTTACAGCCGCTCGCGATGGCGGGTGGCGCGACCCTGTCGTTGTGCGGCCCCGCAGGGGCCGCGGCAAGCTCCGGAAGCAGGCCCGGTGCACGGCGCGCCCGTTGCCCTCGCCGCGGGTGCTTTATACTCGCGGGCCATTGGGAAACCGGGCGGGAGATTCGGGTGGACAAGGCAGAATCAAGGAAGACGCGGCGGGCGATCGTCGCCATTTTGCGGGCCGGGCTGCTGCTGGCGCTGGCAGCCATCACCGCTGGGTGCTCCATGCTGTCGCCCTCCCCGCCCGATGACCAGAGCAACATCTGCGAGATCTTCCGCGAGCAGCCGCGCTGGTACGATCATGCGCGGGATTCCGAGCGGGAATGGGGCACGCCGATCGCGACCCAGATGTCGTTCATCCAGCAGGAGTCCTCCTTCCGCAGCCACGTGCGCCCGGACCGCGAGCGTCTGCTCGGCTTCATCCCGTGGAGCCGCCCCTCCTCCGCCCGGGGCTATGCCCAGGCCCAGGACCCGGTCTGGGGCGAGTACCAGGACGATGCCGGAAGCCGCTTCGCGCGACGTTCGCACATGAAGCACGCGACCGACTTCATCGGCTGGTACAACGCCCGCACCCAGCGCATGACCGGGGTGTCGCTGTACAACTCGGAACACCTCTACCTCGCCTACCACGAGGGCCAGGGCGGCTATAACCGCGGCAGCTACCAGAGCAAGCCGCAGGTCCGGGCCGCGGCCCGCCAGGTGGCGCAGCGCGCCGACCGCTACGAGTCCCAGCTACAGAGCTGCGAGTCCGAGTTCCGCTGCCGGCGCTTCTACCAGGTCTGGCCGTTCTGCCGGCAGTAGCCGAACCGACGAACGCCATGCCTGCCCCGGGAGATCCCGGATAACCGCTGCGCGGTTTCCGGGATGACGGTGCTTTTGGACGCGGGCACGCGCCCCAAGCCCAGCATCCCGTCATCGCGAGCGCCGCGAAGCGAGCGCCCGACGCGACCCCGGCGTCGGGGCAACCCCGACAGACTGCCACGTCGGCTACGCCTCCTCGCAGTGACGGGGATGTGTGTTCCCGGCCGCTCCACCATCCCGTCATTGCAAGCACCGCGAAGCAATCGGCCAACGCCGCCTCCGGCGTCGGGGCATCCTCAACAGACTGCCGGCGTCGGCTGCACCTCCTCGCGGTGACGCAGCCCCAACCGGCCCCACCAGGGTCACGCCTCCCGTCATCGCGAGCAAAGCGAAGCGATCTCCCAACGCTGCCTCGCCGCCGGGGTAACCCCGACAGACTGCCACGTCGGCTACGCCTCCTCGCAGTGACGGGGATGTGTGTTCCCGGCCGCTCCACCATCCCGTCATTGCGCGCATCGCGAAGCAATCGGCCAACGCCGCCTCCGGCGTCGGGGCATCCTCAACAGACTGCCGGCGTCGGCTGCACCTCCTCGCGGTGACACAACCCCAACCGCCCCACCAGGGCCACGCCTCCCGTCATCGCGAGCGAAGCGAAGCGATCTCCCAACGCTGCCTCGCCGCCGGAGAGCACCCCCAACAGACAGCTACGTCGGCTGCGCCTCCTCGCAGTGACGGACAATGAACTGGCCGGGCGCGTCACAAATCCCGTCATCGCGAGGCTCGCAGCGCCGTGGCGATCTCCCGACGCAGCCACCGGCGCCGGGGCACTCCCTGAAGCCAGCGACGCTACCTGTGCGACTCGCGGTGCCGGAGCCCCTCGCTCCGAGCGCAACGCGTGACGGGCGCACTTGAGGGAACCTCGCCGCCTGTGTTCCAGTCTTCCGGGACACCCCCTTTGGCCGAGACAAGGACGCACCATGAGCGACAATCCCACCGCAGGCTTTCGCCTCAACCACACCATGCTGCGCGTGAAGGACCCGCAGAAGGCGCTGGACTTCTACCAGCGCGTATTCGGCATGGAGCTGGTGAAGACCCTGGACTTCCCGGAGTTCGAGTTCACGCTCTACTTCCTCGCGCAGCTTGGCGAAGACGAACCGCAGCCGCCGAAGGACGCCGGCGAGGCCACCCGCTGGATGTTCAGCCAGCGCGGCATCCTCGAGCTGACCTACAACTACGGCACCGAGAACGACGCGGACTTCCACTACCACGACGGCAACGAGGAACCGCAGGGCTTCGGCCACATCTGCTTCTCGGTCCCGGACCTGGACGCCGCCGTGCGCTGGTTCGACCAGAACAACGTCGAGTTCGTGAAGCGCCCCGACGAAGGCGGCCTGAAGGACATCGCCTTCGTGAAGGACCTCGACGGCTACTGGATCGAGATCCTCGAACCCGCCCGCCTGACCGGGCTGGGCCGCTGAAGACGAGCGGTTCGCCGTATCCAGGCGTAACCGACAGACACAAAAAAGGGGCCTTGCGGCCCCTGCCCCCACCTGGGGAGAACGGCCCCGCCCGTAGTCGGGCGAGGCTGCTGGTTGGTCCGGATCAGACCTTGGTGTAGCGCAGGTAGGAGCGGATCTCCTCGAAGCCCTGCGGGAACTTCTTCTGCGCGTCCTCGTTGCTGACCGTCGGCGGGATGATCACGCGAGCACCCGGGGTCCAGTCAGCCGGGGTTGCGATGCCATGCTTGTCACCGGTCTGCAGCGCATCGATCACGCGCAGGATCTCGTCGAAGTTGCGGCCCACCGACATCGGGTAGGTCATCATCAGACGGATCTTCTTGTTCGGGTCGATGATGTAGACCGAACGCACGGCGGCGGTCTCGCTCTCGCCCGGGTGGATCATCTCGTAGAGCTCCGAGATCTTCTTGTCGGCATCCGCGACGATCGGGAACTCCAGCGTGGTGTCCTGGGTGTCGTTGACGTCTTCAATCCACTTGTTGTGTTCCTCGACCGTATCCGTCGACAGACCCAGCGGCTTGGTGTTGCGGTCCGCGAACTGCTTGGCCAGCTGCGCGGTACGACCCATCTCGGTGGTGCACACCGGGGTGAAGTCGGCCGGGTGGCTGAAGAAGAAGCACCAGGAGTCGCCGATCCACTCGTGGAAATCGATCTTGCCCTTGGTGGTGTCAATCTGGAAATTCGGTGCGGTATCGCCCAAATGCAGTGCCATGATGTACTCCTTTCTTTCGGTTTAGAGATTGATTCGGTATCTCATGGGGCGTTGCCTCCATGTACCGATTACTTTATATGCAATTCCGTATTTAGTGAATTACTAATTCTTTAACGGGCCAATAGTCTTTTTCTAACAGGGAGCCGGACAGGCGTTGCGCCCATCCGGCCCACCGCGCGCCCACTCACATGCGGCGGAACAGCTCCACCAGGTCCTCGCGCATGTCCTGGCGACCCATCTCCTCGGTCGTGAAGCTCTCCCCGTCGAAGTTCACGCCCAGCATCACCGCCTGACCCGCATCCAGGTCGGGCTGGAGCGCCACCATGTTGACCCCCTGAAGATAGTCGGCCACGGTCGTGTCTGCCTCCGCGACGGCCTGGACCTGCTTCTGCATCCACGAGGAGATATGCAGCACCAGCGTGCCGTCCCATTCGGAGGCCGCGAGTTCCTGCAGATACGCGTGGGCCAGGGCAACGTTCTCCTCGCGGTCCAGCTCGCCGCCCAACGCCAGGTAGGCCACCTCCTTGTCCGCGGTCACGTCCACCGCGGCCACGGCATCGTCAGCGGAGCGCAGGGTGGCGATGCGGAATCCCGCCTGCGGGTCGGCAGACAGCATGGATGCACCCAGACCGCCGGCCAGGGCGCCGCAGATCGGCGACGGGTTGTTGATCACGGCCATCGACCCGGCCCCCATCTGGTTGACGATGGCCTGGCCGATGCCGGCACTGGCCATCGAGCGGATGGTCTGCTGCTCGCCGAACGACAGCGGCTCGGCCGAGGCCAGCATCGGGGTCGCCAGGAGGGCGGCGGAGAGAGACAGCGTGATTGCGGTCTTTTTCATGACAGGCTCCAGTTCGGTTTTTCTCTCGGTACTTGGTGTTTTGCTAATTCTTGTGGCGGTGCTTCAGCGTCTCCGTCGCTCATGACGGGCTCGTGACACGTCGCCCGGCCGCCCCCCGGACCCCGTTCGATCACGGACGGGCGGGGCATAACCCGCCTCGTCCTGGTGGGCCATCTCAGTGGCCTTCGCCGCCCTCGCCTTCGAGCTGGCGCAGGCGTCGATACAGGCTGCGTTCGCTAATCCCCAGGGTTTTCGCCAGCGCCCGGCGATCGCCCGGATACACTGCGGCGGCATGCCGCAGGTATTCGCGTTCGATCTCTTCCAGGGGACGCAGGGACTGCGGATGGAGCAAGCCATCCAGGCCACCGGCCTCCCCTCCGCCGGCCCGCCCTCCTTCCCGGACCCGATCCGGCAGGTGCTCCGGACGGATCGCCTCGCCGTCCGCCAGCAATGCCGCACGCTCGAGGATGTTGCGCAGCTCGCGCACGTTGCCGGGGAAGGGGTATTGCCCGAGGATCTTCAGGGCCTCGTCTTCGAGACGCGGCGGCACGGCCAGGTCCAGACGCTCGCTGAGGGCCTCCACCAGCAAGGGGATGTCCTCGGCTCGCTCGCGCAGCGGGGGCACTTCGATCGGGAAGGTATTGATGCGGTAGTAGAGGTCCTCGCGGAAATCGCCGGCCCGCACCATGGACTCGAGGTCACGGTGGGTCGCACAAACCAGGCGGAAATCCGCCCGCCGCGACTCGACCCCCCCGACCCGACGATAGGCATGGGTCTCCAGCAGGCGCAGCAGCTTGACCTGCTGGCTCAGCGGGATATCCCCCACCTCGTCGAGAAACAGGGTGCCGCCGGCTGCGGCCTCCACCAGGCCGGCCTTGGCCGAGGTCGCACCGGTGAAGGCCCCCCGCTCATGTCCGAACAGCTCGCTTTCGAACAGGGTTTCGGTCAGGCCCGAGCACTCCACGGGCACGAACGGCAACTGCTGGCGCGGACTCGCCTCGTGAATGGCCCGGGCAATCAGTTCCTTGCCGGTTCCCGACTCGCCGAGCAGCAGGGCCGAGGCATTGCTCGGCGCCACCCGGCTGATCAGCCCCAGCATGGCATTGAAGGCCTTCGAGCGTCCGACCAGCCCGCCGCTACCCGCCTGCGGCGTCGAGACGGGCATGTGGTGCAGCCGTTCGATCAGGTAGCGTATCTCGCCGCCCTCGCCCCGGATCGGCAACAACTCGACATCCACGTGCTCGCGCCCGGCCTCGGTGTGGTGCACATGCAGGACGCGTTCGCGGTGGCCACTGCCCAGGGCCGCCCGCAGGGGACAGGATTCGCCCGCCTCGTCACAGGGGCGGCGGAAGCCATGCGAGGCCTCGAAACAGGTGCGACCCGAGCCGTCGCGATCGGTCCCGTAGACACGCTGGTACGCCCCATTGGCGGCCAGAATGCGGTAGTCCGGCGACAGCAGGATCGCCGGCTCCCGGAACCCCTCCAGTACCTGCCGCAGGGTCTCGACATGCGTGTCCTGCGGTTCCGGCGCCTTCTTCGTGATGCTCGTCACTTTGCCTCGCACAAGGGGGTCCAGGAATGCGCTTCCGATGCTCGTAACGTCACCGTCGCGCTGCCCAATTGACACGTTCAGTCGAGTGATGTTCAACGGCATGGGTTCACCCCCGTACCTTGCGCCCCATTTGAAGACTCGCCGCGGCCGCTCCACCGTGGCGCCGCCGACCCGGGCAGATTTCCCGACCCCTCGGCGTGCATCCCGCCAGACCCGCGAACCCAAGCCCCGAACGGCGGCCACGGCCTGGCCGCCGCAGCCCCGGAGGCCAAACCCGTGAGGCCACGATCGGCTCCGGGTCGGGCGCGGGCTGGAATCGACCTAGTGATAGCCGGTCTCCGGGGTCACCTTCCCGCGGAAGACCCAGTAGGTCCACGCGGTGTAGCCCAGGATAATCGGGATCACGAACAGCGCCCCCACCAGGATGAACAGCTGCGCATCCGGCGACGAGGCGGCGTCCCAGAAGGTGTAGTCCGGCGGCACCACGTACGGCCACTTGCTCACCAGCAGGCCCAGGTAGGTCGTGATGAACAGGGCAATCGTGGCGACGAACGGGATCCCCTCGTCGCGCCGGCGCACCGCGCGAATCAGAATCCAGGAAGAGAACAGCGCCAGGGCCGGGAGCACCCAGAGGTACTGCCAGGTTCCCATCCAGCGCTCCATCACCTTCGGATCGATGAACGGGGTGATGAGACTCACCGCGCCGAACACCAGCAGCACGGCCGCCAGCATCCAGGGCGCGACGCGGTAGGCAAAGGCCTGCGTCTCGCCCTCGGTCTTGACGATCAGCCAGGTGGCCCCCAGCAGGGCATAGCCCGCCAGCAGCCCGATCCCGGTGAGCACGGTGAAGGGCGTCAGCCAGTCCAGCGGTCCGCCGGCAAAACTGAACCCGTCCATCTCGAAGCCCTGGATGTAGGCACCCACGACCGCGCCCTGGGCGAAGGCCGCCACCGCCGAGCCGATCGCGAACGCGGCATTCCACAGCCACTTGGAGCGATGCGCCTTGAAGCGGAATTCGAACGCGACACCGCGGAAGATCAGCCCCGCCAGCATCAGGAAGACCCCGATATAGAGCGCCGGCAGGAACACCGAGTAGACCAGCGGGAAGGCCGCCAGCAGCCCGGCACCCCCGAGGATCAGCCAGGTCTCGTTGCCGTCCCATACCGGGGCGACCGAGTTCATCATCACGTCGCGCGAGGTCTCCACCGGGGCGAAGGGGAAGAGGATCCCCACCCCGAGGTCGAACCCGTCCATCAGCACGTAGGCGATCACGCCCACGGCGATGATGACGACCCAGATCAGCGTGATATCAATCGTGGTTTCCATGACTTAGCTCCTTTCACCGCTGGCCGCGGCGTCATCGATCCAGGTATCGGCGGCCGACAGGGGCCGCTTGGCGTGCGCCGCTGCATGCGTGGCATCGGCCGGTTCCGGGCCCTGGCGCACGATGCGGACTAGGTAGTAGACGCCCCCGGTGAACACCGCCGCGTAGACCGCGACGTAGCCGATCAGCGTGAACAGGGCCATGCCGCCGGTCAGCGCCGGGGTGATGCCCTCGGCGTGGTTCATCACGCCGTACACCAGCCAGGGCGCGCGCCCCGTCTCGGTCACGAACCAGCCCGCGACCACCGCAATGAACGGCGCCGGGATCATCCAGGACAGCCCCCTGAGGAACAGCGGGGAGGCATACATCCGGCGGCGGAAGCGCAGCCAGGCACCAGCCAGGGCGAACAGGATCATCACCATGCCGATCGCGACCATGATGCGGAACGACCAGAAGGTGATGCCCACCGGCGGGCGTTCCTCCGCGGGGACCTCCAGCAGACCCGGCACCTCGCCATCCATCTCGTGGGTCAGGATGAAGCTCGCCATCTTCGGGATGCCGATCTCGAAGTGATTGGTCTCGTTGGCCGAGTCCGGGATGGCGAACAGCAGCAGCGGTGCGCCGCGTTCGGTCTCCCACACGCCTTCCATCGCCGCCACCTTGGTCGGCTGATGCTCGAAGGTATTGAGGCCGTGGATATCCCCGACCACCAGCTGCGCCGGGGCCGCGAACAGCAGCACCCACATCGTGGTGCCCAGGGCCTTGCGGTTCATGACCACGTCGCGCTGACGCAGCAGGTACCAGGCGGAGACCCCGGCGACCACAAAGCCCGCCGTCAGCAGCGAGGCCAGCCCCATGTGGAAGAAGCGCGGCCAGAAGCTGGGATTGAAGATCGCCGTGATCCAGGACGTGACGTGGAACACGCCGTCCTGCAGTTCGAAGCCCACCGGCGTCTGCATCCAGCTGTTGGCCACCAGTATCCAGAACGACGAGATGAACGTGCCCAGTGCCACCATCAGCGCCGCGAACAGATGCACCCCCTGCGGGACCCGGTCGCGCCCGAACAGCAGCACGCCGAGGAAGGCCGCCTCCAGGAAGAACGCGGTCAGCACCTCGTAGGACAGTACGGGCCCGAGGAAATTGGCCGTGGCGTAGGAGAACGCGCTCCAGTTGGTGCCGAACTGGAACGACATGACCAGCCCGGAGACCACCCCCATGCCGAACACCACCGCGAAGATCTTGATCCAGAACTTCGAGATCTGGGTATAGATCGTTTCGCCGGTCTTCCAGGCGCGGAATTCCAGAAACGCAATAAACGAAGCCAGCCCGATCGTGAAGACCGGGAAGATCGCGTGGAACGAAACGACAAACGCGAACTGGATTCGCGATAGCAGTATGGGGTCGAGCTCCATGGCCTTTCCTCCGTAGTCAGGGGCACGCCGACATGACGTATCGGTGAACCTCCTAACAAGTACCGTGCCAGACTACCTGTCCGCACCACGACCGCTGGCTGCACGCTACAAACCGTGTTTTTCCGCCTGGCGGGCGCAAGCAACCATCGGCCCTTGTCTGCCATATTTGTCAGCCCAGTCTCGAATGACTGCCAGATTCGGCAGCCTGGCCCCGCCCATACCGGCACACGAGGCCCAGTGGAGCGGCCTGCCGGTGTTGGCATGTAACTTGTAAGCAATCCGTCACACGAAGCGCCCGGTCGACGGCGCGACCATCGCAACTGACCCGCCCGGTCTCCGGCGCGGCAGACGGATACGCGGAGAGAGCCATGCATCATCCCGAAGACCCGAAGCATCCAGAGATTGAAAAGGCCCTGGCCCGTCAAGCCGACGAGACGCTGCGGGGCCTGTCCCGGCGCGATTTCCTGAAGATCGCCGGCGCCGCCGGCCTGGTGTCGGCGACCGGCGTACAGGCCGCCCCGGCCCGCGCGGCGGTCTCCAGCCAGGCCCGCATCGTGGTGCTGGGCGGAGGTGCCGCGGGCATGACCATGGCCGCCCGCCTGCGCGACCTGCTGGAAGGGGCCCGGATCACGATTGTCGAGCCAAGCGAGATCCATCATTACCAGCCCGGCTGGACCCTGGTGGCCGCGGGCGTCTACTCGGTAGGCGAGGTCCAGCGCCGCAACGAACGCTACATCCCGCGCGGCGTGGAATGGGTCCGCTCCGCGGTGGCAGCCATTGATCCCGAGTCGCAGCGGGTCGAGACCACCGGCGGCGACCGGCTGGACTACGACTTCCTGGTGGTCGCGACCGGGCTGCACCTGGATTACGAGGCGATCGAGGGGCTGCGGCGCGAGGATATCGGCCGTCCCGGACTGACCAGCCTGTACGCCAGCGCCGAGGCCGCGCGGGACGCCTACGAGCAGATCCACGCCTTCGGCGAGCACGGCGGGGTGGCCCGCTTTACCATCCCCAGCACGCCGATCAAGTGTGCCGGCGCGCCGATCAAGGCGACCTTCATCGCCGACGACCTGCTGCGTACCGCCGGGCAGCGCGCCGGCGCCGACTTCCACTATCACACCGGGTCGGACACCCTGTTCAGCGTGCAGCGCTTCGACCACATGGTGCGCGACCTGTACGCCGAACGCGGCGTGAGCGTAAACGACGGCGGCGCCTTGCTGGCGGTGGATGTCGACGCCCGCCAGGCCCAGTTCCAGACCCGCGATGGCGGCCGCGAGACCGTGGACTACGACTACCTCCACGTAACGCCGCCGATGCGCGCGCACGACTTCGTCCGCGAGGCCGGGCTGGCAGTCGAGGACGGCCCGTTGGCGGCCGGCGGCTGGCTGGCGGTGGATGATCGCACGCTGCAACACGTGGACTACCCGAACATCTTCGGTGCCGGTGACGTGGTCGCAACCGCGATCGGCAAGACCGCCTCCACCGTGCGCTCGCATGGCGCAGTGATGCCCGACAACCTGGTGGACGTGATCCAGGATCGCGAGCCGTCGCGTCAGTTCGACGGCTATACCTCCTGCCCGCTGATCACCGAGGTGGGCAAGGCGGCGCTGGTCGAGTTCGACTACAGCCTGGAGGAGGTCCCGACCTTCACCTTCCTGGATCAGGGCGCCCCAAGCTGGATGTGGTGGCGCCTGAAGGTCCACATGATCAAGCCGCTGTATTTCAACATGCTGCGCGGGCGCTACTTGCGCTAGTCGATGACGCAAGTGCCCGGAACAGACGCGGAGGCGACAGACGCCCGGACCTCGCCGGGCCCATGGCTGCGCGCGCGCCAGCAGCCGCACCGCCGCTGGCTTGTGCTAAGTGCGGCCAGCACGCTGGTGGCGACATTGGCCACCATTGCCCTGGCGGGGCTCGTGGCCTGGGCGGTCCACGGCACCCTGTTCGCCCCCGAGGCCCCGTACCTGCCCGGGATCCTGCTCGCGGGCCTCGTGTTGCTCGCCCTGCGCTACGCCGCCCAGGCCCTGCGGGACCTGGCCGGTCACCGGCTCGCCTTTGCGGTGAAGCAGGAGCTGCGCGCCGATCTCCTGCGCCAGGCCCGGCAGGCTGGACCGGCGCGACTGGCCGGGCTGACCACCGCGGGCGCCTGGGCGGAGCAGTTCCAGACGCGGGTGGAGGACCTGACCGGCTACTACGCCCGTTACCTGCCGGCGCGCCAGGCCGTCATCCTGACGCCGCTGGCCATCCTGGTCGCGGCGCTCTGGCTGGACTGGCTCGCCGCCCTGCTGTTGCTGTTCGCCGCCCCGCTGATCCCGGCGTTCATGGCGATCGTTGGCATGGGCGCGGAACAGATCCACCGGCGTCAGCAGGAGGAGGAGAACCGCCTGGCGGGGCACTTTCTCGACCGCATCCGCACCCTGGACTGGCTGCGCCGAGCGCGCGCGATCGCCGCAACCGAGGCCGAGGTCGTCGAGCGCAGTCACCAGCAGCGGCGCCTGACCATGCGCACCCTGCGGGTCGCGTTCCTGTCCTCGGCGATCATGGAATTCTTCAGCGCGGTCGCGATCGGCATGGTCGCGATCTACATCGGCTTCGCCCTGTTCGGCGCCATCGACTACGGCCCGGCCGGCGACATCACCCTGTTCACCGGCCTGTTCATCCTGCTGCTGGCGCCGGAGTATTTCCTTCCGCTGCGCCAGTTTGCCCAGAGCTACCATGACCGCGCCGGCGCCCTGGCCGCCGCCGAGACCCTTGCCCCCGCCCTGGCGTCGCCCTCGGGCCCCGTTGGGCCCGAGCACTCCCCAGAGGCCACCGCGGCCCCCGACGAGGGCGCAGTGGTCCCCTGGCTGCAACTGAAGGGAGTCACCGTGCACTACCCGGGTCAGCGCACGCCCACACTGGCGGAGCTCGACCTGGCCATTCACGCCGGGGCGCATCTCGCGCTGACCGGGCCCAGTGGCAGTGGCAAATCCACCCTGCTCGCGGTGTGTGCCGGCTTTCTCACCCCCACCACGGGCACGGTACAGCGCCATCCCCAGGCCCGGCAGTTCGCCTGGATCGACCAGGACGCCCATCTGTTCCACGGCAGCCTGCGCGATAACCTGCAGCTCGCCCGCCGCGACACGATCGCAGACGCGGAGATGGCCACGGCACTGCAACAGGCCGGCCTGCCGCTCGACGCACCCGAGCTGCCCGACGGCCTGGATACCGCCATCGGCGAGGCCCGGCGCGGGCTCTCCGGCGGTCAGGCCCAGCGGGTCGCGGTGGCGCGCGCCCTGCTCTCGGGGCATCGGCTCTGGCTGCTCGACGAACCCACCAGCGCGCTCGACCCGGACACCGAACAGGCCCTGCTCGACACGCTGTTTCGGCTGGCCGAGGCCCGTGGCCTGACGCTGGTGATCGCGAGTCATCATGCCGCCATTCACGAGCGCTGCTTGCAACGCCTGGACCTGGCGCCGGCGACACCGGGGGCGCGCCATGCGTAACGGTACCCGCGCGGAACTGGCCTTTCTGCACCGCGTATTCCGCCAGCGCCGGGGCTGGTACTGGGGTGCCTGGGGACTGCTGGCGCTGACCTGGATCGCCGGCATCGCCCTGCTGGCATTGTCCGGCTGGTTCATTACCGCCACCGCCCTGGCCGGCGCGGGCCTGCTGGCCACACTCGACCTCTACGTGCCCTCCGGCGGCATCCGTACCGCCGCGATCAGTCGCACCCTGGCGCGTTACTTCGAACGCCTGGTCAGCCACGAGGCGGTGCTGCGCAGCCTGGCCGACCTGCGCGGCCGCAGCTTTCGCGGCCTCGCCGCGCTGCCCATGGAACGCATTCGCGCCTACCGCAGCGGAGACCTGCAGACCCGCCTGACCGGCGACATCGACACCCTCGATGCGATGCCCCTGCGGGTGGTCGGCCCCATGATCGCGGCGGCGCTCAGCCTGGTGGTCACGCTGGTTATCGCCGTCTGGCTGGCACCCTGGCCCGCCGTGGTCGTACTCGCCGCCTCCGGTGTCGCGACGCTCGCGGTCTCCGCCGTGCTCGCCCTTGCCGGGCAGCGCCGCAGCCACGCGCTGGTGCAGGCCCGGGCCGGCGAGCGCGTTGGACTGTTTGACTTCATTGGCGGCCTGGCCGAGTTGCTGGCCTACGACCGTGCCCGCGAGCACGAGGCCCGCCTGCGCCGGGAAAACGACGACTACGCGCGCCGGCAACGGACGCAGGAGGCGTTCGGGGTCGGCTCCGAGCAAATCGTGCAGGCCGTGGTCGGCGCCTCCGCCCTGGTGATGCTGGTGCTGGCACTGGGCTGGTACCGTGACGGAATGCTCGACGCTCCGGTCGCGGTGTTGCTGCCGCTGATGACCCTGGGCCTGGGCGAGGTTCTGGGCAGCCTGCCCGGTGCATGGTGGCGTGCCGGCGAGAGCCTGGAAGCCGCCGGGCGGGTTCAGCATCTGGAGGTGGCCGCCACCCATACCCCCGCAACCGCCGAGTCCGTGGACCCGACCCCGCCTGACGAGGCCCCTGCGCTACACGCACACGGCCTGACCATCGGCTTTCGCCGCGAGCGCCCGTTGCTCGGTCCCCTGGACCTCGAACCCGCGCTTGGCTATCCCCTGGTGATCAGCGGGGCCAGCGGGCACGGCAAGAGCACGCTGCTGGACACCCTCGCCGGCGAACTCCCGCCCCTGGCCGGTACCGTAGCGCTCGGCCACGACGATCTGGCAAGGATCCCCACCGATGCCCGGTACCGCCACATCAGCTACCTGCCCCAGGGCCTGCAACTGCCGGACACGACCCTCCGAAGCATCCTGTCCCCGGCGCACAGGTCGTTGAGCGATGCCGCACTGTGGGAGGCCCTGGAACAGGTCGATCTCGCCGAGGCCGTGCGCGGCACCGACGAAGGTCTGGACTACCGCATCGGCGAGGGCGGCGCGTCCCTCTCCGGCGGTCAGCGCCGCCGTCTCGCCCTGGCGGCGGTCGTCCTTCAGGACCGACCGGTCGTCCTGCTCGACGAGCCGTTTTCCGGTCTGGATACCCCCACGCAACAACGAGTGGTGGAACGACTGCTGCCCTGGCTGCAGGACCGTCAGTGCATCCTCGTCACCCATGCCCCGGGACAACTGCCGGCCCGCTGGCCGCGCCTCGAGCTCGCGAAACCGCTCGGCCGGAGCTAAGGCCGGCGACGGGACCTCGCAGCGAAACGTGCCCGACACACCGGCACCCGACTTTCGGTGGCCGCACAAACAGGTTCGGATCACGAAGCAATGGGGGACGGGCTGGGGGACGAACGCCGGGGCCAGACGTGCGAAAGGGGCCACTCGGGCCCCTTCGCAGGATTTGACGGAGAGTGAGGATTACGCCCGGCTGCGCCGGTCGCCCTTCGGGCCGCCTACGCTACGCTGCGGCGTTCCGGTGTCGCTACGCGCCACCGGTCGAACCATCGTTCTTACTTGTATCTCGGGTTCGAATCCCGGAAATCTCGGGGGCCAGACATGCGAAAGGGGCCACTCGGGCCCCTTCGCAGGATTTGGCGGAGAGTGAGTCCGCCGATATATAGTCCAACGGGGTCTTATAAGGTCCTATACTGCACTGCTTTTCAGTGACTTACTGTGTTATAGTGTCCAACAGAGGCTGTCCCAATCCATTCTAAATGGGGGACCAGATGGGGGACCACTATCAGCACAGGAAGAACAAATGGCTCTGAACAAGTTGAGCGCGCGCCAGGTCAAGACCGCGACAACCGGCAAGCACGAGGACGGTGGTGGGCTGCGCCTTGTCGCCTCCGCCAGCGGCTCGAAGAAATGGGTATTGCGGCTCATGGTCAACGGGAAGCGGCGAGAAATGGGCCTGGGCGCATATCCCGACGTTTCCTTGGCGTCCGCCCGCGAAAATGCATCTGCCTACCGCACCCTCGCCCGCAATGGTGTCGACCCGATCGCTACCCGCTCTGCTTGCACCAAGGAGATCCCCACGTTCGAATCATGCGCAGCAAGCTTCATCCGCGCTCACCGAAGCGGATGGAAGAACCCGAAACACCAACGACAGTGGGTCAGGACGCTCAAGCAGTACGCGCGCTCGAAGATCGGGAAGAAGCGCGTTGACACCATAACTACTGAAGACATTCTCGAAATCCTGACCCCGATCTGGACGACCAAGACTGAAACGGCCAAACGCGTTCAGGGCAGGATCGAAAACGTCCTGGATTACGCAGCCGCACACAATCACCGCGAGGAACCCAATCCCGCGCGTTGGCGCGGACACCTCGACAAACTGCTACCCAAGCCATCGAGGGTGAAAAAACAGAAGCACCACCCGGCAATGCCGTACCACGAGGTCCCGAGCTTCATCCACACTCTTGAAGCACAGGAGGCAATGGCTGCCTCCGCCCTACGGTTTCTGATACTTACCGCCGTCCGTACCAAAGAGGTGTTGCAGGCCCAGTGGGAAGAAATCAACAAGCAAGACCGCGTGTGGACCATACCAGCATCCCGCATGAAAGCTCGCAAAGAGCACCGAGTGCCTCTGTCGAGTGCTGCTTTGGAGCTTCTCGAGGCCCTGCCAGTCATCGAGAGTAATCCGTATGTATTTCCTGGCACGCGACCCGGTCGTCCGATGTCCAACATGGCACTGCTGCAGGCAATGAGGAGGCAGGGTTTCGGGGTGCACGGTGAGCAGGGCAACTACGTACCTCACGGCTTCCGATCCAGCTTCCGCGATTGGTCGGGGGAAATCTCCAACTTCCCCCGCGATGTCGCCGAGATGGCGCTCGCGCACGTCATCGAAAACAAGGTGGAGGCCGCCTACCGTCGAGGCGACCTGTTCGAAAAACGGCGAAGGATGATGCAGGAATGGTCTGATTACCTGACTACTGGTGGCTAAGATCGCCCCCTCCCTGGAACCATTCCGATTTGGACCACGAAAAAACCCCGGCGCTAGCCGGGGCTGAAGGGGAATGGATCAAGCTATTCCGCCTAACATCCGGAATATCATGTCCGCATACTGCTGTTGCTCTTCCGGGGAATATCTCCCCGCTGGTAGCCAGATCTCGGATGAAATCCACTGGTCGTCATCATCATCCAGGTGCAAAACGATCTGAATCTGGATGCCGACCTGCCTCCAGTCGTCACTAGGAATCCGTCGATCATAGACACTGATCCCATGAGCCTTGAGCTGTGACGCGAACGCATCGGCCCTCCCGCTACTCAGCAACTGAGCACGAGCCAATCGCTCGACTAGTTTCCCGCGGCGGTTGGAAGTGCCAGGCAGTGACGATGATTCATTTGGACGCAAGCTTCTCATGAGTACTCCTCGGTTTGGGGTTCATCCCCCTATTGAGGCCTCAGTGACAGCAGTCCTGACGAAACGAAAAAACCCGGGCAATGATGCCCGGGTTCGAATATGAACCTCCTCTTGGTCCGATAGTGAATTAAGCGGGTGCCAGCCCGCCAAGCGTCGTGGTTTACCTGCAGGTGCCAGCCTGCAAAACCGTTCAGTTGAATGCCTCTTGCTATACCAATCGACGGGAAGTACCCATCGCTTCCGCTGGTTCCTTTCGAGTGCCATCCTGGCTCCAGAGTCGCTTCGGTTATATCGCGACATCCGTCTGACTCTACTCAGAACCGCTCCCCTCCTTGCCTCTCATCGGTGCCACCCGAGTCGAAGAGGGTTAGGAGTTCCCGCGTTAGCTAGCCACTACTACACGAGCAATCGCCACTGTGCTCCGTCATCCAGATAACTGGTGCTATGCACCTCACCTCGCCTTTCGGTCGTGGTTTTCGGGGGGCCGAGATTCCAAAGCGCCTCCCCTACTCCCGGATCACTTCAACGCACATAACCAGGGCCCTCAGCCCATGGCTACTGCTCGCTCTGCATAGCACCGTCCTGCGGTGCATTTACACGTTTGAGCTATACATCGACCTTCCCGGCTTGCGCCAGGAAGTGCCGCCGGCCCGAGTTTTCACCTGGTCGGCTCAATACCGTTTCCAATATCGCTGAAGCCATCGTGTGCAGCACGCGTTCGACTCTCTCGAGCCGCCCACGGGGCGGACTGATTACCGCCTTTCGTCGACTAGCAGGGTCTTCTCCTGTCACCAGGAGCCCCGTTTCCGCGTCGCCCAAACTCACCCTGGGATTGGGTCGAACAGCGCATTTCATCGCTGAGCGCCCATCGCATCGCAGCGAGCCCAATTACGGGCACTGCGCTACAGCAGAACAAGCAATCCAGGTGGCGCCTGGATGCTTGTTGGTACAGCAAGCGGGGTGGCAGCCCCGAACTTCATGGGGCTGGCACACCCGGCATTCACTCTCCCTGTGCGGCGTTACGTGACAGCTATCGGAATCTCTAGACCTTCAGACACACCGTCCTGCGCGTAATCAGTTCTTATCCGATCACAGAGGTGTCATTCAGGCCTGCATACGGAGAGTAGGAGTCGTCGTTGTTCTCCTCGCTCCCGCGACTGGTTGACAACGTCTCCTTCGAGTGCGGCCGCCAATACCGGACGGCCAAGGACAACAACACGGAGATAGCGCATGCAGTCGCGTAAAACAGTAGTGATGCAGCGGCTTCAGGATCTGGTCAGGGTGGGATACAGGTACTGGACCAGCGGGACAATCCCTGCCGAGAGGGTCAAGCATCTGAGGGTCAAGTTTGACGAGAAATATGGAACAGAGGCCGACAGAGTTCGGCGGCAGCGTAGAAAGCGACATGGAGTCGGGAATGCCTACCTCGTCGTCTGGTGCCCCAAGGGCTCAGTTCGAGCGCGCTGGTGGCTACTGGCGGAGAATGGACACGCTGCTCTGGCGGTGGAACAGATGAGCGATGCAGGCGAGCGCCCGACTCGCCTTACGATCGCGTCTGAGGTCGCCGGCACCGAGCCCGACTACGAACTGGTGCGAGTAGACGGACGCTGGACATGGCGGCTTACCCAGTTCGCAAAAAGTCGATGGCGCCGACGGATCCGGGAAGCTGTCACCGAGAAGGATCGAGAGCGACGCGCTCAACTGTGGCGACAGTTTTGCTGGTCGATCAGGCGGATGCCCGGGTTCCGAGGAGTTCGCCAGGGTGCTTGGGACGTTATCCGGCGAGCACGTGGCGAATGGAAGCGCCACTGTCGGGGGGCAGCGCCATGCCAGCCCTCACTACCAAGGTACTTGCGTCGCCTACCGCACCGCGCCGAGTAAGGCTGAAGCGTTGGCGACGATCTGAGGCGCCGCATGGCATGCCGCTCCAGTCGGGTCGGAGCTTGAGATGCCGATAATGCATAATGCGGCGCATTACCGGAATCCCAGTCTCAAGGCCAAGGAATATCATGCTGAAGACCGTCAAAGACGCTTGCGACCTGCACCCCACGACACTCGGCTACCAGAGCGCGGAAGGTGTCGAAGAGCTCTCGTCGACCATCGCCAGTGATGACAGGGGTGCCGCGTTTTTCCAGCGCAACTACATGACTCGCGGCATGGAGGCCCTTCTGGACGGGGGGCTCCGCCGGCTGGCTGGCCAGAGCGGCCAAGCGGTCTTCGAGCTGGCGCAGGCGATGGGTGGGGGTAAGACTCACTTGATGAGCGCGCTGGGCCTACTGGCGCGCTTCCCGGAGCATCGATCGGCAATCTTGCCCGAAAACACCCAGGAGGCCGTGGGTGATGTGACTGCGCGGGTGGCGGTGTTCGACGGGAGGAACAGCCATCCGAAGCATCTTTGGGGCACTCTGGCCGAGCAGCTTGGAGGCCAGGCCACGGAGATCCTCCGGCCGTTCTGGGAGGACAATGCCGCCCCCGGAAAGGATGATTGGCTACGAGCCTTGGGTGACGAGCCAACGCTGATCCTGATGGACGAGATCCCCCCGTACCTGAAGTACGTTTCGACTCGTACGATGGGAGCGGGAACCCTGGCCGATGTCGCTACTCGTGCAGTGGCAAACCTCTTCGAAGCGGCGCTGGCGAAGAAAAATTGTTGCGTTGTTCTTTCCAATCTCGTCAATACGTACACCGACAACTCGGGCCAGATCGGCAAGCTGGTCAAGGACCTTCAGGCAGAAGCGAACCGGCAAGCCACCTCGATCACCCCCGTATCGTTAGACGGCGACGAGGTGTACGCGATCATCCGCAAGCGTCTGTTTTCCGACATCCCGGATGAATCCACTATCGGCGAAGTGGCAGAGGCATTCGCAGAGCAGGTGCGCAAAGCCGAGGACAGCGGCTACTTCAACGCCCGCTCGCTCGTTCAGATCGAAGAAGAGATTCGCACCACCTACCCCTTCCATCCGAGCTTCAAACACCTCGTTGCCCTCTTTAAGGACAACCCCAATTTCCGCGAAACGCGCGGATTGCTGGAGTTCTCGGCCCGCGTGGTGCGCTCGGTCTGGAATCGCGATACCAACGATGTCTATCTGATCGGTACCCAGCACATGGATCTAAACGACCCGTTGGTCTCCAGCCAGGTGGACAGTATTAATCGTGGTCTGAGAAACGCGGTGGCCCGGGATGTAGCGGATAACGGGGCGTCCCACGCCGAAGCCATTAATGATCACCTGAGCAGCGATGCGGGCACTCAGGTCGCCAACCTGATCCTTTCCGCTTCGCTCTCCGAGGCGGTTCACGGGCATTCCGGCCTGCATGAGCATGAGGTCATCGAATATCTCATCGACCCGCAACGAAAGGCCGAGGAATTCAAGGCGGCAATCACCGAGCTGCGGAAGACCGCGTGGTATCTGCACACCGACGCCAGCGAGAACCTGCTGTTCAAGGACACGGAAAATCTGATCAAACGGCTCCAGAAGGACGCCGACAACCTGCCTCAGGACCGGGTGGACGACCAACTGCGCAAGTGGCTGGAACGTGCGTTGGAGCCCCGTTCGAAACAGGCATACCAGAAGGTCCTGGTGATGCCGTCGCTGGAGACGATCGCCGAGGAGATCAAGCATGCCCGCGTGCTGGTCGTGGCGAAACCCGACGGTAGCACGCCACCGGAAGACATCCAGCGGTTTTTCGACAGCGTGGAGCACAAGAACAACCTCCTGGTCCTGACCAGTCACGACAGCCATCTCCTTGGGGATGCGGAATCGCGTTTCCGCGAGTTACTGGCCCTGGAGCGCATTCAGAGAGACATCCACCAAGGCGGCAATGAAGCCCAGATCCGGGAGGCTGGAGACCTGAAGGAGACAACCGAAGAAGGTTTCATCCAAAGCATCCAGAGCGTGTTCAACCGCCTGTACTATCCGGGTACAGAAGGGTCGCTGGCCCCGGCCACGATCGACAATGGACTGAAGTTCGGAAAGGACGAGCAAGCACCCGAAGCGCAGATCGAGAAATATCTGGCTTCAACCCGGTGCGACCAGAAGCTCATTACGGATCTGGATGGCGAGATCGACTCCGTGATCTCGATGGCTGAGTCGATGCTCTGGCGTGAAGGCCAGAAGCGCGAGCCGTGGAAAGATATCCGCATGCGCGCAGCGGCAAAGCCCGAGTGGCCCTGGCTGCCGGGAAACAAGGGCCTCGACCAGGTCAAAGCCAGCGCGCTGGCGCGGGGTATGTGGCGCGAAGGTAGCGATGGCTATATCGAGAAAGGGCCTTTCGCGAAGGAGAAAACCAGCGTCAGCGTGACCACGAAGTCCACAGACGAGGCTACCGGTGAGTTAAACCTCCAGATTGTGCCCAAGCACGCCGGGAACACACCTCGGGTTCACTACCGCCCCGATGAGGGGGTCTCCGAACAAGACCCGGCGGCTGATAACCTAGAAGAGTTCCGAACGGCCGAGCCGACGTTGTATTTCCTGGCGATTGACCCGGACGGCAAGCACGAAACCGGTGATGCCACGCTCTGGAAGGCACCGATCAAGATCCGCCATGAAGTCCACAGCAAGCCGGATCATCGCGTGGTCGAGCTTCAATCCACACCCAAGGCGGCGCTCTACTACACCACGGACGGTTCCGGCCCACGCGAGGGGTTTGAGTACACCGGTCCGTTCCCGATCGAAGACGGTCGTGTCCTGGTTCAGGTCTACGCCAAGGCCGGGGCATCCGAGCAGACCGAGAAGTTCACGATCCAGCCTAGCGGCGACGACGATGGGCGCCCGGAGATTGATCCGCACCAACCCATTCGGCTTCAAAACTCCAAGGTTCGCCTGGATACGACCCAGTCCGTCTTTCAGGTACTCGTGGACTTCAAAGACCGGAACGTCAGCTTCACGCAGGTAAGGCTTCAAGTCGGTGAGGGCGAGGAATCCATTGAGGTGAACTTCAACTCGCGGGCGGTCACGCCAGCGGTAATCGAGTCGACCATCGAGTCATTGCGAAAGGCCACGGGCGACTCGGATGCCGAGGTTCAGATGTCTATTCGCAACGGCGGTGGGGACTTCGCCACGGGCGAGGACCTCAAGCGCTTCGCGGAAATTGCGGGCCTTCAGCTCAAGCACGACAACGTGAGCCAATAAGGTGGTTGTCATGGCCGCTGCAATGGAAAAGGTGGAGTCGATGACCCGCAGCAAGAAAGCCAAGCAGTACGCGCATGACACAGCCGGTTTCGGGGTCCCCAAGACGCTGGCGCCACATCACTTCGTGGTCGAGATCCCGCGTGGCAACAGTCAGCCCGTCCTCATTACGGAGGATCTGGGTGTCGCGGGCGAGGCTCGCGGTCACGAGGTACTGGACCGGGTGGTAGTCCCGCGCCGCAACTGGACCGAGATTCAGGCAGCGGTGAAGCGCGCGTTCAACGAGCGCCTGAAGATGCACGACCTCGCGACGGCGCAGTGGAAGGTCGGCACGACCCCCGTAGACCGCATGCTCGGGAAGGAGCTGTGCGTGCTGGCCTGGGCCATCGAGGACATGCCCCCGGAAGATACGCCCTACGCGCTACGGAACTGGCTGGCGCTGCGCCCGGAGGAACGCTGGTGGCTGTTCGATATGGTCGCGGCCACGGTCGGCGGCCCGGACGGCAAGGGTCGCGGTTGGCGCATGGCGCTTCGGTACGCCCTGGGCGATACCCCCGAAGCCACCGTGCGCTCAACGCGCTTCGGGGACGATGCGAAAACCTCTAGCAAAACCACGTCGGACCCGACCCTAGGCCTGTTCACGGATGACAAGGAATGAGCATGGAAGCGAAGCGCGCGAATCTTGAACCCCTAAGCCTCAAGGACGCCCCGGCGCTAATTGAGCGGGTCTTTCCCGCGCAGAAGGTGTCGGCGGAGGCACAAAAAGAACGAAAGGCCGTTTCCGGCCAAACCCTTACGGCCCTGGGGTCCTACTGGAAGGGTAGAAAGCCGCTGATCATGGTCCGCGCCATTGTGCTCGCTAGTCTGCTTCCGGTCACCGAGGACGTGGAGGCGGACCTAACGATATTCGAGAAGTTGATGGCCATGGATAATGAATCCTTTGTCCGCCGTGGACTTCGCTTTACGCCATACGAAATCGCTGAGCGGGCTACACTCCACCATCCTTGGACGTTTTTCAATTTCAGCTTAAAGGGAAACGCTCTCGATAAAGAAGACGTTCGCGATCTTTCTTTTCCTCTAGAGATGGAGGCCTATCCAGGCTTAGTCCTCAGTTGGAAGCCCGGCATTGATGAGATGACGAAGGTGTCAGTGATGGCCAAGAGCGTGGCCGAAATGACCTATGAAGAGAAAGTTACGATCTCGAAGCGGCCTGAACAGCTCGACCAAGAAGAGCTTTATGCTCCCATATGGCGAGACGTCAACGCTCACTTTGAGCGCTTCGGTATCGAGGCACATTCTCACGAGGAGTTGCTCGAGCAACTCGGCATCCTACGTTATGGGCATCGTCCGCGTGTGGGTGATACGTTCTGCGGCGGAGGATCCATCCCCTTCGAGGCGGCACGCGTCGGCTGCGATGCCTACGCATCAGACATCAACCCAATCGCCTGCATGCTCACGTGGGGTGCATTCAACGTTATTGGGTCGGAAAAAACCCATCGGACAAGCATCGAGCAGGACCAACAGCAGGTTGCCATGGCGGTCGACGCCGAAATCGCGAAACTGGGCATCGAGCATAATGAACAGGGGGATCGAGCAAAGGCGTACCTATATTGCTTGGAGACAAAATGCCCAGAAACCGGATGGATGGTGCCAATGGCGCCCAGTTGGGTGATCTCCACGAAACGGAATGTTATAGCTAAACTCATCCCAAATCATCGGACAAAGCGCTTCGATATCGAAGTGGTTACAGATGCTTCCGCCGAGGAAGTGAAGAATGCCAGAGTTGGAACTGTTAAAAATGGAAAGTTGGACTACGAGCTGAACGGACAACGATACACCACGCCTATCTCAACGTTGCGCGGGGACTATCGTGACAATAACGGCGTTCGCCGTAATCAGCTTCGGCAATGGGGATTGCGAGACTTCATGCCGCGGGAAGACGACATCTTCCAGGAACGGCTCTATGCCATTCAGTGGATGAAGGCCGGCACTGTCGACCGCTCACGTCCCGAGACCTACTTCGCTTCGGTCACGGATGCCGACCTGGAGCGCGAGCGCAAGGTCGAGAGCATAGTCGATGAGAACCTGGCGGACTGGCAGGCGAAGGGGCTGGTGCCGGATATGCCGATCGAACCCGGGGATGAGACCACTCGCCTACAGCGGGAGCGGGGCTGGCGGTACTGGCATCATCTTTTTAACGTTCGGCATCTATTAATAAACCACCTCTTCCTGTCTTTTTCGGTTGACTCCCCATCAAAACTATTACTAGTCCCGAATGTATTGGATAACAACAACAAGCTATGCCAGTGGCTGCCAACTCAAGGCGGCGGGGTGGGAGGCCCAAAACACCTCTTTTCGAACCAAGCGCTTAATACTTTTTTTAACTTCCCGGTTAGAGCTTCGTCCGCCTTTTATAGCGTTGTTTTTGGTGCCCGGGAAGGCCGCAAGACAGAATTGAGTTTTGATGTAGAAGTCTGCAATAAGAACTCTTCTGATATAGATAGTGATTGCGATATATGGATAACTGATCCACCGTACGCAGACGCCGTGAATTACCACGAAATCACCGAGTTCTTCATCGCCTGGCTTCGCAAAAACCCACCCGCCCCCTTCAATGAATGGAACTGGGATTCACGCAGGGCGCTCGCAATCCAGGGCGCGGGCGAGGATTTCCGTCGCTCGATGGTGGAGTCTTATTCCACCATGGCGAAGAACATGCCCGACAACGGCCTCCAATGCGTCATGTTCACGCACCAAGACACGGGTGTCTGGGGCGACATGATCTCGATCTTCTGGGCGGCCGGGCTTCAGGTCGTCGGCGCGTGGTACATCGCGACTGAAGCGAGCACCGCCCTTCGCTCGGGAGCCCACGTCCAAGGCACCGTGACACTGGTCCTGCGCAAGCGCGGCGAAGGAGCCGGCGAGACGTTCAAGCGGCAGCTTTTCCCGAAGATCCGCAACGAAGTGGCCACCCAGGTCGATGAGATGATGCGGCTGAACGACCGGGCCGAAGCCCACGGAAAGAGCGTCTTCAGTGACGCCGATCTCCAGATGGCTGGCTACGCCGCCGCACTGAAGGTACTCACCGGTTACACGAAAATCGACGGTAGGGAAGTGAGTAGCTTTGCGCTTCAGCCCAAGAAGCGTGGCCATAAGAATGTGGTCGACGAGATCGTCGAGTACGCAGCCGAGATCGCGAACAACGCCCTCGTGCCGGAGGCGTTAAAGGCGATCAACGAGGACACCTGGGAACACCTCTCCGGAATCGAACGCTTCTACGTCCGCCTGCTGGCGATCGAGGAAGCCGGTCAGTTCAAGCTGGACAATTACCAGAACTTCGGCAAGGCATTCCGGGTGGACTACCAACCGCTGATGGCGTCCATGAAGGCAGACAAGTCCCGCCTCAAAGGTGCCGAGGACTTCAAAGGCCGGGAGCTGCTGAACGGCGATCTGGCCGGAACCCGCCTCGGAGAGGTTCTGCTGGCGATCCGCGAGTTGATGGATGACAAAGACCCCAAGACGGTGCTGGCGGAGATGCAGTCGAACCTTGGTGCCACATATATCCCACAGCGCCCCAACCTGATGGCCGTAGCCGAATTCATCGCCAAGATGGTCGCTGAACGGCGCCCCGAGGAAGCGGAGAAGGCAGAGATCCTCGCCAACCGGATCCGGAACGAGGGCTGGTAAGACATGGCGGATTCTCCGATTCGGCGCTACTCCACCCGCCAGGACCCAATTGATGTAACGGTTCTGACGAACGAACTGCAACAGGCGCGGCGTTACGACCGGATCGCGGGGTACTTCACCTCGTCGCTATTCGAGATCGCGGGGGAGCAACTATCCCGAATCGGGCAGGTGCGCATCGTCTGCAATGCCGATGTGGCCGCCGAAGACCTTCAGGTCGCCAAGAACCGGGAGGCGGCGTTGCTCGGCCGTCTCCACGAGGACCCAGGGCTGGACGCGCTGCTCCACCAGGATCGCTATCGTCTTCTGGACGAATTCCTTCAGGCGCACCCCGATGCGATTCGTGTGGTGCCCAACACGGTCTGCGGCCTGATCCACGGCAAAGCCGGGGTAATCGAGCGCGAGGACGGCAGCCAACTGGCGTTCATCGGTTCGATGAATGAGACCCGCATGGGTTGGAAAGGCAACTACGAGATCCTCTGGTCGGACGAGTCGTCCGACGGGGTTAAGTGGGTGCAGGACGAATTCGACTGGCTGTGGGAGCGATCGACTCCCCTCCCCCGCGTCGTACTTCAGGAGATCCAACGCCGCTCCAAGCGCGTCGAGGCCTTGATCGAGGATATCGAGGACCCCGAGGACATTGGGCCTGCGGCTGTCGTCGAGTCGCCGATGTATCAGGAAGGGTTCTCTCTGAGCCCGTGGCAGCGCTCCTTCGTCAGCGAAGCCCTGAAACACCGGGAGTGGTTCGGGGTGGTCCGACTGTTGCTGGCCGATGAAGTCGGCCTTGGCAAGACGTTGTCGCTGGCAACGGCCACCATTGTGCTCGCCCTGCAATCTCACTCGGACAAGAGCGCCCCGAAACGACGCCGGGCCAAGCCTATCGCGATCTTCGCGCCCGCCACACTCACCGAACAGTGGCAGGTCGAGTTGCTGGACAAGCTCGGCATTCCGGTGGGTCGCTGGAGCTCCTTCCACAAGGCATGGATCGACCCGCAAGGGCACATCGTCTCACCGAAGGGGCCGGAAGAGATCGCTCGTTGTCCATTCCGGATCGGGGTGGTCTCCACGGGGCTGCTTTCCCAGCCCACGCGGGAGCGCGAGATCCTGGAGAACCTCCAATTCGAGACCGTGGTGCTGGATGAATCCCACAAGGCGCGTGAGCGCCAGGGGCTTGGCAAGGGCGCGGGCGAAGCCAACGTGCTGCTTCAGTACGCTCGCCGCTTTGCGCAACAGGCTGACAACGTCCTGCTCGGCACCGCCACGCCGATGCAGACGGAGATCGCCGACCTGTGGGGCCAGCTCGGGGTTCTGCACCAGGGCAAGGGCCGGTTTGTTCTTGGGACCGAGTTAAGCCCCTGGCATACACCGGATCGCGTGATCCCGCTCCTTACCGGGCAGGAACAGCCACTCGATTTCGAAGATGCCTGGTCCTATCTGCGCTCGCCCATCCCTCCTACGGACAGTTCGCCATTTACCGATTATCGGCTGATGAACGAAAAAATCCGGCGGGATTTCGGGATGAAGCTGCACGAGTTTGAGCCACCCCGCAACACGTCTGCGGCCGATCTGGATCGCGACACCAAGGAGAAGGTCGAGGACGAACTCGAACGTCAAATCCAAGGCACCACTTTCTTCCAGCGACACAACCCGATCGTGCGGCATGTGGTCCTGCGCAAGCGGGCGGACCTGGAGGAGAAGGGCCTGCTTCAGAAGGTCGGCGTGATCCTCCACCCCGACCCTGACCGGGTCACGCAGGAAAGTGGGTATTACGCGCTTTTCGAGGGCAATGCGCTGCGCACCCGAGATGCCTTCGACAATGCCTATGAAGCGGCAAACCGGTTCGGGGCGGCTTACGGGCGGCGAAAGCAGGCAGCCGGGTTCATGACCAATCTCATGCGCCAACGGCTCTGTTCCAGCCCCCATGCCGCTCGCACGACGGCCGAGAAGCTACTGAAGGGGCAGGAACTCGAAGAGGACCTTCTGGAGGACGGAGAAAGCGAGGTCGACATCCCGACCGACGAGGAGCGGGATGCCCTGAAGTACCTGATCGAGCAGGTCGACCTTCTGGGTGGGGAGGACCCGAAAGTCGCCGCGGTGCGACACTACCTTGCAGACGAGGGCTGGGCCGAACTGGGCTGCATCATCTTTTCGCAGTATTACGACACGGCCGCATGGATCGGCCGCCAGGTTGCCGAGTTATTCCCAGACGAGCCGATTGGTCTCTACGCCGGTGCCGGCAAAAGCAAGCTCATTCGAGGCACGCAATCCACTTCAGCGGATCGAGAAAGTCTCAAGCGGATGGTCAAGGATCGCGAGATCCGGCTGATGGTCGCCACAGACGCGGCTTGCGAGGGGCTCAACCTGCAAACGCTCGGTACGCTAATCAACGTCGATCTACCGTGGAACCCGGTCAAGCTGGAACAGCGAATCGGTCGCATCAAGCGATTCGGACAGACCCGCGACAACGTAGACATGCTCAACCTGGTGTACCAGGACACCGTGGACGCAACGATCTATGACCGCCTCTCTGAGCGCATGCAGGATCGCTACGACCTATTCGGTTCCCTTCCCGACACGATAGAGGACGAATGGATCGAAAACGAAGAACGCCTTGCTGAAGAGATGGACAAGCGAATCGAGAACCGAAAGAAGGTAAATGGGTTTGACCTGCGTTACAACGACAGCGTACTTGAGGGCGGTGACGACCCATGGCGAGACTGCACCGCAGTGTTATCCCGGGTGGATCTGGACGAAATCATGCGAAGCTCATGGTGATCCCGACATCAGGCTTTTCTGCAACCACACATCCGACCGGCTCATCCAAAAAACTTATTCCCCACCCATACTTGACGTTGAAAGAGTGAATTGAAAATCACCTATACACACGCGTATGGCTCCGATTTCAGTCCCTCACTCCAATAATCCTGCATTGTCACACAAGAACGGAAACCGAAGATGAACAAACCTTGGGAACAAGATAACTGCGCGGCGATGCGCGCGCTACATGAAGCCTACTCTATACCGCAAGCCGCAGCGTTGTGGTGCGAAGTGCCTCACGACGAGCTCGAAACAATTCTTTCTGAGGCCGAGCAAGTATCTCAATCGGGCCCCGGGCGAAGCATCTGGGAACACCCGGGAGTCCCCTGCTTGAAGCCTCGAACCCAAGCTATCGCTGAGGCTATTGAATCGGGCGCATTACCTCATGGTCGGGAAGACGGAAAGCCAGTCGAATCGGGAGAACACATTGCCCACGAACGTCGCCATATCCTTGGTCGGAACCTTAGAGAATGGATGGAAAAAGCCTTCCCCAATGAAAAACCTGAATTCTTATTTTACGACATTGAGCGAAATACCCACCATGCCATAACTATTGAGAGCTACGAGTCGCTCAAAGCAGAAAAAGAAGCGCTGGCTAGGCAAGCGGAAGACTATATGAAAACCTCTGAGAGCCTTATGCACGAGAAAAAGAGACTTGAAAAAGAACTAGAATCAATAAAGTCTCAGTTTGAAGGAAACGAGCCACCAGCAGAGAACGCCGAGGTTACCTACCAGATACTCATCGCCGCTCTTATTGAAACAATTCTGGGTGAGATACCTGGAAACAACGAGAAACTTGAATTCAAAAGTCAAGCCCAACTTATCGATTTCCTATCTACTAAATTTGATGGGTACTACGGGATGAAGAAAAGAACCCTGCAAACCAAATTCCCTCGAGCCCGAGCCGCCCTTATACAATCGAAGTAGTACCGCAATTGCGGCTGAATGTACCGCAATTGCGGTGATTCAAGGGTACGCCGTCAGAATAATCGATAGCCATGTCCAACAACGCCCAAGGAGGCACAGACATGGCTACGCGAATCCTCAGACTTCCCTCGGTGAAAGCCCGGACGGGTCTTTCCCGCTCGACGATCTACCTGCGCATCGCAGAGGGTAGCTTCCCTGCACCCATCCCCCTTGGTGGCCGCGCTGTCGGCTGGATTGAGGAAGAAGTCGACAACTGGATCAAGGAACGGATCTCTGCAACCCGCACTCTCCTCGATAACAAAGGGGGTGCGCGGTGAGCGAAGGGACCCACGACACCCCGCTGGACCGCCTTCTACCCCGGCTGGAAGCGGTCAAGCCAGCCGGGCCTAGCCGATGGTCGGCTCGCTGCCCCGCACATCCGGATCGCACGCCGAGCCTCAGCATTCGAGAAACGGAAGACGGCACGCTCCTCATCAAATGCTGGGCTGGGTGTGGTGCAGCAGATGTGGTCAGGGCTGTTGGGTTGGAGATGCGGGAGCTCTTCCCACGCAAGCTCCCGATCAGCAGGTCACCTATTCGACCGAGCCAACGATGGGTGCCGCGAGAAGCACTCGATGCCCTGGCACAAGAAGCCCTGCTGGTAGTGATCGTTGCGGAAGATATTCACGAGGGGCGGACGCCAACCCAGAGCGACATGGAACGGCTTGCGCTAGCCGCTGGAAGGATCCGGGCCGCCGCTCGCGAGGTCGGTGCCCATGTCTGATCGAGGAACTGCTTGGCTTGATGAGCGTGTCGCGGCGAGCCATCCGCCAGACGAGGCTCAGCCGCTCGACCTCGCGTCCGGCAACGTAGCGAACCTTCTGACAACAGCCCCGCCGGCGCGTGAATGGCTAGTGCGGAACGTGCTGCCGCACAACGTGGTTGGCCTGTTGGGTGCCGCCGGAGGCACCGGGAAATCGTTCGCGAAGCTGCAACTGGCCGTAAGCCTCGCAACCCGCACCCCTTGGCTTGGTATGGAGCTCGGGGTGGAGGGCTCGAGCCTGATCCTGTCCGCCGAGGATGACCGCGACGAGATTCACAGGCGTCTCCATGCCGTGGTGAAACACTGTTTATCTGACGTCAACTATTTTGGCCGGTCAGCGACAACCACTTTGGCCGGTTGGTCGTCGGTGTTGTCAGACCGCTGAGGCGGTCTTGGTTTTCTTGCGTTGCTCGGTGTGCGCGCGCTTTCTGTAGCTCTCGCCGCTGAGCTCGACGACATGGGCGTGATGGATCAGCCGGTCGATGGCAGCGACGGCCATCATGTCGTCGGGGAAGATGGCGTCCCAAGCGCTGAAGGGCTGATTGGAGGTGATCAGCAGGCTGCCCGCCTCGTAGCGATGGGCGATGAGCTCGAACAGCACCGA
>NZ_KB906120.1:0-48875 GCF_000381185.1 Thioalkalivibrio sp. ALMg13-2 | reverse complement strand
CCGGCGGCCTATGTCGACACCAACCTGGTCGGTTTCGGCAACATCCTGGAGGGCTGCCGCCATAACGGCGTCGAGCACCTGGTCTATGCCAGCTCGAGCTCGGTCTACGGCGCCAACACCACCATGCCGTTCTCGGTGCACGACAACGTCGATCACCCGCTGAGCCTGTACGCCGCGAGCAAGAAGGCCAACGAGCTGATGGCGCATACCTATAGCCATCTCTACGACCTGCCGGTGACCGGGCTGCGCTTCTTCACCGTCTACGGCCCCTGGGGCCGCCCGGACATGGCGCTGTTCATGTTCACCAAGAAGATCCTGGCGGGCGAGCCGATCGACGTCTTCAACTACGGCCACCACCGGCGCGACTTCACCTATATCGACGACATCGTCGAGGGCGTGATCCGCACTCTGGATCACGTGGCCCCGCGCAACCCCGACTGGAACGGGGCCGAGCCCGACTCGGCCACCAGCGCAGCCCCCTACCGCCTGTACAACATCGGCAACCACGAGCCGGTGGAGCTGATGCGCTACATCGAGGTGCTCGAGGACTGCCTGGGCAAGAAGGCCGAGAAGAACCTCCTGCCGTTGCAGCCGGGGGATGTCCCGGACACCTATGCCGATGTCGAGGCCCTGCGCGAGGACGTGGGCTATGCCCCCGCCACGGCGGTGGAAGACGGCATTGCGCGCTTCGTCGAGTGGTATCGCGAGTACTACCGGATCTGACAACTACCACGTGCCAAACCACCGTCCCCAGAAAACACCCGTCATTGCGAGCGGCTCCGCCGCGCAGTGCTGGCAAGGCTTGTCGTGAAGGCTTCGGCATGTATAGCGCCATCGCACTACCGCGCCGCGCGTTGGATCGCGTATGGTGCGGCGCGCTTTGCGCGCAACGTCGCCGTAGTTGCCTCCGGCTCGCTCAGCCTGTAAGTACCCGTAGCAGCAGACAACGGCCGGCCACAGCAGGAATGCAGTCCTAAAATGTTCAGTACCTATCGCAAAGCTCTGGCCCTGCTCAGCCGCAAGGAAAAACGCCGTGGCGGCCTCGTGCTCGGCATGGTCATCATCATGGCCGTGTTGGAAACCGCCGGCGTTGTCTCGGTCATGCCCTTTCTCAGCGTGCTGGGCAACCCGGAAGTGGTGGAAACCAACCCGGTGCTCAACACCGTGTATGAGGGCTTGGGCTTCACCTCGGTGGATGCCTTCATCCTCGCGCTGGGTGCGGCGGCCTTCGGGCTCATCTTGTTCTCCGCCTTCTTCCGCTCGCTCACGCACTACGCGATGAACCGCTTCATCGAGATGCGACGCCACAGCATCGGCAAGCGGCTGCTGGAGACCTACCTGCGCCAGCCCTACGCCTTCTTCCTCGACCGCCACAGCGGCGACATGGCCAAGAACATCCTTTCGGAGGTTGACCAGCTCGTGCAGCAGGTCTTCCGCCCGGGCATGCAGATGGTTGCCTACAGCGTGGTCATCCTCGCCCTAGGCATCCTGCTGATTGTGGTGGACCCCTGGCTGGCGCTGGGTGTGGCCGTGGTGATCGGCGGCATGTACGCGCTCATCTTCGGGGCGGTGCGCGGCATCCTCGGTCGGGTGGGGCGCGACCGCGCCCGCGCCAACCAGGAGCGCTTCACCGCTGCCAGTGAGGCCCTGGGCGGCATCAAGGACATCAAGCTCCTCGGGCGTGAACACGCCTACCTCTCGCGCTTCGACGGCCCCTCGGCCCGCCAGGCCCGCCACCAGGCCACCAACCAGACGCTTGGCGAGATCCCCAAGTTCGTCATCGAGGCGGTCGGTTTCGGCGGCGTGATCGCGCTAACGCTGGTACTGCTGGCCACCCAGGGCGGCACCGACAGTAACGCCCTGGGTGACATCCTACCCATCCTCGGGCTCTACGTCTTTGCAGGCTACCGCATGCTGCCGGCTGCCCAGCGCATCTACGCCGGGATGGCCAAACTGCGCTTCGGCGCGGCTGCGGTGGACAACGCCTACAACGACCTGCACCAGCGCTCCGCCCTGGCCGAACTGTACAAGGGCGCCCCGCAGCCCCTAGAACCGAAACAGACCATCGTCCTGCAGAACATCCACTACACTTACCCCAACGCCGAGCGCGCGGCCCTGCAAGGGATCAACCTGGAAATCCCCGTGGGCACTTCCGTGGGTATCATCGGCACCTCCGGCGCCGGCAAGACCACCTTGGTCGACGTGCTCCTGGGCCTCCTGCGCCCCACCGAGGGGGCGATCGTGGTGGACGGTGAGCCCATCACCGATGACAACCTGCGCGCCTGGCAGCAGGCGCTGGGCTATGTGCCGCAGGACATCTTCCTGACCGACTCTACCGTGGCCGAAAACATCGCCCTGGGCGTGCCGCACGAGCAAATCGACCACGAACAGGTGGAACGCTGCGCCCGCATGGCCCAGGTGCACGACTTCATCGTCAGCGACATGCAGGAAGGTTACAGCACCGTGGTAGGTGAGCGCGGCGTACGTCTGTCAGGAGGTCAGCGTCAGCGTATAGGGATCGCGCGAGCCCTTTATCACGAACCACCAGTTCTTGTTTTTGATGAAGCGACAAGCGCACTTGACCACGAAACGGAAGCAGCGGTGATGGGTGCTGTTACGTCGCTATCACGCCTCAAGACCATCATCATGATCGCTCACCGACTTTCCACCGTTACAAGTAGCGACCAAATAGTGACTTTGGCGGGCGGGGAAGTTCAAACCGTAGATGGTCACTCAGATTGCGACACCCATAAGGCATTCAGTTCCTAGATAGCAACTGCATGCGATGACTTCAGCGCTTCGCTGACATTTCACTTGGAGAAACGCATCAATTTTACAAGCCACTTTACGAGATGTTCTAATACGAAATCCGCCATTGTTTGACCTCGCCAAGAGGCTCGAACAATTGGTGAGGGCCGTACCAAACGACTCCAAGCTTCTACATCAAATTGCTCAATGCGCCGGCTTCAAGGAAATAGTACAGATTGGCGCAAACTGTGGGATAAGAAATGACCCTGTGAGAGCTTTGGTAGTTAAATATAGGACAAAAACGCTTCTGGTAGAGCCGGACCCAATCGCATTTGAACAATTACAAAAGTCATATGCTTATTTGGTAAAGAGAGGCCTCGATATTAGGTTTGTAAACGCTTATGTGTCGCCCAAAGATATTGATCTCCGATATTATTCGTTATCGCCGAGTGGTCGCAGAAAAGCCTCAAAGAGCAGACAGGTTGATCTGGCCCGGAAGTCCGGAACTGACAAAAATAGACTGCTTGAGTATTTGCGCAGTCTTGGTTATAAAGACGCCGAAGAATTAGTATCCGAACAGTCTATTCAAAATGTTTCATGGCAAGACCTTCTGAGCGGGGATTTGCGTGGTTTGTTGGTCATTGATACAGAGGGGCTTGATTGGAAGTTGTTGTTAGATTTTGACTTAAGCGCACATCATCCATGCGCAGTATATTTCGAAACTGGCCCATCGGATACATGGGATCCAGATGTTATTGACAAGTTTGAGAACGCAGGTTATCACTTCATGCCACTCGATAAGAATGCCCTCTTTGTAGAGGAATCCATGAGGGACCGATTAGCTGAGCAGTGAGGCGTTTTAAGGCTTCTATGATCAAAGTGATGGCATTCAGGGGAGAGGCAGGTTGAAGCGTATTATTAAGAAGTTATTCTCGTCTATTGATCTGGAAATACGAAGGCTCGATAGAGCAGAGCATATTGATATGGCGCCAATTTTTGCTGCGCTCAGGGCAGGCGCACCTCACGCTGCATCTGGGCTTGGCGTGATTCAAGTAGGGGCGAATGATGGTGTAAGCAACGACCCGATATTCGAGGCTGTGCATCGGTTTGCAGATAAGGCGCGGTTGTTGGAGCCTCAGCAGGAGGCTCGTATGGCGCTAGAAAAAAACTATGCGCAATTTCGGGGTGATCTCGAAATAGACTCTAGAGCGGTAAGTAATGAAAAAATATTGAATTTGTATCATATAACTAGCGATAGCCTTTCTAACGATGTTGGAGTGAATTTAAGTGGGGTTACGTCAAGCGATAGAGCCCATGTGGAACGTTATGCGAAAAGGTTCTTAGGCCGAAAGTATCGACCGGAGGTCGTTGAGCGGATTGATGTTGAGTGTGTCCGTCTAGATGAATTGATAGTGCGCCATTTTGAAAAAATGGAAGTCTTTCTTCAGGTGGATTGTGAAGGGGGGGATTGGGACGTTCTGCGAACCTTGGGGGTTGAGCGCCCTATTGCGATAAATTTTGAGATGAAACATCTAGGGCCCTTAGCGACCCATGAGGCATTCGAGTGGCTGAAGACCGAGGGCTACGATTGGTTCCCTCACGGAGGAGATTGCCTAGCCATCAAGGCACCTAGGGCGGCTCGGGACGCGTCATGAGCACACAACTTGAACCGCCGACGGTGCGGTGTCAGCGAATAAAACAACTTGTTGTGATCTCCCACAAGCGCCACGACCGTTTACCCGATGGACGTATTGCAGTTCGTGGTGGGTTTGCAAAAATAACGTCAGAATTTTCCAGGCACGTGAAAACCATGACCCTTTGTGTCCCTGTGGGTGGTCAACCAGAAACATCGGAGGTTTCTAATTATCCGGGGAACATTACCCTTAGCCCCTTGCCCATGTATGGAGGTCACCTTAGCTTCGTTCGCCAGCTCCCATCTATTGTACGTAGATTGTGGCGCGAGATCGGAAGAGCCGACGTTGTGTACGCGATGGCGCCCAACAACATGGGAGTTCTTGGCCTGGTGCTGGCTCGCGTGCGCGGAAAGCCTGTTTTCTTGAGTATTGACACTGATCGAGCCGGAAAGGCACGTTCGGCTGGCGGATTCCGGGGACGCGCAAAGGCATGGCTCGTTGAAAAAACGATTTACACGTTGCTTCGCAGATTGGGTGGTAGTCGGCCAGCTTTTGTGACAGGTGACGATTTTTTAGGGTCTCGTCCCCATTGGCGCCAGTGGATAAAAACGACAGTCACCTCTTCGGAAGTCCCGCCCTACCGGACACCTGAGCCTAGCAAGGTACTCCAAGTGGTTTTTGTAGGACGGCTGAGCCCAGAGAAGAATATTGGATCTTTGATTGAGGCTGCAACGCTTCTGGAGAAAGAAGGTTATCGGATTGCCGTGCAGATTGTTGGCCACGGACCGCAGCGAGACACGCTCGTAAAACTCAAGGAAGAACGCGGGGTCGAGTGCGTGACGTTTTGTGGCGCTGTGCCTAACGCCGAACTCAGGGAAACTCGATTTTTGGGAGCAGACGTTCTAGTGCTGCCATCGAGGGAAGAGCGCCAAGGTAAGGTGTTGCTGGAGGCAATGGCCTGTTCGGTGCCAGTGATTGCCGCCCGCGCAGGTGGCATTCCAAGTGTTGTCACTGATGGCTTTAATGGCTTGCTCTTCAATCCTGACGCACCGGATGAGCTGGTACGCTGCCTTCGTCGTATTGCCGGGGATTCTAATCTTCGAAAGACTTTGACGGAAAATGGTTACCGTTTTGCTCTTGATAATGCTTTGGATAAAAGCGTACGCGACATCATGAATGAGGTCTCTGCTTTTTACAGAATATCATCTCAGGAGAACAGGAGTTAATCAAGTCGCGATGAGCAGTAATAGCCGGCCGATCGCGCTTTTTATCCCCGCCTTGAATGGGGGAGGGGCTCAGCGGGTTGTTGTTAATCTCGCTAACGCCTTGGTCGATTTGACGGGGCGCCCCATCCATGTAGTTCTGGTGCGTGCAGAGGGCGAGTTTTTGGCTGATGTTCGCCCAGAGGTGTGTATTCGAGATCTTGGGAAAAAGCGAACCTTGGCAGCGATTCCGGCCCTCGCAAGTTATTTACGATCCGAGCGTCCCGCTGTCCTGATGGCGCGTATGAATTACGTGAATATTGCTGCGAGCGTTGCATGGATGATTGCCGGCCGCCCCTGTCGGCTGGTGCTTTCGGAGGCCAATGTAGTGCAGGCGCCGGAGGGGTCTTGGTCTCGTCGGGTGAGGCAAGAGATGGTCTTAAAAGTGATGCGCGCAATTTATCCCGCTGCGGACTGTGTAGTCGCGAATTCCGAAGCGACAGCGCAATCTATGTCAGTGAATGGTGTAGCCTCGGAGGGTTCACCCATCGTGATCCACAATCCTGTGCTGGGCTCTGAGGTCGGTCGTCGAGAAGATTCATCGTCTCTTTTTGACGGGTTTAGATCGCACCGCGTGCTAATCTGCGCGATCGGGAGGTTGGCGGAGCAGAAGGGGTTCGATTGCCTGTTGAAGGCATTCTCAAAGCTGCATGACCAAGATGCCGAGCTGGTGATCCTTGGGGAAGGGCCCCTCCGTGGCAAATTACAGGAGCAAGCGAGACAGCTTGGTGTAAGCGAGCGAGTTCATTTGCCAGGATTCGTCGGCGACCCCATGCATGTGTTGGAGCGCTCGTCACTTTTTGTTCTGTCTTCGCGATGGGAGGGGTTCGGGAATGTGTTGGTGGAGGCGCTGGCGAGTGGGGTGCCGGTTGTCTCTACGGATTGCCCGGGAGCCCCGCGCGCTCTGCTTCGCGATGGGGCTTTGGGGCATTTGGTGCCAGTGGATGAGCCAGACGCGCTAGCCCAAGCCATTACCGAAGCGCTCCATTCTCCGCGGGGTACGCGCGAAGCTCGGCAGGACCGGGCGCGCGATTTCTCGGCACCGGAAATTGCGCGGCAGTATCTGGAAGAAGCGTTCGGACTCGAAGCGCCCGCGCGACCGCCGTCTCAGGAGTCCTGAGGCGTGGCTACGTGCTTGAATACGAGAAACCACCAAACTCCGGTGCCGGTGGTATCCGGTGGTTTGGTTGCCGCCGACAGGCGTTCAGGGCGGGCGCTCCTGACACTCGGGTTTGCATCGGGCGGCAGATTGTGAATGTAGATCAGTGAGCGGATGAAGGTCCTCCATATCATTACGGGGCTGAGCCAGGGCGGTGCCGAGCGTCAGTTGGCGAACCTGGCGTCCGTGTTTCCGGGCGAGTCCGCCGTTTTTTCACTCAAGGAACCGGGGGTGATGGCGGAAGAAATACGGAAGACAGGTGTTCCGATTTATACCGGCGGCGTCCGGCGAAGCGTTTCTCCCGTTTGGATACCGAAGCTGCGAAAGGTCATACGAGAACTCCGTCCCGACGTGGTGATGGGGTGGATGTATCACGGCAACTTGGCCGCGTCGCTCACGCGGCGGCTGGGTCACCGGGGGCCGATCCTCTGGAACGTGCGCCATTCGGTGCACGAAATACGACGCGAGAAGGCGAGCACGCGCTGGGTGATCCGGGCTGGCGCATGGTGCGCACAGTCCCCGGCACGCATCGTCTACAACAGTGCGACCGCTGCCGAGCAACACGAGCGCCTCGGCTATCCGGCGCACAAGCGGGTTGTATTGCCCAATGGCTTTGACCTGGACCGCTTCAAGCCCGACCCGAGTGCGCGGAGCGCCCGGCGAGCGGAGCTGGGAGTTCCATCCGACCGGTTCCTGCTGGGTGTGGTGGCGCGTGCCCATCCGATGAAGAACCATCTTGGATGGCTGAAAGCATTCCGTATGCTGGTGGACGCTGGGTTGCCCGTGCACTGTGTGATGGTCGGCACCGGGGTTGCGGAGCCCGATGGCCCGCTGGCTACTACCGTTCGTGAGGCCGGACTGGAATCGGCCGTGACGCTTCTTCCGCCGACCGATTCTCCCGAAACGCTCTACCCGGCCCTGGATCTTCTGGTGATGCCGTCGCTTTGGGGTGAAGGGTTTCCGAACGTGGTGGGGGAAGCGATGGGCTGCGGCGTACCGTCACTGGTAACCAATGTCGGCGATTCTGTGCCCCTGGTTGAGAGTACGGGGTTTGTAGTTCCTGAGGGCACGCCAGGGGTTCTCGCAGCCGCTGTGCGTAAAGTGATGGGTATGAGCGCCGGGCAGCTGGGCGATCTCGGAAACCGTGCCCGTAATCGGATGGTTCAGTGTTTTGCGCTGGACTGTGTGGCTCATGAATACCAGGATCTAATCAGGAACGTGTTGGCAGGAACAGTGGATAGAAGAGCCTTATGACCATGCACTTGCCAAAATTGCGCGTTGGCGCCGGAGTTAGCGCCACCCGAGCGACTATCGTCCTTGGGTGGGCAAGTCTTTTCGCTTTTGTGACAGCTCCGCCTACGGACTTTTTCGGGATAGTTCCCGCTCTCGGCTGGGGTGACCTCCTATGGGCCGTGATGCTGCCCTTCTTTCTATATTTATCTGCTGTGAGAGGGATTCGGCGCCCGCATGATGCGCCGCTGGTTATTGCTGGTCTCGCGTATCTTGGCTTGATTATTGTTTTTCCTCTTCTGGGTCTTTTGTTTTTTCCTGCGGCGCCTCTTTCTTGGGTATTTGGCGACTACCGATGGATGCAGTTAATGGTCGTCGTGGCGGCCTTTTGGGTTGCTTATCGAGGTGTTGATCTTCAGAGTTTCGAGCGCCATTTTATTGCCTTCCTTGTTCTTCTTATCCTATTGCAATGGGTTGGTTTGTTTTCTCAGGTCGGGGTCCAAGTGTTTGGCATGCGGCCTACTAAAATCCTGGAGATCTGGTATCCGGGTGGCGGAGATGCGTATGGTCTTTATGGTCACCACATTGGACGTTATGCGTCATTGCTAAATTATGCTGGGACTTTTGCGTTTCTTGGTGGGGTTGCATTCTTTGTCGGGCTTCTTCGGGGTATACACTGCAGTTGGGTTAATCTATTTATTTTTTTATCGGGCGTTGTTTTTATTGTTGCGGCTGGCACGAGGGTAATGATGTTCGGTGCGCCGGTCGTGGCCCTGGTTTTGTTGTTTTTAATGGCTGCTTCAAGAGGCGTGATCGGTCGTCGTGCGTTGTTTTCTGCGTTGTTGATTGTCGGATTGTCGCCGTTTTTGGTCTATGTTTTGTACTATTTTAATATTGGGCGCATTGCTTCGAGTGGACGTATTCAAAGTGTATGGGAGTGGGTGAGTGGGCAAACGACGTTAGACGATATTGCAGGCCGTGGAGGGGAACGTTGGACAAGGCCTATCGAAGAAGCTCAGTCCGAGTGGTCCGCGATCGGGACGTTAGTAAATCCTGCTCATGCGCTAGATCACCTTCCAGCATTTGATAGCTACTGGGTATTCATGGTAGCCCAAGCGGGTCCTTTCCTAGTCCCAGTGTTTTTGGCGCTTATGGCTCTATTGGTGATTAGGGGGTGGGGCCTGCTGCGGTCGGGCTCGTTTGCAGGGGCGTTGTCTGTGTCGGTTTCAATTGCAATTCTATTGTCTTCGTTAACGCAGAACACTATGACCGGGATGCCCGCCAGGGTCTTTTTATTGATTGCGATTCTAGTGTTGCTGTTGACTAGTGCTGTCGGTCGGGGTCAAAGGTTAAAATGGCTCTCAGCTGGATATGGACATGATCGGTAAGAAGATGGCCCTTCAAGAGCCCCAAGAGACCGGAATGGTAGCCAGGCCGCCAGTGCACGGGCGCGTAGCGGCGCTGCGCGCGGGCTGACGCTACGCCGGATTTGGTTGAAGCGGAGTTGGCCGCGCCGGCCAGCGGTGGGTGACGTAGGATGCGGCAGAGGTTTCGCAGGTGCGGGCGGCTATTTTGGGACCGAGAGCTGGGGTGCGGAATACGCGGTTGTAATCAGGAGCATACAGAAGGCGGCGAATTAACCCGGGGTATGGCGAGCACAGGCTGAGCTTTTGGCGTGAAGGTGAGCTCGGGCTCAAACGGGGATGATCCTTGGCGGGCATGGTTGGAGCGCTGGCCTCCGGGCGATGGAGATTGCCGTGGGGATCGGCCAAGGGCTGGCCTCCCACCGGTTTGCGGCCAAGGCCGCTCCTGCGGGGGTAGGTCACCGTGGGAGGTAGGTAGCGCGCTGCGCCACGGCTCACCGGGCGAAGAGTTCCGGCCGGTAGCCGAGGGTTTGGTGGCGTGCTTTGGCGGAGGTGTGTAGGGCCTCGGGCGGTACTGCGCGCGGGCGGTCGCCGAGGTGCAGCCAACGCAGGGCGCGGCCGGTCCAGGTGTTCCAGGGTTCGTGGATGGGGCCGGTGGGGTCGGTGGGGTCGGGTGCGGTGGCCGGTTCGTGGTCCTCGATGATCTGCAGGCCGGCGTGTTCGGCGCGTTGCAGCATCCATTGCAGGGCGATTTCGGCGAGCTGGCGTTTGGGGTAGCCGCCGCCGACGTCGGCATGGGCACTGGGGAACCAGAGTTGTTCGAGGGTCTGGTGGGGTTCGGCGCGGGTTGCGTCCCACAGCAGGGGCTCGAACTTGGGTCGGCGTTCGTCGATAGCCAGGGCGTGGCAGGCGTGGGTGATTTGGGGGCTGAGTTTGGTGTCGAAGAAGCGGCGGTTGCGGTAGAGGTAGCCGAGCGAGCCGACGGTGTCCCAGGCGCCGATGAAGTGCACCGGGCAGGGGCGGGTGTGGCGGCTGCGGAAGGCGGCGGCTTCTTGCGGGTTGTTCTGCCGGGTGTAGAGGCGGGTAGCCTGGGGGACGCGGTCTTCCCGCCCGGGGTGGAGCAGGCCGCATTGTTCCAGGATGCCGGAGAGGGCGCGCACGGCGTAGGCGCCGCGGGAGAAGCCGAACAGGAATACGCGGTCGCCCTCGTGGTAGTACTGCATGAGGAAGCGGTAGCCGTTTTCGATGTTGGCGGTGAGGCCGTGGCCGAACAGCTTGCCCACGGTGGTGCCGATGCGGTTGTCGCGCGGCAGGCCGAACGGGGAGAAGGTGCCGACGCCGGGTTCGTAGGGGATGATCTGGTGGTTGTGGGTGGGGATACGCCGCAGCAGGTGGACGACGTTGGTGTTGACGGTGCCCTTCTGGTTGCCGGTGCCGTCGCAGCAGAAGACGATGTTCCGTTCCATGGAATATCCTCGCAAGTCATGTTGCCTTGTGGGGCATTGTAGCGGGGGTTCGCGTGCCAGCACCCTCCTGCGCGGGCAGGGCAACATGGTGGAGCGTGCTTGCACGCGAACTGAACGACTCAAGGGATGTAGATGAAGAACCACACGGAAGCGCGGATAGCGGTGATCGGGTTGGGGTATGTTGGGTTGCCGCTGGCGGTGGCGTTCGGTTTGAAGCGGCCGGTGGTCGGGTTCGACGTGAACGCCGGGCGGGTGGCGGCGCTGCGGGCGGGGCATGACGATACCCTGGAGGTGCCGGATGATGAACTCGCCGCCGCGGAGCAGCTGCGGGTAACGGACGATGCCGCCGAACTGGCGGATTGCAATGTGTTCATCGTGACGGTGCCCACCCCCATTGATGCCCACCGGCGGCCGGACCTGCGTCCGCTGCTGGCGGCCAGCGAGACGGTGGGTCATGCGATTTCGCCTGGGGATGTGGTGATCTACGAGTCCACGGTGTATCCGGGGGCGACGGAGGAGGACTGCATTCCGGTGGTGGAGCGTGTCTCGGGGCTCACGTACAACCGGGATTTCTTCGCCGGCTACAGCCCGGAGCGGGTGAACCCGGGGGATCGGGAGCATCGCGTGACGACCATCCGCAAGGTGACCTCCGGCTCCACGCCGGAGGTTGCCGAGTTCGTGGACGCGCTGTATGGGGAGGTCATCACGGCGGGCACGCACAAGGCGAGCAGCATCCGCGTGGCCGAGGCGGCCAAGGTGATCGAGAACACCCAGCGGGATGTGAACATCGCACTGATCAACGAGCTGGCGATGTTGTTCAACCGCCTGGGGATCGACACCCAGGAGGTGCTGGAGGCGGCCGGTTCCAAGTGGAACTTCCTGCCGTTCCGGCCCGGGCTGGTGGGTGGCCACTGCATCGGGGTGGATCCGTACTACCTGACGCACAAGGCGCAGGAGATCGGGCATCACCCGGAGATCATCCTGGCCGGGCGGCGGTTGAACGACGGCATGGGCGTCTATGTGGCCAGCCAGCTGGTGAAGGCCATGCTGCGCAAGGGCGCGCGCGTGCAGGGTGCGCGGGTGCTGGTGATGGGCCTGACGTTCAAGGAGAACACCCCGGACCTGCGTAACAGCCGGGCGGTGGATGTGGTGCGCGAGCTGGAGAGCTACGGGCTGGATGTGGATGCGTATGACCCCTGGGTGAACGCGGCTGAGGCCGAGCACGAGATGGGCATCACGCCGGTGGAACAGCCGGAAGCGGGCGCCTACGACGCGGTGGTGATTGCCGTGGCCCACCGCGAGTTCGCCGAACTGGGCGCGCAGAGAATGCGCGCCTTCGGCCGCGATCCGCATGTGCTGTACGACCTGAAATACCTGCTGCCGCGGGGCGAGGCGGATTTGCGGTTGTAGCGGTTGGGGTTGTGGGTGCGCGGGGGTAGTGGATGGAGATCGCCGCGGCCCCTTCGGGGCCTCGCGATGATGGGGAAGTGGCCGCGGCGCGGCCAACTTGCGGATCTGCCGCCGCTGATTGCTCAGGGGGTTGAGATCCTGCAGGTTGATCCAGACCCTTGGTCGTGTCGGGCCGTCATAAATATTTTGCAGTCGCGCAAGGCGGCGGAGAGTTGGCACTGGCATGGCCCGGCTGCTGTTCGTGGTGAATGATCCGGCTTTTTTTGTCTCGCATCGCCTGTCGATTGCGCTAGAGGCGTGCCGTCGTGGCTGGGATGTGCATGTGGCCGGGGCGGGCGACGCACCGCGCGAGGTGCTGGAAGCGGGCATGGCCTTTCATGCCGTGAACCTCTCGCGCAGCGGCATGAACCCCTTTGCCGAGTTGAGGGCGATCTGGGGGCTGGTTCGGCTGTTCCGTAAGGTGCGGCCGGACCTGGTGCATCTGATCACGATCAAGCCCTATCTGTATGGGGGGATCGCAGCGCGGGTGGCTCGTGTGCCCGCGGTCGTTTCGGCGGTAGCGGGCATGGGGGCGGTGTTTATCCGCCAGGACCTGCGGGCGCGGGTGCTGCGCGGGGCCCTTTATCCGCTCTACCGTCTGGCATTCGGGCACCCTCGGCAGCGGGCTATCTTCCAGAATCCCGATGACCGTTCCATCCTGGAACGCTGGGGGGTGATCCAGGGTGAGAAGGCGCGCTCAATTCGCGGATCGGGTGTCGATCTGTCTCGGTATCCAGCGCGATCGGAGGGCTCGGGTGCGCCGATTGTGGCGTTTGCTGCGCGCCTGTTGCGGGACAAGGGGATCGTCGAGCTGATCGGCGCTGCACGGCTTCTTAAGGAGCGAGGCGTCGAGGTGCGGGTCTGGGTGATTGGCAACGCCGATCCGGGAAACCCGGCAACGGTGACCGAGCAGGAGCTGGACGCCTGGCGGGATGAAGGCATTGTGGAACTGCTGGGCTACCGGACAGATATCCCGGACCTCTTCGGACAGGCGCACATTGTGTGCCTGCCTTCCTACCGTGAAGGGTTGCCCAAGACGCTGGTGGAGGCCGCCGCGGCGGGGCGTGCGGTGGTGACCACCGATGTCCCCGGCTGCCGCGATGCGATAGAACCCGGCGAGAGTGGCGTGCTGGTACCGGTGCGCGATGCGGAGGCCCTGGCAGACGCGTTGCAGCGGTTGATCGAGAATCCGGAAGAACGCCGCGCCATGGGACGGGCTGGGCGCGAGCTCGCGGAGCGCGAGTTTGCGATCGAAAAGATTGTGGACGCGCATATGTCGATTTACGACGAGCTGTTGGACGGAGTGGAGCGGTAGCGGATGGCGCTGTTGCGGGAGTTAAGTTTGGAAGGCTATTCAGTTCTGCAAGCCATCGGCCAGGAGGCTGGCCTCCGGCGGGGTCGAGGGGGGTGTTGATGCGGGTTCTGGTGACGGGAGCGACGGGGTTTGTTGGGTCGGCGCTGGTGGAACGACTTGATGCCGACGGTGTGGTCGTTCGTGGTGCGGTGCGGCGTGAGGTGCCGGCTTCGGGTTCGTTCGAGCCGGTGATGGTGGGCGTGATCGACGGCGAGACGGAGTGGGCGGATGCCGTGGCCGGGGTGGACACGGTGGTGCACCTGGCAGCGCGTGTGCACGTGATGGATGAGCCGGAGGCCGATCCGCTGGAGGCGTTCCGGGGGGTGAATGTGGAAGGCACGCTGCGGCTGGCGCGCCAGGCGGCGGAGGCCGGGGTGCGCCGGTTTGTGTTTGTCAGCTCGGTGAAGGTGAACGGGGAGGAGACGCTGGCGGGACAACCGTTCCGCGAAGCGGATGCGCCGGCGCCGGAGGACCCTTATGGCGTGTCCAAGCGTGAGGCAGAGGATGGGCTGCGGGCGCTGAGTGGGGAGACGGGGTTGGAGATGGTGATCATTCGGCCGCCGCTGGTGTACGGGCCGGGTGTGGGTGCGAATTTCGGCAGTCTGCTGGGCTGGGTGCACAAGGGTGTGCCGTTGCCGCTGGGTGCGGTGACGCAGAACCGGCGCTCGTTGGTGGCGCTGGATAACCTGGTGGATCTGATTGTGACGTGTCTGGACCATCCGGCGGCGGTTGGGGAGACCTTCCTGGTGGCGGATGGGGAGGATGTGTCCACGGCCGGGTTGTTGCGCAAGGTGGGGGATGCGCTGGAGCGGCCGGCGCGGTTGGTGCCGGTGTCGGTTTGGATGTTGCGGGCCGGGGCAGCGGCGCTGGGCAAGGGGGAGATGGCGCGGCGGTTGTTGGGGTCGTTGCAGGTGGATGCTTCGAAGGCGCGGGAGGTGCTGGGGTGGGTGCCGCCGGTTTCGCTGGATGAGGGGTTGCGGCGGGCTGTTGGGCCGTTGCGGCGGTAGCGTTGGTGGTTTTCTGGTTTTGGCGGGGGCTTCGCCGCCGAGGCGGCTCCTACGGGGGGCTGCTCGTGCCAATCGATGGTTGCACCTGGTTGAAGGGTGACGCGTTAGAGGCGTTCGTTGACTGTGCGTGCAAAGGTCCGGAAGTCGTCGAGGTGGCGTGAGCACACGGCGTGGACGATCTCCCCGTTGATGCGCTCGTAGTTATGGACTGCGATGTTGCGAAAGCCGACGGCCTTCTTGAGCCGGTCGGCCAGGCTCGCTTCAATGATGCCGCCTTCAGCGAGACGGTCGAATGTCTCGCCCATGGTGTCCGGAGGGGGTAGCTCGAGCGCGGTCACGAGATGGGCTCCAATGTCGACCCATTGTTGCACCGCACGGGACAGGTTCAGGGCAATGATGTCCTGTGTGTCCGGGTCTTGCTGGAGTTGGTTGGGGTCGTCCGGGCAACGTTGCGCGACCCGCTGGACGCAATAGCGCAGCGTTTCGAGCTTTTGTTCGATTACCCGGCGATCCACGCTTGTCTCCGTTCGGCCAGAATGCGGTCGCGGTAGGGGGAGAAATCGGCCTGGTCGAGCAAGTGGCGCGTGAGGAAGCGGGCGTGGGCCTCGTCTTGTCCGGTCAGGCGGATGCCGCGTGTGACGATCTCGCCCAGTAAGGGTTCGCCGGCCTGGGTGAGGTCTACAAGGTCCACGGGACGACCGGTGGTGGAGGCGATTTCTTCGATGAGCGCGATGCGCGTGGTGGCTGGAAGCGGCGCTCCCGCGCTGACGGCCAGGTCGACATCGCTATGTGGATGCATTTTTCCGCTCGCGAGGGATCCGAACAGGATGGCTAGCTCCAGCTCGTGATGGTGTCGCAACACGGCACGAATGCGATCGATTTCGGTGCGATGCCTCATGCATCCCAGTGTAGGGAGATGTCTCTGAATGTGCGCGTTCGCATTTATGGGTGATTGGCGTCTCCTTAGTAGAGGCAACGCTGGGGCGGAGAGGATTTTGTTGTTGGCCGTTATCCCGGAAACTGTGGAGTGGTTGTCCGGGGGCTCTGACGTGGGTGGCAGCACCGGCGTTTGGTGTTTCTCTGACGTCGGAGATCCCGGCTCTTCGCTTCGCTACGGCCGGGATGACGATTTGGGGTGGCGCTGCGGCCGGGATGACGATTTGGGGTGGCGCTGCGGCCGGGATGACGATTTGGGGTGGTGCTGCGGCCGGGATGACGGGGTAGGGTGGTGCTGCGGCCGGGATGACGGGGTAGGGTGGTGCTGCGGCCCGGATGACGGCAAGGGGTTACCGCGGAGACTGCCTGCTCCGTCGCCCCGCAGGATCCACCTCTCGGGTCATCCCGGAAACGGCGAAGCCGTTATCCGGGATCTGTACCGGCCAGCGTTAGCACAGTCGCTGTGGAATCCCATCCGTGCGCGATGCCGGCTCTTCGCTTCGCTGCGGCCGCCGATGATGGATCGGCTGCGGGGGTGGCCTTTGGAGGTCGCTTCGTCGCTTTGCTCCTCGCGATGACGGGTTGTAGTGGGGTGTGGTCGCGATGGCCGGAGGGGCTTGCGGGTCAGGTGAACCAGTCGGTGAGTGGGAGACTGGGGACCCGTTGGAACTCGGCCACGTTGTGGGTGACGAGGGTCGCGTTGTAGGCCAGGGCAGTGGCGGCGATCAGTGTGTCCATGGGGCCGATGGGTGTGCCCTGTTGCTCGAGCTGGGCGCGTATGCGGGCGGCATGGCTGGCGGTGGGTCGGTCAAACGGGAGGACGGTGACGACATCGAGTAGCTCGGCCAGCTGCTTTTGGCGTTTTTCGGGCTCGCTGGACTTGGCGATGCCTGTTTCGAGCTCGTACACCACAATGGCGGGAACGAGGACGTCGGAGGGTGCTGTGGCCAGCAGGTTTTCGGCGACCTTGCCGTGACCCTTGAAGAAATAGATCAGGGTGTTGGTGTCCAGGGCGTATTTCACAGCGCTTCGCGGGGGCTGTCCGGGGGCGTGTCGCGCAGTTCCTCGGCCGTGGGTAAGTCATTCCATTGACCGGCCAGGGTGCGGACGGAGTCGGGCCACTCGGTTCGGGTGTTTTCTTCTACCAGCCGTGCGACGTAGCGGCTGACGGGGATGCCGGCCGATTGAGCGGCGCGCTTGAGGCGCTGTTCGTGGTCATTGTCGAGGTAGATGGTGACTTGGCCCATACGTTCCTCCTGCTAAGCATATAAGTTGGATTATATGTTCGAGTGTGTCGCCTGCCCAATCGTTCCGTGAATACGGGGTGTACCGGGAAGGCCCTTGCTGGGGCTTCGAATACCCTACGCTGCTGGCTTAGGGTCCTGCTGTCATCCCGGCCGCAGCGCAGCGGAGAGCCGGGATCTCGTACGTAAGTGGCGGTACTGGCGTTGGTGTTTTCCTGACGTGGGAGATCCCGGCTCTTCGCTGCGCTACGGCCGGGATGACGGGGTGGGGTGGTGCTGCGGCCGGGATGATGGCACGGGAACTCCACGGAGACTGCCTGTTTCGTAGTCCCGCAGGATCCACCTCTCGGGTCATCCCGGAAACGGCGAAGCCGTTATCCGGGATCTGCACCGGCCAGCGATAGCACAGTGGCTGTGGGACCCCATCCGTGGGAGATCCCGGCTCTTCGCTGCGCTACGGCCGGGATGACGGGGTGGGGTGGTGCTACGGCCGGGATGACGGGGTGGGGTGGTGCTACGGCCGGGATGGCGGGGTGGGGCGGCGCTGCGGCCGGGATGACGGGGTGGTTGGCGGTTTTCTGGCGTTGGCGGGGGCTGCGCTGCAGAGGCGGCTCCTACGGGAGTGGCGTTTGGCATAGGTGCCCAGCCTCTGGCCGATGGGGTATGGGTTAGCGTGGTGATCGCCCAGGGGGCTGGGCGCCTACATGTAGGAATAGAGGTGAGAGTGTTTTGATACGAGTTCTGGATGTTGTGTTGTCGGTGTTGGGGCTGGTGGTGGCGGCGCCGGTGTTGCTGGTGTTGTGGTTGCTGGGCTGGATGGAGTCGCGGTCGCCGCTGTTTCGGCAGGAGCGCGTGGGGCGGCATCAGCGGCCGTTTGTGCTTGTGAAGTTCCGCACGATGCGGCCGGATACGGCGTCGGTGGCGACGCATCTGGCCGAGGCCTCGGCGGTGACGCCCCTGGGGCGCTTTCTGCGCAAGACGAAGCTGGATGAACTGCCGCAGTTGTGGAATGTGCTGAAGGGCGAGATGAGCCTGGTGGGGCCGCGGCCGGGGCTGTTCAACCAGGAAGAGCTGCTGCAGGAGCGGGCGGCGCGCGGAGTGCTGGATGCGCGACCGGGGATTACCGGGCTGGCGCAGATTCGCGGGATCGATATGTCCACGCCGCGCGAACTGGCCGAGGTGGACCGGCAGATGCTGGATGCCCTGACGGCCCGGGCGTACTTCCGGTATCTGGTGCTGACGGTGCTGGGGCGCGGGTCAGGGGATCGGGTCCGGCCGTCGTCCTGAGTGCAGTTTGCCTCCGATGGTGGATGGGTGTTCCTTCCGCTCAACATGCGCTGAGGGCCGTAAGCTCAGGCTGAAAACCCCGTCGCCGTTATCCGGGATCTCTCGCGCTTGGGGCGGGCCTGGCACATGCCATCGTCCCGCCGTGGGAGGTTCCCGGCCCTCGCTTCGCTACCGCCGGGATGGCGGGGTAGAGCTGCGGCCGCGAACATGGATCGGCCGCGCGGGGGGGGGGCGGTGGCCATCGCCGCGTCCAGCTTTTAATGGCCTTGTACGTCTGCACGGATGCGGTCGATTTCAGCGCGGTTGTTCAAGGCTCACTGTGTAGGGAGATGCCGATGAATGTGCACGTTTACATTCATGAGTGTCGCGTGGTTTTGCCCAACGGTGGGTGATGCCTGTCGTTGTTCTGACCCGAGCGGCTAGCGGTTGGGATGGGTCAGCCGTCGGACGGGCCGGGATGGAAGCGCTGGTTTCTGTGGCCGAGGGGCTAAGGCGGGCGGATGGCGCTGTTGCGTTGCTGAGACCGTTAGCTCCGTGTCTGTGGCTGCCGTCTTGTAAGGATATCGGGTCTTTCCAGATGTCGTTCCCGGTGCCGGACAGCGCTTTGTGAGCACCGGTCCCTACACCTGTTCGCCTCGAGTAGGGGAGCGTGCCGGCCAGGTCAGGGCAGTCGAGGCCAGCGGCTTAGCCGCCTTGAGCGGTAGAGGTCGCCAAACCAGGCCCGCCAGGTGCGCCCGTCCGGCAGCTTGTGGCGGGTGGTTCGCGATGGGGTGTCAATCTCGGACAGGGCATGGACGAGATTGTCCTCGAATCGCTTGAAGGTCTCGAGGCGAATCTTGAACGGATGCGACTTTAACCCGTAGAAGAACGGATTGGTGTTGATTTCGTAGACCTGGTTTTTTCCCTTGAACAGCCCGAAATCGGCTCGCCCGTATTCGATTTCGGCGTGCTGAAATGCGGGACGCATGGCGTCTGCGTGAGTATGGTCAGTGACCATTTTGTATTCTTCTTCGTACAGTTCTTCGGGCGCGATACCCCGTTGGCCGTACTTGGCGACCCACGTTTCCTGGTGCGCGCAGGGTGCGCCGATGACGCGGTCGCCAATCCGGTATGCGGCCAGCTTGCGGTATAGGCCCTCGCGCACGGGTTCGGCCGCGTACTGCACCACGATGATTTCCCGCCGTGGAACCCCTCGGGAAATCTGCTCCTCCAGGGCGTCTCGAAGAGCGACCGGGGTATGGAGCAAGTCCGTGAGCGTGCCTCGATGGGCGGAATCGGTTCGCAGGAAGACTGGATACACGTCGGTAGGCGGCTCGTCATCGGCGTGCCATACGTTGAACTCATTGATGCTCCGCAGCTTCAAATGCCGGAGCAGCTGGTATCGGGAACGGTGCCGGGCCGGATTGTTGACCACCCGGGCGCCAGCGTCTCGCAGTTGGCGATAGATGGTGGCGACGCACTCCAGATCCCAGAAGTGCAGGCGATCGAGGTCCGAGAAGATGTAGGTCGCTTGGGGCAAGCGGCGTGCCCGCAGTAGCCGTTCATAGGGCATGACTCGGAAATCGATATCCGGATGGCGTTCCAGCGATCGATGCGTTGACCGGTGTGCCTGGGTGGCAAAGAGAATGATCATGGACGAGCCTCGGCCATATAGGCACGGGCGTTGTCCATCAGTTGGCTTCCCAACTCGGTCAGGAGTCCGTGTTCGTCGACCACCTGATGCCCCGCTTCGAAATTTTCCCGGTCGCGCTCGCGCGCTGCGTGTGCGAGTTCGCGTTCATCGTTGGAAAGAAGTTCCGACTCCAGGAGCTGGCTCATGGCCCAGTGCATGCGTGCTGACACGTAGGTCGCATGATAAATGCCGTCCATGGGGCGAGGGTCGGCGCGCAGCGGCGAATCGAAGAGTTGGGAGTCTTCGTTCAGGGTCAGTGGCTCGTGCGTGCAGAAGCCGAAAAGCAGGCTGTGGGCGCTCTCGTGTGCGAGGACCTCGGCCATCTCGATCCGGTTGGTATGAAGGCCGGCATTCAGGAACAGGGCCCCCCAGAGCTGGTAATGCGAACCGCCATGAAACTCGCTCTGATCGTTTGGCCCGCCGGTCACACCCACAACCTCGTGGACGATCGAGCGGATCTCTCCCGCCAGTTCGGGGGCAGCGTGCTCAAGCAGGTTCATTGCACCCTTGTAGCGATCGATGAACGAGCGGGCGGTTTCAGGAGCGGGGATATGCAGGCTGAGCCCGGACCGCATGGAAGCGCCCATCCGTTCGCGGTAGCACTGCCCCCGGGGGCCATCGTCGAGCGGGCCGACCGTCTGTGCGGGCGGCCGTGGCTTTTCCTGCGCCAGTTGCTCGAGAAATCCGGTTGCTCGTTCTTCGTCCTGCTGCAGTAGTGCGGTGACCGCGTCGTAGTAATGCGCAAAAGCCGTGGGGGCGTGGGTCGTCCCCATTTCGAGCGCGGCGGACTGTTGTTCCAGGGCCTGGTAATCCAGCGGCAGACGCTGGGCGCACGCTTCGGTTACCAGACGCAGGCTGCGTCCGAGCTCGGAATGCATGCATTGATTGATCTGCTCGGCCCGTTTGGCGTCGGGTACGAAGTCGGGTCGAATGGACACAGGCGAAACCTTGGGGCGCGATGGGTAGCGCATTGGCAATGGTATGGCTTGTGGGGCAGGCGTACTCCGAAAAGACGCAATGCATGGACCCGACGCGGTTCAGTCGGGGCGTCTTTGAAGCGTGCCTGGAGAGGTTCCAGACCCGCAAGGCCTGACGACTGAGCCTGGCCTTGCGGTTGGATCCTGTGGTCTACCGGGAGACAGTGCTGCTGGGCTTTTCCCCAATTTTTGCCCCAAGTGCGGAGTTTACAGCCGGGCGGTCATCTTTTCGCCCGATCTTGGCTTCCAGGGCCGAAGACGGCGCGTTCGCGTGCAGCAGACGAAAGCCCAGGAGTTGGCGGGTATCCAGCTTGATGTTTTCCTTCATCTCGTTATCCCATGCAGATTCGTGAGTTCTGGGCGGAAAGCCCGGTCTATTAGTAGCCCACCGTTTACATATGATGCAAGGCCGAGTCCGGTGAACCGGCTTTCCGTTGTTCCGATGGCCATGTCCTTACGGTCGCGGTGCATGCCCGTTTATCCGACCGGATTAGCACCTAGGTGTGATCTCTCAATAGGTTGTCCACGGGACGACCTGTGAACTTTCTTTCGGGGTGGCTCCCTGAACCCGGGTGGGTTGGTGTGGCGGTCCGAGTACGTGCGAAGCCGGATTCGCGGGCCTGCGTCTTGCTCGAGGAAGGGGGAAGGCGTCCGCCCGGCGTTACGGCGGTTGCGCCGCACGACTGTGCGGGGTCGCCACGAATCTGGTCTCGCAGAAACTGTCTTAGGGCAAAGGCGTGGTCGGGAAAAGCGTTGTTGGTGCGTCGGACAGGTGCAATCGAGAGGCCTGGCACATGCCCCGCGAGACACATCACTCCATTCCGGTCGAGACCGACTCAGTGTGCCGCGGGGTATTGCTCGTGGCCGGGTTCCTTAAGCCGATTTGCCGCCAATCCCGTTCGAGCTCGAGCGCCTCACTCGGAACCGGGCTTAACGAGCCCAATCTTTGCTCCGAGTGTCGAAATCAGGATCGGGTCGCCTTTGCCCATTCCAATCTTGGCTTCCAGGGAAGACGACGGCGCGTTCGCGTGCAGCAGTCGAAAACCGAGGAGTTGGCGGGTATCCAGCTTGATCTTTTGGTCCATCGGGTTCTCCTTCATGGTTTTATTCATCTGAGCGTACTCGTTTGAGCTTTGCGCTCGTTGGTGAATTTACCCAATCTTTCGATGGGTCGCAAAGGCGAGCGTGTACCAAAACGTTTGTCGTTTTCGCGCCCGCCCCGGTCGCTTCTGCGCGAGCAAAGGCCCCTAGAAACCATGGATGGGGCGCACTGTCGTTCACGCATGACGAAAAGTGTCGGGTGTCGAAGAGATTGGGTTTACTGGGTCCTTCGGTAGAGCGCACCGGCAAGGTGAGAGCCGATCAGGTAGGCCGACAGGCGGCGCCCCAGCCCTTCCTGCTGTCGATAGATATCCCACAGGGACGTGATGCGACCCGTAACGTTTCGTGACAGGCCCTTGCCGTGGGCTCGATACAGTGCCGTTACCTCTCCGGAAGACTGTGCATGCCCTCCCGCACGAAGCAGTGAAAGCCAGAGGGCGTAGTCCTGCGAGCGCCTGCGGTAAGGCATCTCGATCGTACCCACCCGTTCGCGGTCGATCATGGCGGTCAGACAGGCGATCCAGCAGCCGCGCAGCAGCCCGGAGTAATCAAGATCATCCGGAACCTGCACAATGCGTCCGGTCCGGTTGCCCAGCGCGGTGATTTTCTCGTAGGGGGAGAAGACCATTACTGCGTCGCTATTCTGGAGCTGGTTGATCTGTAGCGACAGCTTGTGGGGCAGCCAGACGTCATCGGCGTCCAGAAAAGCGACGTACCGACCTCGCATCAACCGGAACGCGGCGTTCCTTGCGACACTGGCACCGCCGTTCGAGGTGCGGCGAACGAGCGTAAGCCGAGGATCCTGGGCCGCCCGTTTGCTCACCAGGGCCGCGCCATTGTCGGTGGAGCCATCATCCACGATGATCTGCTCCCAGTTTTCGTAGGTCTGTCCGGCCACCGAGTCCATGCAGGCTTCGATGTATGGCTCTGCATTGAACAGGGGTGTGATGACCGATACGAGTGGTTGTGAAGGCATTTTCAGGCATGCTTGCGGACAGTGGAACCGAGCGTAACTGCATCACGAGTGTGGTGCGAGTGCGTGGGGCAGAGGGGAGCGGGTGACTTCAGGGGGCGAGATCCTGTGCTCGGTGATTATTCCGGTTTATCGGCACTGGGATGACCTGAATCGGGCGTTGAGTGCACTTGAACGGCAAACCCTGGAAAGGGATGCGTTCGAGGTGATTGTGGTCGACAACGACCCCGGCCAAGGCCCTGCGATCTCGGGCACTTCGCTGAACGTCCGGGTGGTTTCCTGCGATGCGCCTGGGTCGTATGCAGCGCGCAACGCGGGAATCGAGCATGCCCGGGGTGCGATCGTGGCGTTTACGGATGCTGATTGTCAGCCGGATGCCGACTGGCTGCGTCAGGGACTGTCCGCCATGGAGAACAGGGCGTTCGGCCTGGTCGCCGGGCCAGTGCTTCTGGAACCTGCACTGCCGGGTCGTCCCGGAGTCGCGGAGCACTACGACATGTTGATGGGGATACGGCAGGAACGTTATGTGCGACGGGGTTACGCGGCGACGGCGAACCTTTTCGTCCGCCGCGCCTTGTTCGATGTGGTTGGTGTGTTTGATTCGCATCGATACTCAGGGGGGGATGCGGAGTTCTGTCGTCGCGCCGGTGCGGCGGGATTTCGGATTGGCTACGCGCAGGCGGCCCTTGTTCGGCACCCTGCCCGGGCCACGGCGGGAGCCCTCGTTTCCAAGGCGAGACGCCTGAAGGGTGGGCAGGTGACGCGAGGCCCGCTCAGGCACCGGGTGTTCTGGGTGGTCCGAACGTTTCTGCCGCCTGTCCTGCGTTGTGCGCGTCTGATGCTGTCCCGAACGGCCCCGGCCGGTCTGGGGCGCCGATTCGATCTGTGCCGTCTGCAGTTGTATCTTTGGTGGTGCGAGGTGGGCGAGGTTCGGCGCCTGCTGGGAGGTGGGGAGCCGCTGCGAGGTTAGGATCGCAGCGGCCGGTTTCTGCGCCGTTTCGAACCCTGTGTAGTCATCGGTTCCCTCCGGAATTTCCTCCACAGAGACGCTCGGCCGCGGGTTTTCTGGCGAGCAGCCGGCCGAAGCGAGGTCGGCGAGATATGTGGGTTGCAACCCCGAAACGAAAGGCAATACTTCCTTCATGATTCCGGTCTCCCGCCCGTATCTCCCCGATCGCAAGAAGCTCGATGCCTATCTGGACGGTATCTATGAGCGGAATCGATTGAGTAACAATGGCCCGTTGGTGCAGGAGCTGACGCACCGTCTGGAGGAATTCCTCGGTGTGGAGCATCTTCTGTTGGTGGGGAGTGGGACGCTCGCCCTTCAGGTGGCGTATCGAGCGCTCGGCGTTTCCGGGAATGCAGGGCCTCCTCAGGCGAATGCGATCACGACACCATTGACCTTCGTGGCGACGGCCAGCTCGCTGAAGTGGGAAGGCGTGGAGCCGGTCTTCGGCGATGTGCACGGGGAGACGTGGTGTCTGGATCCGGCGAGTATTGCGCCCCGGGTAACGCGGGACACACGGGCAGTGGTGCCGGTCCACCTGTTTGGTAATGCGTGTGACGTGGAAGCGATCGAGCAGGTGGCCCGGGAGCATGGACTCCGGGTCATTTACGACGGCGCACATGCGTTCGGGGTGCGGTATCGGGGGGCGAGTCTCCTGTCGTGGGGCGATGCCGCCGCGATCAGTTTTCATGCGACGAAGGCCTTTCATACCGTGGAAGGTGGTGCGATTGTTTTCCGTCACAAGGCTGATCTCGAGCGCGCACGTGAGTTGATCAACTTTGGGCAGAGCGGGCCGGATCGAATCTCGGCGGTCGGTGTGAATGCGAAGATGAGCGAGTTTCATGCGGCGATGGGCTTGTGCGTGCTGGACGAGCTGGAGGATTGCCTCAAGCCGCGTCGGGAGGCCTGGCATGCCTACGAGACTGCGCTTCGGGACCGCGCCTCTATGCAACGGCGCCAGGCGGGTGTCGAGAACAACAGTTACGTGTATTTTCCGGTCGCCTTCGAAGACGAATCTCAGATGCATTTCATCCAGGGAGCCCTGGAGAAGGCGAACATACAGGCCCGTCGGTATTTCTTTCCCGCGCTCGATCGTGTCCCCGAACTGAACACTTCTCGACCCTTCAGCGAACGTGCAGGTGATCTGGCTTCGCGGATGCTGTGTTTGCCGATGGGGTCGGGTGCTGCCGACACCCAGAGGGTGCTGGAAACCTTGCGTGAGGTCCTTGTGGGCTCCGGCGGGAGGCGCGGTTCCCGCCAGGGTACCGGCGAGTTGCCGGGTACTACCGATCCTGCAAGTCAGGCAGACGGGGTTCCCTGAGCGGGGGAGTAAACCGCAGTTGGGAACGTGTATTGGTCCCGATCCCATCGGCCATGTTCGGGCAGGCCGATGCCGGACTTCTTCCAGCCGAAAAAGGGCGCATCGGGATGGATTTCTCCTGCCTTCGGATTCAAGTGGATGATTCCCGTTTCGACCGCCTGCGGGAACTGCGCCAGCTCGCAAGGATCATCGGAGAACAGGATTGCGCGCAGGCCCTGGCGGACGCTGTTAACGCGATCCACGGCCTCGGCGAAGGTGGAAACACGTTGCAACACGACGACCGGGCCGAAGGCTTCCTCCTGAACGAGAGGTGAGTCCGAGGGCAGCCCGGTGACCACTGTGGGTTCGAACCATGCCCCATGCTCGAAGCCGCGCGGCTGGGCACCGCCTGTGAGGATTTGGCCCCCGGCCTCGGTCGCGGCGTTCACCTGCTGGTGCATCGACCGGACGCGGTCCTCGCACCGGAGTGGCCCGATCTGAGTGTCCGGGTGGTGTGGGTCGCCGATACGCAGCTCCTGGCAGGCATCTCGCAATGCCTCGCAGAAGGCGGGATAGTGGGGGTCGACCACAATCAGGCGCCGCGGGGCGGTGCAACGTTGTCCCGAGAAGCTGAAAGCCGCCTGCGCCACCAGGCGCGCGGTACGCTCGATATCGTGCACGTTGCCCACAACAGCGGCGTTGTTGCCTCCCAGTTCCGCCTGGAGCGGACGTCCGTGGGCTGCGCAGCTCATGGCGAGTTGGCGTCCCGCCGCTTCGGAGCCCGTGAAGGTGACCAGTTGTGGTTGGGATTGCTCCAGGATCGCGTTCACCGTGTCCGAGTCGCCATGCAGCATGGCGATGCTCCCGGAGGGGAAACCGGCCTGGGCCAGCGTGGCCAGTAGCGTTTCCACCAGGTGAGGGGCGTGCGGGGCGGGTTTCCACAGCACACTGTTGCCGAAGGCGAGGGCGGGCGCGAGTTTGCCAATGGGGATTGCCAGTGGGTTGTTCCACGGCGTAATGACCAGAGCCATTCCTCTTGGGCGGTAATGGACTTCGACGCCATCAGCGATCGTTTCGGATGAGCCGTGGTTCGCCTCTTTGATCGTGGTTTCAATCAGGCGTATCCCGTATTCGAATTCCTGTTCCGCTGTGGTTCTGGGCTTGCCGATCTCTTGAATCAGTGAGGCGACCAGCGATTCGCGGTTCTTCTCGAGAACGGTCTTCCAGCGCTCCAGCAGCGTAATCCGTTTGCTCATGGGTGTTGCGCGCCAGTGGGGAGTGAAAGCAACCAGATCTTTCAAAGCTCGGCTCACCATGCGAGGCCCGGCTATGGTCACGGCAGCCCGGGTACGGTGGTTCCTGCACGGGTCTTGTAGATCGATCCTTTGGGCTTCGGGTTCGGTGTGCCATTGCCCGCCAAAATATGCGCAGGGCATGGGAGGGTGCACAGTGGATGTGTACTCCGGGTTCTTGGGTTCCGATTCTTCGGGAAGCAGGGCGGCTGTGCTGCGGACCTGGCACGCGCGTCGCGCAAGTTGGCGCAGCGTCACGGCAGCTGCCGCAGGGTCGTAGGAGGCGACGCAGTCCGAGACAATCTCTACCGAATAGCCGAGCCGGTAGGCATCGAGTACGGTCGCGTGGATGCAGGCATGGGTGTGTACGCCGGCGATCGCCACGGTGTCACAGCCGCGAGCCCGAATGTCCGAATCAAGCTTCGGACTATCGAAGGCCGAATAATGTGTCTTGTGGTAGGTGCCTTCGTCCTGGCGGGCGGTTATCAGCGGGGGAGAGGATGCCCCCTGACTCCCCTTCCGGCATCGCCGATCGCCGTTTCGGATCCAGTGCGGCATCCCGCCTTCTCCCATGGGGCCCACGACCGTGTGCACGTGAAAGATCGGGAGACCGTGGCGTCGAGCCCGGCTCAGTAGCTCGCTTGTGTGGTGTATCAGGGCCTGGCGATTGGGTTCGAGCCCAGCGGTTTCGAGAAAATCTTCCTGCAAATCGACCAGAAGGAGCGCGCGGTTGGTCATGCGGGGACGGTCTGCCGTGTCAGTGCGTTCAATACCTGTGTAGTCATCACGCGAGTGCTGACTGCCACGGTGTCTCCCGAGGCGATGTCCGCGGTTCTGGCCCCCTGCTCAAGAACCGTGGCAATCGCTTGTTCGACCGAACGGGCTGCGTGCGGCTGGCCAAAGCTCTCCCGCAGCATCATGGCGACCGCCATGATCTGCCCCAGTGGATTCGCCGTGCCGCTGCCGGCGATGTCGTACGCGGCGCCGTGTCCGGTTTGGTATACGGCGCGGTTGCCATCCCCAAAGTTGCCGGAAAACGACATACCCCTGGAGCCCAGTAGAAGCGAGCCGGCATCTGCGAGTACGTCCCCGAACATGTTGGGCGATACGATTACGTCGAAACGCTTCGGGTCCGCGACCAACTGGTAAACGGCATTGTCGATCTCGAGCACTTCAAGCGTGACGCCGGATTGGGTGCATATCCCTTCCGCTTCGGAGCGCCATAGCTCACTGACGAGCGGGATGCCGTCCGGTTTGGTGGTCAGGGCCATCCTGTGGCGACGGCGCTGTGCGGTCAGGCAGCCGGCTTTCAGTATGCGCCGCACCATGGCCGTGCTGTATCCAAACGCTGCACGGATGCCGGCTTCCGCGGGATTCGTCGCGATATGGGCTTCCTCGCAGTAGTACAGACCACCCGTGTTCTCGCGGATTGCAAGGATGTCGACATCATCCGTGTGCCCCCCGCAAAACAAGCCTCCCGATGCAAGCCCGGGAAAGGGCACTAGTGGTGTCAACTTGCAGTACAGGTCGAAGTACGCCCGCAGGTCGTAGACGAAACGGGCACCCCCGGGGCCGGAGAAGATTGCACCGCCGCCATCGAAAATCTCCGAACAGAATGCCTTGACCCCCGGGGAAAGCGCTTTGCCGCCAGCGGCGATGGACTGGCGGCCGATGGGACCGCCGTGGCGCAGTTCGAGTTTTAGCCCGTTCAGGTCACAGACTCGCTCCAGTACGGATACCGCAGCAGGAACGACTTCCTGTCCAATGCCTTCACCTTCGAGGACGCCCACCAGGATTGGATCCCGGGACGGCCGATCCGAATACCGATCGGGATCCACGTGGTGGGGCAGGGTGATGGACCTTCCATTCATGGTCGGAGGCTTTCTGTTTTGGCATTTAGTGAGGGTCAAGCCGCACCGTCTATCTTGTCGACCGCGATGCGCGACACACGCGATCCCTTCTTGTTGGACACCGGAGGGAGCAGAATACCGGCGTACCGGGCGAGTGCCATGGCGACCTCGTCGAAGCCCATGAGCCGTCGGGCAGCCGTGGCCCCGGAGAATCGTGCATTGAACTCATAGATCCAGAGTTTTCCATCGGGGGCTTTCTGGCACTGTATGTTTATGGGGCCGCGCGCGCCAGCGGACGCCAGTTCTGCCGCGCAGTCGCGTCCCAGCTGGAGGGCTTCTTCGTCGTCATGGCGTTCGAGCGAAAGGCTTGTGCCATTGCGGTTCACATTGACGGAGCAGAACACATCGTTGCAGTTGCCGTCCGGGTCGATCATGACCTGAATCGAATGCTTGAGGCCTTCGAAGGAGTGGAATAACGGGATGCCCTGGGTGTGAAACCGATTCCATGCTTCAAGCACTTCGGAGGGTTCTCCGAGGAAGCGTTGCAGCAGCAGGTCTTCAATGTCCAGAGATTGAAAAAGTTGTTCCCGTGTGAGCAGGATCCGCACGCCCCTCGATGCGAATCCGGCGGCGGGTTTGACCAGAAGCGGCAGCCCGTGGCGCTCGACGAATGTGCTGGCCAGTTCGCGCGAGACAGGTGTGCGAAGAGTCGGGACAAACGGAAGGCCGCGCGCGGCGCAGAAGCGGTAGCTTTCGAACTTGTCGTGGAGGGCTGAGCTGATCGTGGCACCACCGCAAAGAAATCGCGGGCCCCATGGGTGCCCGCGTTCCTTGAGTTCCGCAAGAGCAATGACGTCGTCATCGCGGCAGGGTATTACGAGGTCGGGCTGTTGGACCTCCAGTATCTGGTCGAGCCTGTCTTCGAAATCCCGACGCGCGGTCGCGGTTTCAGGGACCTTGTAGATCTGGTCAAATCGGTCGAGTCCAGGACCATCGGGCACGCTGTTGGTGGCAGCCACCGAAAGGCCGCTTCGGCGGCCGGAAAGGCTGTCGAGAATGTTGTTTGCAACCAGGCTGCCGCCGGACAGTAACAAGAGTGAACGCGCCCTCCCGGAAGGGGGGCGGGCTGGGACGTGAGACGCCTTGCTCATGCCGAGGAACTCTGGATCATAGAGGCTCAGTGTAATGAGCGATGCGAAACGGTGCAGTATTCTGAATGGGCCGCAGCATTGGGTTGTCCTCCGATGCTCATGGTGGGTACTCCGCCGCGAGCAGGCGACGCAACGCTCGCAAGGTTAGACCTGGATCAGGCGCCGCTCAAAAGCGGGTATGGTTCAGGGCAGGGTTCGGGCCGGGGCATCTGGCGGGGAAACCTCCCGTGCCTTGCAGGGAAACATGCACGGCCTCGCTCAAAGCCGAAGGGTTGGAAGGGAATATGAATGTCCTGATCATTGGGGCCGGTGGCCACGGGCAATGTGTGGCTGATGCGCTTCTGCGAAGTCGGCGGGCGGGGAGTGAGGTAGAGGCGCTGGGTTTTCTTGACGATGTGGAGCCGTTGGCGACCGACCACTTCGCCGGGCTTCCCCTCCTTGGGCGTGTTCCGGACCTGGGGGGCTTTCCGGAAGCGGCCGTGGTCGTAGCAGTGGGAGATAATGCCGCGCGGAGGCGGCTATTCGAGGAGATGGGATCCTTGGGGCGCGTCCGGGCCACGGTGATTGATCCTACGGCTGTGATCGGCTCGGATGTGATCATTGGAGCGGGTTCCTATGTCGGGCCACTGGCGATCTTGGGTCCCGGTTGTCGCCTCGGTTCGAATGTCATCGTGAATGGTGGCGGATGCATCGGCCATCACAGCAGCTTGGGGGACCATGTGCATATCGGCCCCGGTGTGGTGACTACCAGGGGCGCGGACATCGGAGACGGAGCGATGGTGGGCGCAGGTACGGTGATCAAGCCCGAGGTTTCGATTGGGCGCGGCTCCGTGGTGGGCGCGGGTTCGGTTGTTTCTCGCGACTTGGGTGATTACGTGACGGCGGTAGGATCACCTGCCCGAGCTGTTCGAAGGCAGGAGCCGTAATGACCAGCGAGAAGCGTTCCTTATGGCTCCGCCAACTCATTCTGGAAAGAGTTCGTAAACGCCGTTCGGCCGCGCCACTACCTCACGAAGTTTCAACATCGAGGGTCGAAGTAATCGAACATCATGGGGAGCGTTTGCACCTCGTTGCAGACCCTGCGCTTACGCGCGAACTACTTTCGAATGCCCCTTTGTGCCCTTTTTCTCAGGCGGCTGGGCTAGAGGGGATGTGTGATCATTTTGGCCTGAATGGTTCGCTCGTGGGGGAGTTTTTCAGGCGAAGCCCAATTTTTCTCGAAGGTGATTTCCATCGGGAGGCGAGGAAACATTTTTCTAGGCTCGCCCGCGTCGCGAAGGAGGTCTTGCGACCAGAGCTCGACGAGCTGGTCGAGGCGCATTTTCGCACCATATGCCGTGCCGATAAGGGCATGGGGCTTGCGACCGTAGGGGCGGTGCAGTTTGTGGATAGGGTGTTGTTCCGACTTTTCGAGCTTTTGTTACCAGGCTCGGAGAAGCATTACCCGGAATTGGCGGCGCATCCGCAGTCGCTGTTCGAGTTGGTGCACCACCCGCGTCGCCTGGGAGATACTCTAGATGCCATGGCGGTGCTATTGCAGGCGTATCACGAGGATTCCGAGGCACGAGAAAGGGCATGGATGCTGATGAGCTTCGTCCTCATGGGGCGTGATCCGCTTGTCGGCGGTATGGCGGATTTTCTGCATTTGTGGCGTGCCCAGCCCGAGACCGAACGAGCGGAGTGGTTGGCCGGAATGCAGGCTCGGGATGTCTTCCGGTATACGCGCCCGGTCAATCTGATCTCACGGGTGGCGACCGGGCGATTGAATGAGGCCGAACTGGACGTGCACCCGGGTGAACTGGTGGTCTTTATGCTAATGGCTCGGGACCGGGCAGGTTCGACCTGTCCCGTTCCAAGGGATGATCTGGCTTTCGGGCATGGGCCACATTTCTGTGTCGGAATGCCACTTTCTCTGGAGATTACGCAAGCCTGGATGGGAGGGCTGGAACGATGGGACAAAGAGATTCCATGGGACAACTTTCGGACGGAGCAGCCGGTGCCGAGCGTTTTTCGCCGCTACAGGGAGATGAAACGGGCGAACCCCTGAACGCGTTCCTGGACCGGGTGGTTGACCGGCTGAAGGAAGCCGGTCATGGAGAACTGTCGGCAAGGGTGATGACGGATGGAGTCACTGTCCGAATGGAGGATCTCGGCTTGGACTCTCTGGAGTTGCTGGATCTGGTGATGGGTCTGGAAGAAGACTTCAAGGTGGGGCTTGCGATCGAGAACCTGACGAACCGCATGCAACTTGACGAGGTTTTTGCCGAGATTCAGCGCCTCCGCCGGGAACAGGGTGGTCGCGGTGCAGGGATTGCATGACGAACTGAAGTTCGTCGCCCACCGGCTACGTGTCGGGCCGAAGGTTCTTTACAACCGTTGGCGCGCCCGGAACCGCCGCAAGATCTTTGTGATTGGGCGAAACAAGACGGGTACCACGTCGCTACGCAGGACGTTCGAGGAGCTGGGTTTCCCGGTCGGTGATCAGCGCGAGGCGGAACGGTTGTATGACCGGGCATATTTCGAAGGGTGCTTCGAGGCGATCGTGGATTACTGCCATTCTGCCCAAGTGTTTCAGGATGTACCCTTCGGTTGTCCCGGGACGTTCCGACATCTGGACGCAGCCTTTCCTGGCAGCCTTTTCATCTTGACGGTTCGGGACAGTCCGGAGCAATGGTACGAGTCCCTCGTACGCTTTCATTCCCGCATGTTTGGTCGCGGCGGGCAGGTCCCGACGGCAGATGATCTGCGCCGGGCGCCGTATTGCCGAAAGGGGTTTCTGTACAACACCGTCCGAATGCACGGGACGCCTGATGATGACCCGTATAACGCGGAATCCTGATTCGCAATTATCGACGGCATAATCGAGAGGTAATGGACTATTTTCGGACGCGCCCCGGGGATCTGCTGGTGCTCAATCTCGCCGAGCCCGGGGCCTACCAGCGCTTTCTCGCGTTCCTCGGGCTGCCCAACGACCCTGAGGGTGCCTTCCCCTGGGAGAATCGAAGCTCATGAAGAGCGCCAAATCCAATGGAAACCGAGCGCCGGGCCGGCTGGAGGAACCACGCTCCGAGCAGGAGCTCCTGGCGGAGTGGGGTGGACGCACCGAGCCCCTGCTGAGCATTCGATGCCTCACTTACAACCACGCCCCATTTGTTGAGAGTGCGCTAAAAGGGTTCCTGATGCAGCGCACCGATTTTCCGTTCGAGATCATTGTCCACGACGACGCGTCCACGGATGGCACGCAGGACATCATTCGTCGCTATGCGGCGCGCTACCCGAAGTTGATCCGTCCGATCCTGCAGGCCGAGAACCAGTATTCCCAAGGGCGGAAGGCCTGGCATGCGATGGAGCCTTTGACCCGTGGACGATACATCGCGGTGTGTGAAGGTGACGATTACTGGACCGATCCCGACAAGCTCCAGACTCAGGTGGACTATCTGGAGCAGCATCCGGAGTGTGTTGTGTCTGGTCACGATGCGGAGATGCGTGATGCGCAGGGGGCGCTTGTTGCAGCGTCAAAGTTGCCAAAGTATTGCCAGCGCGATTTCTCCGCGGTCGAGCTGGAGCAGGGGGATGGGTTTCTTCTCACGCTCAGCCTGGTCTTTCGCAATGTGCCCCTTGGTCATTGTCCCGAACGCAGCCTGGTCCGCAACGGAGACCGGTTTCTGCTGGTGCTACTGGGTGCGCATGGAGGGAGCCATCATCACAGCGACATTCGACCGGGTGTTTACCAGATACACGAAGGTGGTGTGTGGTCCAGTCTGGAACGCCGGGACCGGCATGCAGAAGCGGCGCATACGTACTGCATGATTCAGCGATATTTCCGTCGCATTGGCCGCGAGGACCTGGCGCGCCATTTCCTGGATCGCTGCCGAGAAAACTACGCACTGACGATACCTGCCCCGAAACTGTTGCGAGTGCTCGCATTTCGTCTGGTAGACCGGCCCTGGCTGCGGCGCTGGTGGCATCGATTGGTTCCATACCACCCGCCGAGGCCCTGACTGACAGGAATTCGTGTGCTGCTGGCAGGCCGACCGCGAGTAAATATGTCAGGGGGCGTTCGGCGAGCGAGTGGACCTCCTGGAAAGACGGAATCTGTGCTTTCGCAGATAGCGCAGCAGACTTCGGACATGCATCAGGAAGTGGATCGGGTCTGCGTGGCTTCTTTTCTGTGCGTCGTGGATGATGGTTGCGTTCGGGTCCAGCACGACGGTGTGTCCGGCAGCCCATAGCCTGGCGCACAGGTCGACGTCCTCGTAGTAGAGGAAATAGGCCCTGTCGAAGCCGTTCACGTCGCGATATGCATCCCTGCTCGCCAGCATGAACAAACCGGCAACCCAGTCGGGATAAGTGAGTGCAGATCTCGCGGGTGACGGGTACGCGCCCGTCTCGCCCTTCAGTAGCTTGCGGGCTAGTGAGGCCACCGTCGGGAAGCGGCGGGCACTGGGCTGGAGCGTATGAGCTGCGTCGTAGACTTGAGGAGCCACAAGGCCGGCCCCTGTTTCGCTCAAGGTCCCGAGCAGGCTGGGAAAAGGGTTCTCGGTGAGAATGACGTCCGGATTCATCACACAGAAATAAGGTTCAGTAGCGCGCTGGAATGCCCGGTTGTGGTTGTAGCCGAACCCGAAACGGCGTTGGTTCTGGATGACCTCCAGCTTGGAGTGTTGGGGGAAATCCAGTTCTTCCCAACGGTTCAGCGTGACCAGAATTTGCGTCACTTCGGGGAGTGCGAGGAGGCGACGTGCAAGCCAGCTGACCATTTCGCCGTGTCCGTGGCTGACGATCGAGACGGTAATCATCGTGGCCATCCCTTGTGGAGGAATGGCCACAAGGCGCGCGGGCCGACTCGGCGTTGTGCCTGTATCGCACGTCTTTTCTTCCAGACCTCACGGAGTTGGCTTGCCGCGTTCCACTTGGCGCGCAGGACGATGCGGCCCTGGCCGCGACTCATTGCGCGCAGGATGAGGAGCCCGTTCACCAGGATGTGAGCTGGAAGCAGGGCCCACATTAATGTACTGGGCATGTTCTTGAGGAAAACCCACGGTAGGTTGCGCTGACCGTAGTAGGTCGCGAAATCGCTTTGCGTGCCGCCACTGGAGCCGCCCCCGACGTGGTAGGCGATAGCCTTGGGTACATAGAGCACGGTGTGGCCTGACAAGCGTAGCCTGAATCCCAGGTCAACATCTTCTCCGTAGCAAAAGAAGTCTTCGTCGAACCCCCCTGCTTTACGAACGGCTTGCCGGCGATACAGTGCGGCTCCGGCGCAAGCGGAAAACACCGGGCGCGGATGCAGCGTGGCGGGCGAGGGTTTGCGCCCGTGCCCGATGCGCCAGAAAAGGCCGGTAACGTGGTAGGCGTCGCCCGCTCCATCCAAAAGTTCGGGTTCATCATGCTGGATCATTCTGGATGCGAATGCGGCCGCCTCCGGACTCCGCTCTGCGGTGTGCAGGAGCTCTTCCAGCCACCCGGGTGCGGGGAATGCATCCGGATTGAGGAGGGCGATGAATTCGGTTGAGCACGCTTCGATGGCCCAGTTGTTACCGGCGGCAAAGCCCAGGTTGATGTCCGCCCGTTTCACAGTGACGTTTTCGGACTCGCGCAGGTTGTCGATGGAGCCATCGGTGCTGGCGTTGTCGACCACCAGGATGCTCGAAGGGGTCACGCTCTGCTTCGACAGGGCCTCCAAGCATTGCTGCAGGAGTCGACCGGAGTTCCAATTCACGATGATGACCGTGACCGGGGCGCACGTCGAACGGGAGGGATGTTCGCGAAACGCTTCCATCAGTGGGCCTTTTGGGTATGCATACCGGGCAGCGGGCCACGACATCGCGTTGTGCCGATGCCCTGCACAGTCAAGTCATCCGTGAGCGCCGAGACCTCAATGTAGCCCGAGAAACCGGTGTGTCTAGCGTCAGGGCCGATCGTTTCCGCCACGTCCGGGCGGTAGCGCCCGGTGATGCCGATGCCAACCGCTTTGCCACGCGAGTCCAGGATCTGAAGGGTTTGCGGCGTTCGCCGCAGGTCGGGGGCGTGCACCCAACCGGTGATATACGCGAAGCTGGGTTCGAAAGGCAGGGCCTGGTAGCTATCGAGGAAGGCCAGGCAATTGGAAACCGGTCCGAGTTCTTCGGCTTTTTCGAGGAGCTGCGGGGCGTCGCGAAGCGGCGGTTCCGCGAACACGGTTACACCGGCGTCCCGTGCACGTCTTGCCAGGTCAAGCGCCGTTTTCGAATCGGGATACACGCGCTGAGTCCTTTCTGGATCATGGATCTGCAGGGCAAGGGGAAGTGCTGCGGCGTCACGCTCGAAAGCCTGGTGGCCTTCGGGGTCCAGGGCCTGTAGTTGGTGTATGACGATGGCGACCGCCAGTACGGCAGCAGCTGCCAGCAGCGTGGCACGAGCTGCAGCGGGAAGCATGACCAGCGTACGGGCATGGGCCACCAGCAATGCGGCCCAGCCTATTAGGGCCGGGGTGGTATAGCGAGACGAAAGAGCCTGTTCGAGGCCGAAAGTCACACGACCGCCAGCGGTTGCCACAGCGGTGCCCACAATGAAGACCACAAAGGTCAGCATGGCGGCCTCGATCGTCAGTCGACGCGGCCCCAGCAGGAAGCGTATTCCAGTGAACGCGGTTGCGGCCACCATGAAGGCGCCTGCCGCAGTCGCAAGGTAAGACCCCTGTGTCCCGCCACCCGCCAGATAGAAGAAAGGCGAGCCCAGGTACAAGAAGACATAGCGCACGAGGCGGATCGGGTTGTCCCCAAGGGCGCTGGATAGCGATCCGTGACTCTCTACAGCGTTGAAGCCATAGAAATACGCGATTGGTCCGATGATGGCGAGTGCGACCAGGATGGCGGTTCGGAAAACCCCCTGTCGCGTCACGATGGCTAGCAGTGCCATGAGTGGGAGTGCGACGACGCCATTGGCCATCGTGCCGAGCGCGGCGACCCCGGCTCCGCACGCTGCGATGAAAGTAATGTTGATAGGGGAAGAGTAGCTGGAGCGGTAAAGCAGAAAGAGGGCGAGGGCTGGCAGGAGTTGCGCCAGGAAAAATTGAATCTGGAATCCCCAAAGGAGGTTTTCGTGCTGCGTCCATAGCAGGAGCCAGGCAAACAACAGTGGAGCCAAAGCGGGGCCCAGCAGGCGGTCTCGAGATTCCGAAAGCGCACTGCGGAGTGCGCCGATGAAGAGTATGGCGGCAGACACCGCGAGCAGATGATTCACCAGGATCAGCAGCCATCCACTGCCGTTCAGCCAGTGGAGGTCCGTGAAGAAGAATAGCCGGGTGAGCAGGATGCGGTGCTCGTTGTGCTGGTCCCACCAGGCTGCCAGGCCGGCCTCGCGAAGATTCAGGTAGAACGCTAGCTGCCCGTCCCACATGTCCCAGTAGGGCACCGGCGAGAAGCCTTGCACGGACCCAAAGGCCGTCAACCCGAGCGCCGCCAGGGCCACGCACCAGAAGAAAAGCATCGTCAGGCGCGGTGCCTGGTAGCCGTGCTCAGGCATCAACCATCCTTGCCAACTGGCGACCGAGGCGCACGCTCTCGGCAATACCGCGATCTTCCGGGTAGTAATAGGCGGTGTCGGCCATGTACAGCCCTTCGATCGAGCTATTGGCAGGAGGAAGATCGTCAAGGTGTCCGGGGCGGCAAACCGGCTGCGCATGTCGGTATCGGCTCACTTCGGCCGCGATCACATCATCGGTCTGTAACGCCGGGTTTATCCGGCGCAGGTGCTCCCAGGTGCGTTCGATCAGGGTGTTGTCATCCTTCTGGAACGTCGGGTGCCCGGCAGGCAGGTAGTAGGGCGCATAGACGATATGCGCATCAAGTGGGCGCAGGTTGGTGTACTCCACGATGCCGGGCAGGTCTACGGACGGATCGTTGATGTTGATCCAGAACTTGTCGCTAACCGGGCGCTTCAGTTTGAAAACCACACACGCCACCGCGAGGCTCTGCAACGCGTGAATGCGGCTGCGGTCGCTTTGGGGTAGAGTGGGCACCATGTCCGGGACTCGGCGGAGCGGAACTGTACTGATGACGGCGTCGTGTGCGTAAGACCCAGCGTTCAGCTCCACGCCTCTGACCGTGCCGTCTTGCACTTGCACGCGGTCTACAGGGTGCCCGGGAAGTACGTGACCGCCTGCGGCGCGGATGTGCTCATGCAGCGCTTGCAGCAATGTGGCCGAGCCGCCTTCAAGGTAGCCGAGCCGTTCCTGCATGAGGTTTTTGCGCGAGCGGCCGAGACGGTGGATGCGGTTCCAGATCCAGGCGGCGGAGAGCTCCTCTGTGTGGTGGTGAAACTTCAATTCCAGGAGGGGCTTCCACAGACGATCATAGGCTCGCTTTCCTACCCAGCGGCGAAGCCAGGGGACGGCTTCTTGCTGGTCCAGGTTGCGCCAGTGTCGCCAGCGAGTGCAGAGGTAGGCATGGATGCCATATCGCAGTTTGGGTACAGGGCCAAGACCCGGCAGCCGGAGCAAAGCGAGGGGGTTCCCCCATTCATGGAGCTTGCCGTCCAGGAAGAAGCCCATGCGCGTGGTTTCCCAGTGCAACTGGTCTTCGAGATCCAGCTCCTTCAGCAGGTCGAACATCGGCTGGTCGTGGGCACAGATAAAGTGGTAGAAGCGTTCTATTGGCGTTCCCGCTAGTTCGAAAGTCGTGGACATCCCGCCGATGACAGGCGCTGCCTCGTACACGTGCACCTGGTGGCCGTCCTGAAGCAACTGGTAAGCGGCGGCCAGCCCCATGGGGCCGGCGCCGATGACCGCTACGTCGCGTTCCGGGCGTGGGGTGCCAGCGGATGCCCTGCGTTCGGGTGTATGCCGTTCAGCCACTGGAGTGCCGGGTTTTACCGAAGGTTTGTTCGAGCGCTTGGTGCAGCGGGGTAGGTTCGATTTCGAATCGCGCCGGCCAGTCGATCACTTCGAAATGGTCGCCGGCGATCAGCGCCTGCAGCTGGTTCCTGGTGAACGGGGGGCGCCGTGTCAGGAAACCGTAGGTTTCCAACAGCGCTCCGAAAAGGGAAATAGGTATCGGGAGAAGCAGGGAGCGGGCTTGCGTAATGCGCCGTAGGTAACGGACTAGATCGATATACGCTATGGGTTCCAGGCCGGTCAGGTTGATGCAGCCGAGCTCGGAGCGACGTTCCAGGCAGTGTTCGATCACTGAACAGAAGTCTTGCACGAAAAGTGGCTGGCGAAGATAGAGCCCGTCGCCGGGGATGGGAAACACGGGCGAGTACCGCATGAACCGAGCCAGCCATCCGAGGTGGTGGCTGTCATGGCGCCCAAACAAGAGCGTGGGGCGGAGTACAACGCCTGGTAGGCCGCTGCCCAAGAACATTGCTTCCTGCTCTCGCTTGGTCTGCGCATAAGGGTCTTCGGCCACGGAACAGACGACCGATGAACTCACATGCACCGTATAAGGAACCCGATGTTTCTGTAGCGCGGCCAGTACTCGGCGGGTGCTCGTCAGGTTGTTGCGCTCGAAGTCGGCTCGGTAGCGGCTGCTGATCTGGGCCTGGAGCATGACTGCGGCTGTTGCACCGTCAAAGTAGTCAGTCCAGTCACCGGGCTTTGACAGGTCGGCCGTAATGGTGGTCACACCGGGATGGCGTTGTCGCAATTCGCGCAATCGGGCGACGTCCTTGTCGATGACGATGATTTCGGCCGGCCCACTGGCAAGCATGCGGTCTACAAGGGTCTGCCCCACCAGCCCTGCGCCGCCGGCGAGAACGGTTCTGGGCGGGTCCTTGGTGTAAGTGCCCTGCTTCATACCGGTCTCAAGAAAGAGGGAACGTCGGCGGGGCGCTGGCGAAGTGCAGGCTTGATGGCTAAGGATGACAGCCAGCAATCCTGAGCGGTCGGGCGGGGATGCGTCTGGGTCGATTTATGCTGTCTCACGAGCAGTCCCTGGCGCGCTGAGCTTCCGACGGAGGTTGGCCCAGAACAACAGGGGAAGTCCAGTTTGCGGTGGCTTTGCGAAGCCCTCAACGAGGCCATGCTGCGTTAATACGGTGAGCTTGTGATGCCCCCCTTATCCAATCAAAGGGGTGTGGTTTTTCGCTGCCGAGATCGATATGGTGGGACGTAACGGAGAATGTATGTCAGGGCCGCGCCTGCACGGGGCTCCTCGATACTGAGGGTGCGGGCGCATGTGATCTCCACCAGACTTCGTTGGGGAAGGTTGTGAGTATTCTGGTGACAGGGGGAGCCGGGTTCATCGGCTCGAATTTCGTGCTCGAGTGGCTGGCTACTCATAACGAGCCGCTGGTGAACATCGACAAGCTTACCTACGCGGGCAACCGTGAGAATCTGATTTCGGTGCAGGGGGATCCCCGGTATCGGTTCGTCCGGGGCGATGTCGCGGACAGAGACTTGGTGGCACGATTGCTGCTGGAACACCAGCCAAGGGCTGTTGTGCATTTCGCAGCCGAGTCGCATGTGGACCGTTCCATTGTCGGGCCGGATGCCTTCATGCAGACCAACGTGATCGGAACGTTCGGTCTTCTGGAGTCGGTACGCGTGTACTGGGAAGGGTTGAACCATGATCGGCGCAATGGCTTCCGCTTCCTGCATGTGTCGACCGACGAAGTATTCGGGTCGCTAAACGAAGGTGATCCGGCGTTCGATGAGGAATCTCCCTACCGGCCCAACAGCCCCTATGCCGCCAGCAAGGCCGCTTCCGACCACCTGGTACGGGCCTACAATCACACGTATGGGCTCCCGACGCTGACCAGCAATTGCTCCAACAACTATGGTCCGTACCAGTTTCCCGAGAAGCTGATTCCACTGGTGCTCCACCGAGCGGTCCATGGGCAGCATATTCCGGTGTATGGCGATGGGCGTCAGGTTCGTGACTGGCTTCATGTCTCGGATCATTGTGCCGCGCTTCGCCGCATGCTGGAGGCAGGTGAACCGGGAGCGGTGTATGCGGTGGGAGGCTCGGCGGAGCGCACCAATCTTGAGGTCGTCGAGGCGCTCTGCGAGCTTCTGGGCGAGGCGCGGCCGGGCCCGAATTATCACTCACTGGTGCACATGGTGAAGGATCGCCCCGGGCATGATCGGCGCTATGCGATTGATGCCAGGCGAGCCATGAATTCGCTGGGCTGGGCCCCTCAGGAGACTTTTTCCAGCGGGCTGCGCAAGACGATGCAGTGGTACCTCGACAACGAAGAGTGGGTCTCCCGGGTGACCACGGGCGCCTACCGCGATTGGATCGACCGGCAGTATCACGCGAGCGCGGGATGAGTATCCTTCTGTTCGGCGCGGGCGGCCAGGTGGGGCGCGAGTTGCGCGACACCCTGGCCTCTCTGGGCTCCGTTCATGCCCTGACGCGATCTGACGTCGACCTGACGGATGTGGATGCCCTCCGGCAGGTGATTCGGGCGCGGCAACCGGACGTGATCGTGAACGCGGCGGCTTATACCGCTGTTGATCGGGCGGAGGAAGAGCCTGCAGAAGCCGAGGCCGTAAACGCCATCGCACCAAGTGTCATGGCCGAGGAGGCTGAGCGCCTGCAGGCGCTGATGGTGCATTTCTCTACCGACTATGTGTTCGACGGGTGTGCGTCGAGGCCTTATCGAGAGACGGATCTGCCGCGGCCTTTGTCAGTGTATGGCCACACCAAACAGGCTGGCGAGGAGGCAGTGACCAGCCAGAATCCCCGGCATCTCGTGCTTAGGACAGGGTGGGTCGTGGGGGCTCACGGCCGGAATTTTGTCAAGACGATATTGCGTCTCGCCGCCGAGCGTGACGAGCTGCGCGTTGTGAATGACCAGCGAGGCGCCCCCACCTCCGCGACCCTGCTGGCGGCGGTGACCTCGCAGTTGGTCAACGCATGGCGCTCGAACGCTCAGGGCGAGTTTCCCTATGGTTTGTACCACGTCGCGGCGCGTGGCGAGACGACATGGTTCGACCTGGCAAGGTGGATGGTTGGCTATGCCCAGGATCATGGGGCGTCGCTTTGTGTGGCAAGAGAGCGGGTCGTTCCCGTCAGCAGCGAGGAGTATCCGGTCCTTGCGACCCGGCCATCTTACTCGGTGCTGGACACCTCAAGGATCCAGCAAACATTTGGCATTACACCTCCCGCATGGGATGCGGAGGTGGAGAAGATCATGGATCGATTGTTATGAGTGAACGCAAGGGCATCATCCTGGCGGGTGGTTACGGGACGCGGCTGTATCCTGTTACGCGGGTCGTCAGCAAGCAGCTTCTACCGGTGTACGACAAGCCGATGATCTTTTACCCGCTCACGACACTGATGCGGGCCGGTATCCGGGAAATCCTCATTATTTCGACGCCGCGGGACCTGGGCGCTTTTTCCGAACTGCTCGGTGACGGCGAGCAGTGGGGGCTTACGCTGCACTACGCAGCGCAGCCGAAACCGAATGGTTTGGCCGAGGCATTTCTGATTGGCGAAAACTTCCTTGCCGGTGACCCGGCGGCTCTGATTCTGGGTGACAACATTTTTCTTGGCCGAGGGTTGGAAGAAACCCTGCAACGGGCTGCGGATCGGGAGGGCGATGGGACCATATTCGCGTATCGGGTTCCGGATCCCGAGCGCTACGGGGTCGTCGAGTTTGATCAGGCTGGATGTGTCCGGACACTGGAGGAAAAGCCGGTCTGTCCGCGCTCTGAGTATGCCGTGGCCGGTCTCTATTTCTATGACGCAGACGTGATTGACCTGGCTCGGACGCTGGAGCCCTCGGCTCGTGGTGAACTGGAAATCACGGACCTGAACCGGCTGTATCTGGAAAAGGGACGTCTGCGCGCGGAAGTCATGGGGGCCGAGCAGCAATGGATGGACGCAGGTACCCATGCTTCGCTCCTGGAGGCAAGCCAACGTGTGAAGACTCTGGAAGACGAGCTTGGAGTGAAGCTGGCTTGCCCGGAAGAGGTCGCGTATCGGAAGGGGTGGATCGATGCGACGAAGCTTATGCAGGTTGCCCAGCCCTCCTCCGGGAACCCAGATGGGGAATACCTTTCGCAACTGGTGCGAGAGGTATCACCATGAAGGGGTTCCCACTGGAACTGCCCGAAGTCATCGAGCTGCAGCCCCGCGTATTCGCGGACGAGCGTGGCTGGTTCTATGAGAGCTTCAACCAGCCGGCTTTCGAGCGGATCGTCGGTGAGGGACACCACTTTGTGCAGGACAACCATAGCTGTAGTGACACAGGTGTTTTGCGTGGGCTTCACTACCAGCTACCCCCGAAGGCGCAGGGCAAGCTGGTGCGCGTTGTCGCTGGAGCGATTTTCGACGTGGCTGTGGACATCCGACGCGATTCACCCACATTCGGTTCGTGGGTCAGTGCCGAGTTGACTGCGAAAAACCGACGACAACTATGGGTGCCGCCTGGGTTTGCCCATGGGTTCCTGTCGCTGAGCGAAGGGACCGAGGTGCTGTACAAAACCACCGACGTGTACGCGCCGGAGCTGGAGCGGGCGATTGCTTGGGATGACCCGGATATTGCCATCCAGTGGCCAGTGGTTCCTGTGGGGCCAAGGCTGTCGCCCAAGGATGCCGAAGCACCCCCGCTTGTGCGCGCGGAGGTGTTCCAGTGAACCCGCATGCCATTGCTTCAACCGGGCCACGGGCCATGGGGCAGAGTCTTTGGTCGAACAGACGGTTGCTGGCGCGGCTGACCAGGCGCGAAGTGGCCGGACGATATCGAGGTTCGGTTCTGGGTTTGTTCTGGTCGTTTCTTCACCCCCTTTTGATGCTTCTGGTTTTTACATTCGTTTTTACCGTGGTGTTCGAGGCGCGCTGGGCCGTGGAACAACCTACGACGGTTCATTTTGCACTGGTGCTGTTCTCGGGGCTGATCGTTCATGCGCTGTTTGCAGAAGTGCTGACGCGGGCTCCAGGCGTCGTAGTTGGCCAGGCGAATTACGTCAAGAAGGTCGTTTTTCCGCTGGAGTTACTCCCAGTGGTTACGGCATGCAGTGCAGCGTTTCACGCTCTGGTAAGCGGCCTTATCCTCTTGTTGGCATTCGCGATCGTGAACGGGCATTTGCATCCTACGGTTCTGCTGGCGCCGGTCATCTTATTCCCGTTGGTGGTGTTGAGCATGGGTGTTGGCTGGATTCTGTGCTCCCTCGGCGTCTTTCTGAGGGATATTGGGCAGGTGACCGGGGTGCTGGCGACAGCACTGCTCTTTCTTTCGCCCGTGTTCTATCCGGTCAGCGCATTACCTGAATTCATGCAGCCCTGGATGGTGTTGAATCCGCTCACGTTGATGATCGAGTCTCTACGCGACGTAGTGATCTGGGGGCGCGAACCCGATTGGTTGGCCTGGTCGCTCTACCTCATGGTCTCGACTCTAGTGGCGTGGATCGGCTTCGTGTGGTTTCAAAAGACAAGAAGGGGCTTTGCGGATGTCCTCTGACGACGTGGTCGCCAGAGTGACCGGCGTAAGCAAGCGATACGCCCTATACGCCTCGCCGCGCGACCGCCTCAAACAATATCTCCTACCCAGGCTTCGGGGAGCTTTGGGTCTTGAAGGCCGCGCTTACTACCGGGAAGTGAATGCGCTGTCGGAGGTGGGTTTCACCGTGCACCGTGGTGAGTCACTGGGAATCGTTGGTTCGAATGGGTCCGGCAAATCGACCCTGCTGCAAATCTTGTGTGGAACCGTCGCGCCCTCTTCTGGGACTGTGGAGATTCATGGACGGGTCGCTGCGTTGCTCGAGTTGGGGGCGGGCTTCAATCCCGAGTTCACCGGGCGGGAGAATGTGTACCTCGCGGCTTCCCTGTACGGACTGACGCAGAGCCAGACGCAGCAGCGCTTCCAAAGCATCGCCGAGTTCGCCGATATCGGCGAGTACATGGAACAGCCGGTCAAGACGTATTCCAGCGGCATGTACGTGCGGCTCGCATTCGCCGTGATCGCTCATGTGGATGCTGACTTGCTGGTCATCGATGAGGCATTGGCTGTTGGTGATGCGACATTCATGCAGCGCTGCATGCGGTTTATTAGACGATTTCGCCAACGGGGCTCATTGATCTTCGTCAGCCATGACATGAACTCCGTGATGAGTCTGTGCGACCGAGCGCTATGGCTGGACCAGGGCCAGGTTCGAGCATTGGGAACGCCAAGAACCGTTGCTGAAGATTACCTCGAATACAGTATCCGTCAGGTCCATGGCGAGGAGGTGGAAGTCGAGAGCATTCGCTCTCCATCCCGAGACGACGGCGGGGTTCCACAATCCGACGAAGGGGCGCGAGCGCCGATCCCTGCATACGATGGCGAGTTGACGGTCAAGGTCAACCTGGATCTGGCCTCTGGCTGGAAGAGCGGCGCGGGGGAATTGCTCGACCTGTACTTCACAGATGAGCACGGTGAACGTCAAGGGGTGATGCGTGGTGGCGAGCTGGTCGAACTGCTGATTAAGGCTAGAGTGCATCAACGCATGAATCGCCCCATCGTCGGATTTATGGTGCGCAACCGCTTGGGTCAGGATCTGTTCGGGGACAATACCCTCCCTTTTACAGACGTGAGTCCGACCCCGGCCACAGCGGGACAGACACTCGTGGCGCGCTATCGATTCCGTTTGCCAATGTTGCCCAATGGCGATTATGTGCTGACGGCCTCTCTGGCGGACGGAGAACTGCATGACCACGTCCAGCACCATTGGCTGCACGACGCACTGTTGTTCTCGGTCGCCTCGAGCAAGGTGCGTTGGGGGATGGTGGGCGTAGCATTTGACCGTATTTCACTTGAGGCGAGCTGATGAAGAAGTTGAGATCGCTGTACCAGGAGCACCAGGGGAAAGTGTCGGACAAGTGGCGCGGCAATTTGGACGTTTACGAGGATCTGTTCGCCCTTCGCCGTTGCGACCCCATCCGTCTGTTCGAGATTGGCGTTCAGAATGGAGGATCGCTTGAGCTGTGGTCCAAGTATTTCAGTTCGGCCGAGCTCATACTGGGCTGCGATATCGACCCCGCTTGTGCTGAGCTGGCATTTCACGACCCCCGCATAAAAGTGATCTCTGGAGATGCATGCGAGCAGGCAACAGTGCGAGCGGTCGACGCGTGTGGTGGTGCGTTCGAGATCGTCATTGACGACGGATCGCACCACGTAACGGACGTAGTGCGTGCGTTTGGCGAATACTTTCCTCGGGTCCGTCCTGGAGGGATATATGTAGTCGAAGACCTGCACTCAAGCTATTGGCAGGAATATGGGGGAGGCCTTGATGCCCCGTATTCCTCCGTCAACTTTTTCAAGCTCATGGTGGATGTGCTGCACCGGGATCACTGGGGTGTTCAGAGGACTGCATGCGAGTGGCTGGCGGGGTATGCGCGCCGCGTCGGTATTCGTCTGGATGACGCCATTCTTGGCCAGATCGAATCGATCCGTTTCTATGATTCCCTCTGCGTCATCGAGAAACGGGGCTCGCAGAGTGTTGGCCTGGGTACCCGGTTGGTTGCGGGCAAAGACGAAGGCGTCGCAGCAGGCCACCTTCGTTTTTCGGATGCGCCGTCCGAACCTCCTTCGCAGGCGGACAATCCTCGGTCGAGGTTGGACCGACCCTTAGTAGAGTATGTCGATCCCCTCATCCGCATGCTGGCACGTCAGCAGCACCGCGTCAGCCAGAAGCGGCGGGAGCTCCAGGATTTACACAACGAGTTGATGGTCCGCATGCAGCGTATCGAGCAACTGCAGGCGGAAGTCGCGGAGGTTCGCGCTTCACGTAGCTGGAAACTCACTGCCCCCTATCGCCGCTTCGGTGGGTGGATCCACACGGCACGACACATCGTACGCAGTAAAGGAGGCTTGGCACGGACCCTCGGCGCAACAGGAAGAATTCTGCTGCAGGAGGGCCCGACAGGGGTTCGCAGACGCTGGCATGACGCCCATACGTCCGGAGTCGGTGACGCCGTACGGGTCGAGGGACGGATCGTAGATCCATCGGACTACCGAATGTGGGTTAAGCTGTATGACACCCTTGATGACGCCGACCGCGCCGCGATCCGCCAGCGCCTCGAAAACATCGAGGCGCAGCCTACGATCTCTGTCTTGATGCCCGTCTATAACCCGAATCCGGAATGGCTCCATGAGGCCATCGAATCGGTACGGAAGCAGCTCTACCCCGATTGGGAGTTGTGTATCGCAGATGACGCATCCACGGATCCGAATGTGCGCGATCTCCTGCAGCGTTACGTAGATGAAGACTCACGCATAAAGCTCGCCCTTCGCGAAAGCAACGGCCATATTTCTGCCGCCAGCAATACCGCACTTGAACTCGCCCAGGGCGAGTGGGTTGTTCTGCTGGACCAAGACGATCTCCTTGCCGAAGACGCGCTGTACCATCTGGTCGCATGTATCGAAGAGTTCCCCGAAGCTCGGATGATCTATTCCGACGAAGACAAGATCGATGAGCATGGCCAACGTTTTGGACCTTATTTCAAGACGGACTGGAACCCGTACCTGTTTCTCTCGCAGAACATGTTTAGCCACCTTGGTGCGTATCAGAGAGATCTGGTTGTGACGCAGGGCGGATTTCGTGAGGGATACGAGGGGGCACAGGACTACGATCTCGCTCTTAGGTGCAGTGCTGCAGTTCATTCTGACCAGATCGTACACATCCCGCATGTCCTGTATCACTGGCGGGCACACGACAAAAGCACCGCATCTGGGGCACAGGCCAAGCCCTACGCAATGGAAGCTGGCGCGAAAGCATTAGCTGAGCATGTTTGTAGCAGGGCGCCTGGCTCAGAGGTGAAAATGATGCCCCATGGGTACCATGTGCGCTTCGCGCTGCCTAAAGAGCCGCCGGCCGCCACGTTAGTGATTCCGACTCGGAACAGGGTCGATCTGCTGCGTCGTTGCGTAGAAAGCATCCTCGCAAGGACTGATTACCCAAACTACCAGATCCTGATCGTCGATAACGGTTCGGACGATCCTGCAACCCTGGATTATCTGAGCGAGGTAGAGAGTAGTCGCGTCCGGGTTGTCCGGGATGATGGGCCGTTTAACTTTTCGGCAATTAATAATCGTGCGATCCAGAAAATCGATTCACCAATAATCGGGTTGATCAACAACGACACAGAAGTACGTCACCCTAACTGGCTGACCGACATGGTTGGGTATGCGTTACAGTCTGACGTAGGTGCTGTCGGTGCCCGGCTCCTCTACCCAGGCGGTACGATCCAGCACGCGGGAATTACGATAGGCGTTGGCGGCGTAGCCGCTAACGCCCACCGGGGCCTTTCGGAAAGCAGCTTTGGGTATATGGGGCGGGCGGGCCTCTCAGGCCAGTATTCTGCTGTTACAGCTGCGTGTCTTGTAATACGGCGGGACGTCTATCAAGAGATCGGGGGTATGAATGAGGAATGTCTGGCGGTGGCATTCAATGACGTTGATCTGTGTCTAAGGCTTGCAGAGCGTGGTTACAGGAACGTTCTGGTGCCCACCGCGGTACTCTATCATCATGAATCCGCTACCAGGCCGAGGGAGGATCAAGGTGAACCGAGTAAGCGATTCGCACAGGAGGTAGGCTACATGGAGAGTCGTTGGAAGGAGTGGCTTCAGGCGGATCCAATGTATAATCCGAATTTGTCATTGGATAGTGCTTCCTTTCCCCTTTCATGGCCCCCACGGAAGCCCAGGAACACGGGTATGGTGAACTAGTGCGTGCTTGTCCTTGAGTTTATTGGGTTGAGGTTGATCGAGTGAGCGTTGACCGGTCAGAGAAGATACTTTCGTGTATAAACGGTTATGGGCGAGGGCTGGAGATCGGTCCGAACCACCGGCCGTTAGCTCCAAAATCCGCGGGGTATGATGTTGAAACGCTCGACTGGCTTGACAAAAGCGATTTGATCCAGGAGTGCATGAGGTGTGGGCTGGATCCGTCGCAAGTGGAAGAAATAGATTATGTGTGGAGGGGGGAGCGGTACGCGGATTTGGTAGACCTTTCACGTGGCCGGTTCGACTGGATTATTGCCTCACATGTCGTGGAGCATGTCCCGGACCTGGTCGCATTCCTTCGCGATTGCGAACAGATATTGAACGACCGGGGGGTTGTTGTTCTCGCGGTGCCGGACAAGAGGTATTGCTTTGATCGGTATAGATCGATATCCGGACTGGGTGAGGTGTTGGATCGGTTTTTCGCAGAGCGAAGTTGTGGTGGTCAAGTGATTTCGGACACCGCGTTAGGTGGATTGGCTGCCGTTGGTTGCTCGTAGACGCTGGGAGGCAGGTAGCCCAGCGTCGAGTGGATGCGAACGGTGTTGTAGAACCGAGCGATGTAGTCCGCGATATCCCGCCGCGCCTCGCCGTGGTTCGCGTAGCGACGCTGCCAGACGCGTTCCGTCTTGAGGCTCAGGAAGAAGCGCTCGACGACGGCATTGTCCCAGCAGTTACCCCGGCGACTCATGCTCGCCTGGATCTGGTGCCGGGCCAGCAGCCGCC
>NZ_KB906119.1:0-52701 GCF_000381185.1 Thioalkalivibrio sp. ALMg13-2 | reverse complement strand
AGGATCAGTGTCTTCGGGCCAGGGCATGAGAGGCCGGTGAGGAGAACCCCTGGCGCTCCTATGAGGTGCGCCCTTCCCCGGAAGGGCCGACCCTCGACTGTAGAGAAGGGCAGCTCCGCGACGAAGTGAAGTCCGGTCGGTAACCAACCCACGTATATCAGAGTGATCCACCGTCGCAATTCGCTTCTCGTGCCCTGACCCGAAGACATTGAAACAAGGAGGCCTCTATCGAACGCTATAGCCAACCGTTGACAGGTCAATCCATATCAGGAGCGTGCTCGCACGCGAAGCCCCTGCCAAAGCCGAATCCGGAAAACGCCGCGAACCTTGCCCCCACATCACCCGGCCGACAGACCTCATCATCCCGGCCCCAGTCACGCCCCCTGGTCATCCCGACCACAGCACCAGCCCCCCGTCATCCCGGCCGTAGCGCAGCGAAGAGCCGGGATCTCCACCGTTCGAACACCCCAAGATCAAGACCCCCGGCCATGACAACCAGCGGCACCCCGGCCCCCAGGGTGACAACGTGCGTCACTTAACGTGACCATTTTTGTCACGTGACACACCCGGGACGCGTGTCGGCGTGACCCATGCCACAGACCGCACCGCGCCCGGCCACCGTTTTCACGCATTCCCGCAGTCTTGGCACGCCCAATGCATCTCCTCAGACAGCTGCCCACGGGGCGGCCGGGCCGAAGGCCCAGCTTTTATCTCATCAAGGGAGTATCACCATGCATCAAGCCATGCGTACTGGACTCAGCAAACCGAAGGCCCAGCAGGGCTTCACTCTTATCGAACTGATGATCGTGGTTGCGATCATTGGTATTTTGGCTGCTATTGCGATTCCGCAGTATCAGGATTATGTGGCTCGGTCTCAGATGAGCACTGCTTATAGTGAAATCAACGTCTACCGGACCGCTATTGAAGAGCGCCTGGCTCGCGGTGAAGCAACCAACATGGGCGACGAAGACGACCAACTTGAAATCGGCCTCTCTGTCTCGAACCTCGTCGAAAGTGCAGACTCTTACGGCGGCACCATTGGAACAGATGGAACCGGAACTGTGACGATGTTGCTCAACGGGGCTGCTGCCGCCTCAATCAACGGTGCTTCAATCGAATTGACCCGGACAGCACAGGGCAATTGGTCTTGTGAAGTCACTGGAACTGAGGACGTTTTTAAAGAATCCTATCTGCCGGGCTCGTGCGACGAAGAAGACTAAACGATAGCAATTGGGTAAAAACACCCAATTAGTACCGAAGCCCCGGCCATCGTGCCGGGGCTTTTTCGTGTGTGCCAAATCCTCTGGTGAAGCCTCTGGGACACCCACTTCGTTGACATACTCTGGGACACCCATTTTGTTGTCATAAGCCGGATTCGCCGAAGCAATCGGCCGCAAGCCCCGCGTCTGCAACCCGTCCCTCACGCCGACCGATTTCTCGGACGGTTGCGCCAAGGTACGATTGACCATCTACATGTGCAGGTGAATCCATCCTCATCACCAAGCGCGGCAAGGCCATCGCGCGCCTTTCCAGCGCCACCGCCCCCAAGAAACCGATCGATGCGCATGCGCTCCGCCAAGTAACGGATACCCAGCACAACCGGACCGATGAGAGCTTCATGCGGCGAGTCCGTGACGGTGCCCGCTGCTGATGCGCCGAACCTCGGGCAAACCCACCTTGCTCGCCCCGCTCTAACGGAACCCTGGAACGCGGTTTCGCTACGCCCTGAAAAACTCCAAGGCATTCACTATCCTAACGACAGGAACGTCACGAACCTGCGTTGCTGCAAGACCTACTCCACGGAAGGAGCCCATCATGACCCAGCCCCGCTCGACCCTCGTCTCTCTGGACGATACTCCTTGGTACCACGTCGTTTCCCGCTGCGTCCGCCGCGCGTTTCTGTGCGGGCACGATGCCCACTCCGGGCGATCCTTTGAGCATCGCCGCGGCTGGATCGCCGATCGTCTGAAGCAGCTTGCGTCGTTCTTCGCCGTCGATATCGCAGCCTATGCGGTCATGAGCAACCACTTCCATATCGTTGTGCGAGTGGACGAGGCGCGCGTCGAGCGCCTGGAGCGCGACGCGATCCTGCGTCGCTGGACGCAGCTCTTCTCGGGGCCGGTTATGGTGCAGCGGTATCTGGCCGATCCACAGGGGCTCGGTGCGGCCGAGATGAAGGTCGTGGATGCCTGGGTGGAGACGTACCGCTCCCGACTCGCTGACCTGTCGTGGTTCATGCGCGTGCTGAACGAGTCGATCGCCCGCCAGGCGAACGCCGAGGACGGCGTGACGGGACGGTTCTGGGAGGGGCGCTTCAAGAGCCAGGCCCTGCTCGACGAGCAAGCGGTCCTGACGGCCATGGCGTACGTGGACCTGAACCCGATCCGGGCCGGGATGGCCCCCACGCCGGAGGCCTCCGAGTACACCTCGGTCGCGGAACGGCTTGCCCTGCTGCGGGCGACGTCCGGGGATAGAACAACGGTAGCCGAACGCGCCGCCGCCGATCCTGCGGTTCCAGGCGACAGCACTGCGCCGGGACACACCAACGCTACGAGATTCGACACACGAGCGAACCGGTCACGATCCGTTCCGCACCAAACAGAATCCTTGCAGCCGGAGACGGTCCTGGACCAACTGGTCAGCGCCCCGCTACTTCCATTCGACGCCACTGGCCGCGCGGAGTGCGCCGTGCCCTTCGGCTTCGAGGACTATCTGGAGCTCGTGGAGGCGACGGGGCGCGTCATCCGCGAGGACAAGCGCGGCTTCATCCACGATGGCACCCCGCCCCTGCTGGCACGTCTGGGCATTGATCCCGATCAGTTCATCCGTGCGGCCAGCCACATGTTGCAGCAATTCGGCAGCGCCATCGGAACACCGACCCATCTCACGGCCCGGTGCGATGCCCGCCAAACACGCTATCTGCGAGGCATGGCGACCGCCCGGCAGCTCTTCCCTCGGTTGGCAGCCTGATCCCGCCCCCCGGAACCAAGACCAGCCATTGGCCCAGCAATGATTTTGTACATACAATAATCAAATGGCGATTGAGTTCGACGCGGACAAGGATGCCGCAAATCAGGCCAAGCACGGGGCCTCACTCGCGCTGGCCGCGAGCCTGGAGTGGGAGACCCTTCTGGCCATGGAGGATCGTCGAAAGGACTACGGCGAATGTCGCATGCTGGGATACGCCCTGATGGGTGATCGCTTGTACTGCGTCATCTTCACGGACCGAGAGAATGTTCGAAGAATCATCAGCCTGCGCAAGGCGAATAACCGAGAGATCAGTCGTTATGTCCAGATCGTTGACGCTACGCAATGGCCGTCGGGTCTTGCTGAACAACCCGGAAGAGGAAACGGCGATTGAGGCCGGCATCGAAGCGGACCCGGAGACACGCGCGCCCGACGAGGAAGAAGCGCGGGCACTGCGGCGCCCCGGCCGCCCCCCAATGGATGTCACCAAGGAACGGATCACGATTCGCCTGTCGCCGGAGGTTGTGGAGGCCTTCCGCGCGACCGGAAAGGGCTGGCAAACCCGCATGGATGGCGCCCTTAAAGAATGGCTCCGGGAGCATCATCCAACGACGAAGTCCTGAATTGCCGTCGCATCGCAGGACGCCAGGTGTTGGACCCTTGATCACTCCCCTCGGGTCCGCCCCCTGCACAGCCTTAAAGCCCGACGCGCTATCGAGTGAAACCGACCCGCGCAGTCACACCCGCACCCCGTACTGTTCGATCTCCGAGCGCAACGTCTCGCTTGCCGCGCTGATATCCACCAGGTCAAAGCTGTACAGCGCCGGAAGCTCCTCGGTGCGCTCACGAAGTCGGCCCCAATACTGGCTTGTTGCCTTCCCCGAAGGGATCACAGCCAGGTCGATATCGGAATGCGGCCGGGCGGTTCCCTTGGCTCATGAACCGAACCAAATCACTTCAGACGTCCCCCAAAGCTCTTCCCTCTCAATCTCCGCCGCCTCGGATGCCAAACTCGTGACGCGGTTCAGGGCCAACTGCGCATCCTGATCATGGGCTGCCGTCACGCGGAAAGTCATCCATCCACCAATCACTCAACTGGGTACGAATATGGCATCCGTCCGGGCTTCACTCGCCGCCTACTCCAGGCGCTCACGCCTGGCTAGATCACCTCGCCGCTCAGAAACTCCCTCACCACACGATTAGCGAAACAAATCAGCGGCCGGTGCCGGGCGGTGGAGCAGGAAGCCCTGGCCGATGGCGCAGCCTTCCTGCAGCAGGAAGGCGCGCTGGGGTTCTTCTTCGACACCCTCGGAGATGAGGTCCAGTTCCAGGGCGGCGGCCAGCGCGATGATGGCGCGGATGATGGATTCGTTGTGGCGGGAATGGCCGATGTCGCGTACCAGCGACTGGTCGACCTTGAGGCGGTGCAGCGGCAGGCGGCGCAGGTGCGCGAGGTTGGAGTAGCCGGAGCCGAAGTCGTCCATGGCCAGACGCACACCGAGGCCGTCCAGCCGACGCAGGACCTCCAGGGCGCGCTCGGGGTACTCCATGATCATGGTTTCGGTCAGCTCGACCTCCAGGCGTTCGGGCGCGATGGCGAAGCGCCCCAGGGTCTCGCGTACGGTGGTGACGAGTTGCTCGTCGTGCAGCTCGCGCGCCGACAAGTTTACGGCGATCAACGGGATGTTCCGGCCCGCCTCGTCCCAGGCCGCGAGCTGGCGGCAGGCCGCCTCCAGAACCCAGCGATCGATCGCCTGGATCAGGCCGGTCTCCTCGGCCAGCGGGATGAACTCTGCGGGGGATACCATGCCCCGGTGCGGATGGTTCCAGCGCACCAGGCTCTCGACCCCCACGCACTCGCCACTGGCCAGGTTGAATTGTTGCTGGAAGTGGAGCACGAACTCGTGGTTGACGATGGCCTGCCGCAAGTCGTTTTCCAGAAACAGCCGATGCTCGGTCAGGGTGCCCATCTCGGCGTCGTAGGCGCACCAGCTGTCCCCTCCCCGGCGCCGCGCATCCTGCATCGCCAGCTCGGCGGCAGTGAGGAGTTCTTCGCGCGTCTGGCCGTCGCCAGGGAAACGCGCCACACCGACACTCGCCGTGAGTACCAGCGAGCGCCCCGCGATCTCGAAGGGGGCTCGCAGGGTATCGATCAGCGACTGCACGAAGCTGCCGAGGGCTTCCACGAGCGGGCTCTCGATGATCAGGCAGAACTCGTCGGCACCGATGCGGGCTACCGTGTCCTCGGGCGAAAGGGCCTGGTTCAGGCGCTGTGCAATGCCCTGCAGCACGGTATCCCCCGCCGCGGTCCCCAGGGTCTCGTTCACGTTGCGGAAGCGGTCCAGATCCATCAGCACAACCCATCGCGCCTCGCCGTCCGCCATGGCGCGCTCCACCGTGTGCCCCAGGCGGTCCTGCAACAGGGCGCGATTGGGCAGGCCGGTGCGCACATCGTAGTGCGTCATCTGCCGCAGCTGTTCCTTCTGTTCCATGCTGGCAGTCAGGTCGGTCCAGCTGCCAACGATCTCTAGCTCACCGCGCCCGTTGCTCCCTTCCACCACACGCATCTCGTCACGCACGTGGCGCAGCTTGCCCCAGCCGTCGAACAGGCGGAACTCGCGAACGAGCTCGCCATCCTCCAGCAGCCGTTCGTTCTCGCGCAGGACGTTCGCGCGATCCTCGGGATGCAGCTGATGCTCGAACCAGCCAGGACGCATCGCATCGTCGAGGTCGACTCCATACAGACGCTGGAGGTTGGGGCTAACCCATACCGGACAAAAGTCGTGAACATCCAGCTGGTAAATCACCGTAGGCCCACTGTCCAGCACATGCTCCAGGCGCTGGTTGACCGCGCTCAGCTCGCGGGTTCGCAGACGCACCTGCCAGCGCAGCAGTAACCCCGTAACCGTCAGCAGCACGACCAGAGCCAGCGCGATGATCAGCGCCCACACCACCCATCCCGGCAGCCCCGGTTCGCCCTGCGCGAGCAGCGTGGCCGCAAGGGCCTCCTGGTAGGGCGAGCCCGCCAGGGGCTTCCAGCGCTCCAGATAGGCGTCGATCAGTGCCAGACGCTCCGCCTGTGCCCCCGGCGCGGCCGCGTAGTGCATGCCCACCTGGCCGAAGGTGATCGGCGTCTCCACCAGCCCGTAGGCGCGGGCGTGCTGGCGTCCGTAGAAGTTATTGCTGACGGCGGCATCGGCTTCGCCGGCCGGCACCGAGGCCAGCACTGCTGGGAGATCGCTGTAGGGAACCAGTTGGTACTCGAGACCCGGGTCGCCGATTTGTTGCCGGCGCAGGTGGCTTTCCTGCACCGAACCCTCCAGCACGGCAATGCGCCGCGGGCCCAAGGACTCCAGACTGCTGAACCCCGACTGCGGGAACGCGTATATCTGGCTCCAGCCCTGGACGACCGGGATCTGGTGGAACCCGAAGAACGCCTCGCGCGTGTCAGTCCGGGCCACATCGGGCATCAGATCCAGCCGGCCTTCGCGCAGATCGGCAAGGCATTGCGACCATTGGCATGGGACGTACTCGACCTGCCAGTGCTCCCGGCGGGCGATCGAGTCCAACAGGCGGACGAACAGGCCGTCGGCTTCCCCGTGCTCGTCCACGCTGACCTTGGGCGCGTTGTCGTACACGCCCACGCGCAAATCCGGCGCGGAGGCCGCGGAGGACGGCGCCCAGGAGGCAAGCAGCAGGCCAACAAACGAGAGGCTGAGGAATACGCGCAGGTCCCTCGATCGCCTCCGGAGGGGCCGCCGCGTTCGAGGCGATTGGGAGCAATCCGTTGCGCGCACGACACTCTCTTGGAAAGACCGACATCCGCATAGTGCCATGCTCGGCCCATTGATGCGCGTCGGATACCACGCCCTCCTGGCTCCGCACCACAATAGCTGCATCCAGGCGCGCGGCGTCATCCAAGAAGGACCCGATTGCGCCCCTCCTCCTTGGCGCGGTACATCATCTTGTCGGCACGTTTCAGGACCGCATCCAGGCTGTCCTGCGGGCCGAAGCTGGTTACGCCGAACGAGGCCGTGACGCGAACCCCGGCGATCGGTTCGCGGGCAATCGCCTCCCGACAGCGCTCGGCAAGTTGCAGGGCGCCCTCGCGGCCGATCTCCGGCGCCACAATGAGGAACTCCTCCCCTCCCCAGCGAGCGACGGAATCCGGCTCGCGCACCGAAGATTGCAGGATTCGTGCAATGCCGGCGATCACGGCATCGCCGATCGCATGACCATGGGTATCGTTCACCGCCTTGAAGTGATCGATATCCATTCCGATCACAGCGACCGGCACGCCGTAGCGCCGGACCGAGGCGGCATGCCGCTGCAGCACGGACTCGGCCGCCCGCCGGTTGGCCAGACCGGTCAGGGGATCGGTCTGCGCCGCCTGTTCCAGCGCCTCGCTGCGCACCAGAGCGTCTTTGACGGTATCGCGCATGGAGGTCGCGACACTGGCCAGGGCCAACAAGACAGCCAGAAACAGATGCACCCGCACCAGGTAGACGCCCGCATCGCGCGAAAGCTCGCCACGCAGCCACTCCCCTGCGGCACCGGAGGCGGCGATCAGGGTGGCAACCACAAGGATGGCCACTCCGGCCCGAAACCCCCGGCGATGCTCAAGCATCACGAACGCGGCCAGGATCACGATTCCAACCGCCCAGTAATGCCCGCCGGCCAGCACCAGAAGGTGCTCGTCCAGGGGGCCGCCCGCGTGGAAATGCCATGCGAGACGACTGAGAATCATCATCGCCACCATCGCCAGCATCCAGGCTTCCAGCCGCGGCAAGGCCTGTGGTGCCCGCCACACCGCAACGAACAGCGCGGCCAGGACGAACGCAAACAACGGATAGAGATACGCGAGGAAGACATCCCCCGGTGTGCGAACAGCCCAACTGAGCACGAAGATCGCGATACCGGCGGGCAATACGACGAGATATACCCCCCGCTTGCGGGCCTCCACCCGTTCCGCCTCCGCTCGTGCGCTGCCGATCGCTTCGTCCTGCATTCCAGCTTTCCTCATTCAGGCGTCACGAAGATACGCATCATGGGCCCCAGCCTGGCATCCGCGCGCCGCCCCGAGGACAACGCTCCCAAAACGCGACCTGATTAGCAACGATCGTCAGCCAGTAGCGGGGCCCATTTGGGGACGTGCATGGCCCGCCCCGGGCCACTTTGATCTAGGCCTTCCCGGGAACATCACCCTCCCGAGCTCCGTTACCCCTGCCCTGTCATCCCGGTCGGAGCGCACCCCGATTGTGATCCCGGCAGTGGCGCCCCCTCCCCGTCATCCCGGCCGTAGCGCAGCGGAGAGCCGGGATCTCCACACGCCGTTCCAGCCCCAACGTACGGGTCACTCATACCGTGGAGATCCCGGATAACCGCTGCACGGTTTCCGGGATGACGATGTAGGAGACGCCTGGAGACCCGGGCCCGCACGGGCCTTGAGCCCGGCTGACGCTCGTTGCTGATCAGGAAACGCGAAAGGCCGCCTCGAGGGGCGGCCTTTCGCGGGTGCTGCAGTGATGGAGGCTGGGGTCGGAATCGAACCGGCGTACACGGATTTGCAATCCGCTGCATAACCACTCTGCCACCCAGCCTGTATCGGGTGGGTTTCGGCCCCACAGATGCTGGCGCATCTCCAGAGGCCGAAACAGAAAACCCCGGCGAACCGGGGTTTCAAAAATCTGTTGGAGCGGGAAACGAGATTCGAACTCGCGACCCCAACCTTGGCAAGGTTGTGCTCTACCAGCTGAGCTATTCCCGCTCTTCGTTATCGGCGCGTATTCTACCGCAGATTGCCCGCAGGTCAATACCCACGGTAGCCAATTGCCTCGGCGCCGTGCACCGCCCGGTCGAATACGACCACCTGGTTGCGCCCGGCGTTCTTGGCCACGTACATCGCCGCATCCGCCGCGCGCGACAAGGCGGGCCCGTCCGTCGCGTCCAGCGGAAACAAGGCGACCCCGATACTGCAGGAGATGTGCACCTCGGACCCGTCGCAGTTGAACGGGTCCGCCAGCACGGCTCGGATCTTCTCGCCGATCGCCGCGGCATGCACCCGGCTCTCCTCCACCGACTGGAAGCGAGGCAGCATCACCACGAACTCGTCGCCCGCAATGCGCGCGGCCACATCACTGTCGCGCAAGGCACCCGACAGGCGCTGCGCCACCAGGCGGAGCAGCATGTCGCCCACCGCATGCCCGTGCTGGTCGTTGACCGGCTTGAATTCGTCCAGGTCCACGAACATCAGCGCAACCTGCTGGCCCATTCGGCGAGCCCCCGTGAGTTCGTGATCGAGGATCTGAAAGAACAGGGTCCGATTGGGCAGGTCGGTCAACGGATCGTAATGCGCCAGGCGCTGCATATGCGCCTCGGTCTCCTTGCGCTCGGTGATGTCCCGAGCGATGCCGAGGAACACCGTCACCCGGCCCGCGTCGTCCAGCACGGGCGAGACATTGCTGGTGTGCCAGCGGTAATGCCCGTCCTGGTGGCGGATGCGGTACTCGATGCCGCTTTCCTTCTTCCCGGTGTCCGCAATCCGTTGCAGGAACGCGTAACACGCGGGCAGATCCTCCGGGGCTACGTATTCGTCGATCGAGTGATCGATCGCCGCGCTGACCGGATGGCCGAGGTTCTCCGTCCAGTTGGGCGAGACGTAGGTGAGCACGCCGTCCGGGCGCAGCGAATAGATCACGTCGCTGGCGGTCTCGACGAAGGCACGGAACTGCGCCTCGCTCTGGCGCAGTTCCACCTCGAGCTCCTTGTGCGTGGTGATATCGGTGGCGAAGCCGGTCCAGATGATCGTGCCATCCGCCAGCCGACGCGCAGTGTCATAGGCGGACAGCCAGACCACTGTGCCGTCGCGGCACTGCATGCGGAATTCCTGAAGCCAGGGCTCCGAATGCTCGGCCGATTCCATTGAGCTCGCCATCACCGCTTCGCGATCCTCGGGGTGGATACAGTCCAACAATGGCGCCCCATCCTTCTTGAGGGCCCCACGATCCACACCGAACCAGCCCTCCACCACTTCACCCACATAGGGAAAGTCGAAGTGCCCATCGGGCGTCCTGCGCAATTGATAGACAAAACCCGGCAACAGACCCTGAAGGGCCTCCAGGGTCTGCGTGTTGTCAAGATCAAGATCAGAAACGGGCATGGGCAGTCCACGCGCAGCACCGGGCAGGTGTCCGCAGTGTAGCCCCAAAGCCCCGGCCGACAAACACCCCGCCCCTTACTGCGAGCGTGCGGCCGCCAGCATGTACTGGATCATGGAGACCAGGGTCAGGGCGGCGGCCAGGTACAGCAGCCACTCGCCGATCACGAACGTCGGAAGGCCGACAATGGGCTCGGCCCACAGCAGCAGGAAGATCGCCACCATCTGCGCGGTGGTCTTCACCTTGCCCACCCAGGACACCGCCACCTTGGCACTGCCGCCGACCTCGGCCATCCACTCGCGCAGCGCGGAGATCGCGATCTCGCGCCCGATGATGACGATCGCGGCCAGCGCAATGCCGAGTTCGGGGTTGTGGTCCACCACCAGCACCAGGGCCGCGGCGACAATCAGCTTGTCCGCCACTGGATCGAGGAATGCCCCGAACCGACTGGTCACCTCCCAGCGCCGGGCCAGATAGCCGTCCAGCCAGTCGGTCACGCCCGCCAGGGCGAAGATGATGGCCGCCACGATTCCGCCCTGCGGCATGGACAGGCCGTAGAACGCGAGCACCAGTAACGGGATCATCACGATCCGCGACCAGGTCAGCCAGGTGGGCAATTGGGGAAACATGGCAGTGGCTCAACTCTCGTGAAACTGGTCGTAAATCGCCTGCGCGAGCCGGCGGTGAATCCCCGGCACCTTGGTCAGCTCCTCGACCCCGGCCCGGCTGACCCCGCGCAGGCCGCCAAAGTGCTTCAGCAGTGCGCTGCGACGCTTCGGCCCCAACCCCGGGATCGCCTCCAGGGTGGACTCCTTGCGCGCCTTGGCACGGCGGGCGCGGTGCCCGGTGATCGCAAAGCGGTGGGCCTCGTCGCGGATCTGCTGGATCCAATGCAGCGCACCCGAATGCGCGGGGAGTATAGAGGGCGCCTCTACCCCGCTCAATATCAGGGTTTCCATGCCCGCCTTGCGCTCCTCGCCCTTGGCCACGCCCACGACCTTGATGTGGTCCAGCCCGAGGTCGGCCAGCACGTTCAGCGCCTGGGTCACCTGGCCCTTGCCGCCATCGATGAACAGGATATCCGGTTCCTGCCCCTCGCCCTTCTTGAGCCGTGCAAAGCGCCGGCTGAGCGCCTGATGCATGGCCGCGTAGTCATCGCCCGGTTCGATCCCCTCGATGTTGAAGCGCCGATAATCCGACTTGATCGGCCCTTCCGGCCCGAACACGACGCAGGAGGCCACCGTGCCCTCGCCGCCGGTGTGCGAGATGTCGAAGCACTCCATGCGCTTGGGCGTCTCCTCCAGGCCCAACTCGCTGGTCAGCGCATCCAGGCGCGCCGTCTGTCCCGCCTGGCTGGCAATCCGGGTCTTCAGGGCCAGTTCGGCATTGCGCCGCGCCATGTCCAGCCAGCGTGCGCGGTCGCCGCGCAGCGACCAGGCCAGCGCGACCTTGCCGCCCCGCCGCTCGGCCAGGTAAGCCTCCAGTGTCTTGGCACCCTGCGGCTCGTGCGACAGCAGGATGCGCGCCGGCGGCTCGCGTTCCGCGTAGTACTGCGCCAGCACCGCGGCCATGATCTCGTCGGTCTCGGTCGCCTCCGGCACGTTCGGGAACAGCTCGCTGTTGCCCAGATTCTGCCCGTTGCGCACGAAGAAGATCTCCACCGCGCAGGTCCCCGCCTCCTGCGCCAGGGCAAACACGTCGGCATCCCCCTCGCCGCCGGAGACGAACTGCTGCTCGGAGATCTGGCGCAGCCGTGCGATCTGGTCACGCAGGCGCGCGGCATGCTCGAAATCCAGACGCGTCGAGGCCGCCTCCATGCGCTCCATCAGCTCCTCGATCACCGCCTCGCTCTTGCCTTCGAGGAACTTGACCGATGCCTCGACGTCGCGCGCGTAGTCCTCCGGGGAGATGTAGCCGACACAGGGCGCGGTGCAGCGCCCGATCTGGTACTGCAGGCAGGGGCGCGAGCGATGCGCGAACACGCTGTCCTCGCACTGGCGCACCTGGAAGAGCTTTTGTAGCAGCGCCAGGCTTTCGCGCACCGCGCCGGCCGAGGGGTACGGCCCGAAGTAGCGCATGCCCTTCTTGCGCGCGCCGCGATGGAACCCCAGGCGCGGGTACTCCTGGTTCGAGACGTAGATGTAGGGGTAGCTCTTGTCGTCGCGCAGCAGCACGTTGTAGCGCGGCCGGTGACGCTTGATCAGGTTGGCCTCCAGCAGCAGCGCCTCGGCCTCGGTATGCGTCACCGCAACGCGGATATCCGCGATCTGCCGCACCATCGAGCGGATGCGCGGCCCGCGGTCGTCGCTCCCACGGAAATAGCTGGGCACCCGGCTCTTCAGGTTGCGCGCCTTGCCGACGTACAGCACGTTCCCGGCCGCATCCAGCATCTGGTAGACGCCAGGCGACTGCGTCAGCGTCTGCACAAAGCGCTTGTGATCGAATCCGGTTTCGGAGGTACTCATGATCCGTTTAGGATACCGGAACTTCCCCGCCGCCCGGCATAGCCCGCGTGCGAGCCCGGCGATGTTCGGGCTATCCTGATACTCAGTTTTTCTCTTGCCTCCCGCCCCGGAGGCCAACGTATCGAGAGGGTCGAGCCATGGACATCGCCGAACAGATCTATCAGGAGGCCAAGCGCCTGCCGGAGCCCCTCTCGCGCGAGGTGCTCGATTTCATTGGTTATCTGGAGGCCAAGCACGGTTTGAGTGACACCCCGATCGAAGACCTCAAGAAGGCGCAGGAGACGACACTGGGACCGATTTGGGACACCCCCGAGGACGAGGTCTGGGATGACCGCTGAGCCGGGGGCCATCGTTGCAATCCCATTCCCCTTTTCGGACCTGACGACCCGCAAACGCCGCCCCGTTTTGGTCCTTTCCGAGGTCGATCGCTTCGGAGATTTTGCTGCTCTCGCGGTCACGTCGGCACCGACCCGCACTCATGCGGTCGAAATCACCTCCGAGGTGCTGACAGAGGGTTCTCTTCCCAAAACGAGTTGGGTCCGGTACGACAAGATCTTCACTCTCAGCAGCCGACTGATCACCCACCAGTACGCAAAACTGGGAGAACCAACCTTTGCAGATATCCGCGCCCACTTTTGCCGCCACTTCGGGTGCTGATCGCATAAGCAGTTGACCGCCTCGCCGGCACCGCCGATTGCCACGGCGCCTTAAGCGCCTCGCAATGACTGGAAGATTTGACCTCCGACGCGAATATCTACGCGAGGTACGTGCGAATGCGGGCGAAGAGTTCGTTGAACATGGCGGGGGTCAGGCGGCGGGTTTGGGTGTTGTAGCGTGAGCAGTGGTAGGAGTCGATCAGACGGGTGTGTGCGTCCAGCGCGTGTTCGGCGCCGTGGGCGAAACGCAGACTGGACAGCGGCAGGCCCTTCGCGCGCAGGATGGCGTCGTGGGCGATCTTGCCCAACGCCAGAATTACCCGCGGCTGCATCGCCGCCATCTCGGCGGCGAGGAACCCGTTGCAGGTGCGGATCTCTTCGGTCGTCGGCTTGTTCTGCGGCGGGAGGCATTTGACCGCGTTGGTGATGCGGCAGTCGATTAGCTCCAGATCGTCGTCCGCGCGCACGCTCTCCGGTGCACTGGCGAAGCCGTGTTCGTGCAGGGTCTGATACAGGAGCACACCGGCATAGTCGCCGGTGAACGGGCGCCCGGTGGCGTTGGCCCCGTGCATACCGGGTGCCAGGCCAACGATCAGGAGCCGCGCATCCAGCGGGCCGAAGGACGGCACGGGCGCGGCGTGATACTCGGGGTGCTTCGCCCGCACGTCCTCCAGAAAGCCCGCCAGGCGCGGGCAGGCGCGGCAGTCCGCGGCGAAGATCTCGCTAGGAGGCATCCGGCCACTCGCGATAGGGATTCCGGGCGAGTTCGGTGTTGTAGTAGCGCGGATCGTGCGAGACCTCCTCGCCCAGCCAGTCCGGACGCGGGAATTCGGCGTCGCTGCTCGGCAACTCCAGCTCGGCGACGATCAGGCCTGCATTGGCGCCCTCGAACACGTCGACCTCGTATTCCCAGCCCTCGACGTCCACCCAGTGGCGGGTCTTTTCGACCTGTGGGCCGGCCAGCGTGTCCAGCAGGCGGTGGGCCTCGTCCACGGGGATGTCGTACTGGTATTCGTCGCGTTCCACGCCGAGGGTCGCGCTCTTGATGTTGAGGTTGGCACCGCCCTCGTCCACTCGCACGCGGATGGATGCGCGGTCGTTGCCGCACAGGTAGCCCTGGCGCATACGCTGCGCACGCACGATGCGCTCGCGCCAGGCATCACTGGCCAGCAGGAATTTGCGTTCGATCTCGCGGCCCATGCCGAATGCTCCTTGTGTTTCCCCAGGATGCCGAGGACCCTCCCGGTCGATCGCCACGGCGCTGCGCGCCTCGCGATGACGCGTCCGCGGACCCCGGTTACATCCGGATGAGCGCGGAGCCCCAGGTGAACCCGCCGCCAAAGGCCTCGGTCAGGATCAGGTCACCCTTCTTGATGCGACCGTCGCGCACGGCGGTATCCAGCGCCAGCGGGATGGACGCGGCCGAGGTGTTGCCGTGGCGATCCACCGTGACCACGACGTTGTCCATGGACATGTTCAGCTTCTTCGCGGTCGCCTGAATGATGCGGATGTTCGCCTGGTGCGGGACCAGCCAGTCCAGCTCGGATTTGTCGATCCCGTTGTACTCGAGGGTCTCGTCGACGATCTGGTCCAGGGTATTCACTGCCACGCGGAAGACGGCTCGGCCTTCCATGCGAATGAAGTCGAGATCCGGGTTGCTGTCCGGCTGCGACACGCCCCCCGGCACCTCCAGCAGGCTCTTGTGGTGGCCGTCGGCATGCAGGTGCGTGGAGATGATGCCCGGGTCCGGCGAACGCGACAGGATCACGGCACCCGCACCGTCGCCCCACAGGATGCAGTTGCCGCGGTCGGTGTAGTCGGTAATGCGCGAGAGCGTCTCCGCCCCCACGACCAGCACATGCCGGATCTCATCGCTCTGCATGAAGCGGTCGGCAGTGGCCAGGGCATACACGAACCCGCTGCACACCGCCTGGATATCGAAGGCCGGACAGCCCCCCACACCCAGCTTGGCCTGCAGGATGCACGCGGTGCTGGGGAAGATCTGATCGGGGGTGGTGGTTGCGACCAGGATCAGGTCGAGGTCGGCGGCACGGATGCCGGCGGCGTCCATTGCGCGCTCGGCGGCCTTCAGCGCGAGATCCGAGGTCACCTCGTTCTCGGCGACGATATGCCGCTCGCGGATTCCGGTGCGGTCGCGGATCCAGGCATCCGAGGTATCGACCATCGCCTCCAGCTCGGCGTTGGTCAGGATGCGCTCGGGCAGGTAGCTCCCGGTCCCGCTGATGCGTGCATGCTTCACTCGCTTGTCTCCTGGCCCAGGAGCTGGCCAAGCTGCTTGTCGATCCGACTCGAGATGTTCGCCTCGGCCTCGATGCGGGCAATGCGGATCGCGTGCTCGAAGGCCAGCTCGTCGGCGCTGCCGTGGCTCTTGATCACCACGCCCTGCAGGCCCAGCAGCGAAGCGCCGTTGTAGCGGCGGTGGTCGAACCGATGACGGATCCGGCGCAGTACCGGCAGGGCGAACAGGCCGGACAATCGAGAAAACACCGATGCATCGAACTCCGCCTTCATTTTGGAGGAGATCATCTTGGCCACGCCTTCGCTGATCTTCAGCGCGACGTTGCCGACAAAGCCGTCACAGACCACCACGTCCACATCGCCACAGTAGACATCGTTCCCCTCGACGAAGCCGATGTAGTTGAGGCTGGATTCTTCCAGCATGCGGCCGGCCTCGCGCACGCGGTCATTGCCCTTGATCGCCTCGGAGCCGATGTTCAGCAGGCCGACCCGCGGGGCCTCCAGACCGTCCACCGCATTCGCCAGCACCGATCCCATCACCGCGAACTGATACAGATGCGCGGCCTCGACATCCACATTGGCGCCCAGGTCGAGCATGTGGGTATGCCCGTTCATCGACGGCAGGGCCGTGGCGATGGCCGGGCGATCGATGCCGGGGAGGGTCTTCAGGACGTACCGCGCGGTGGCCATCAGACCACCCGTATTGCCGGCGGAGACGCTGGCCTGGGCCGCCCCGTTCTTCACCTGGTCAATGGCGACCCGCATCGAGGAGTCGCGCTTGGTGCGCAGGGCCACGGCCGGCAGCTCGTCCATGCCGACCACCTGGCTGGCATGCACCATCTCGACCCGCTCGCGTTCGCTCGCGGACCAGCCGGATATCCCGGACTCGATGGTCTCCTGGTCACCGACCAGCAGCAGGCGGAAATCGTCTGCGACCTTCAGTGAACGGCGCGCAGCCGGAAGGATGACGGACGCACCGTGGTCGCCGCCCATCACGTCCAGTGCGATGGTAAAACTGGCAGTCATGCTCGGGCCCGACGGACGACCGCACAGCGGCCGTATTCAAACGCGGAAAGGCCACGGCGCAAACGCAACCGTGGCCCCGGGACGGTCATTCCCTGGACCTTAATCTTCGTCTTCGTCGACTTCGACGGCCTGCTGGATCACCTGACGACCGCGGTAGAAACCATCCGGAGTCATGTGGTGACGACGATGGATCTCGCCGGTGGTCGGGTCGGTCGACAGAGTAGCGCCCGTCAGACTGTCGTGGGAGCGGCGCATATCGCGCTTGGAACGAGTCTTGCGGCGTTGCTGAACAGCCATGATGCATCTCCAGATTGATCAAAATCCCGTGGCGACGGGAGTGAGCCCGGTATCAAATCGGGCGCAAGTATAACGGTTCGGCCCGGACAATGCCCCGGCCGGCGCTCACGTCATGAGCCGCCCCGGTCCGGGCCGCCCTTCTTGAGTTGTTCGAGCACCGCGAACGGATTCTCGGCGCCCTCGCCTTCCTCGAATTCGGCCCCAGCGGCGGGTTCGCAGTCCGCATGGCGCGGCACCAGTGGCCACGCCAGCAGGATCTCTTCCTCGACCCATGCCGCGGGGCGCAACAGGCCATCCGCCTCGAGAGCGACAAAGTCATCGCCCTCGCTCATGCCGGCCGGAGTGCCTTCCGGTGGCAGCAGCACGGCATCCGGTTCGAGGCGGAATTCCCATGCCATCGGCTGCAGGCAGCGCTGGCAGGTCTGCCACAGCTCGCCGGCAATCGTCCCGCTCAGCCGTATCTCGTCCAGCGCCCCGCGTTCCAGCTGGAATTGCGCGTGCACCCGCAACGGGTGTCCCGGCAGGGCATCGGCACGCAACCGCGGCAGCTCTTCCGCACGCAGGTCACCCTCGAATTCCAGGTGCCGCGCACGCGGTTGCCACGGGTCAAGAGAAACGGGGATGCGACTCATAAACGGCTCGGTTGCAAGGGCGCGGAATATACGCGCGCGAGGGCGATCTGTCAAAGCGAAACAGAAACTTGCAGCCGCCCCAAACGACGTCGATACTCGGGGTGTCATCGACCTGCCCGGGGCCTTCCGTTTGATTCGCAAGCTGCTCATTGCCAACCGGGGCGAAATCGCCGTGCGCCTGATCCGGGCATGCAGCGAACTGGGGATCATCTCGGTCGCGGTCTATACCGATGCCGACCGCCACGCCCTGCACGTGAAGAAGGCCGACGAGGCCTACGCCATCGGCCCGGACTCCATGGGCGGCTATCTCAGCATCCATCGCCTGATCAGCGTCGCGCGCGCCGCCGGTTGTGACGCGGTGCACCCGGGCTACGGCTTCCTCTCCGAAAACCCCGACTTTGCCGCGGCCTGCGCCGCCCGCAATCTGATCTGGGTCGGCCCGGATGCGTCGGTGATCCGCCGCATGGGCGACAAGGTGGCCGCGCGCCGGGCGATGATCGAGGCCGGCGTACCGGTCACACCCGGCTCGGAGGGCAACCTGGAGGGCGTCACCGCGGCGCTGGAGGTGGCCGAGCGCATCGGCTACCCGGTGATGCTCAAGGCCACCAACGGCGGCGGCGGACGCGGCATTCGCCTGTGCGAGGATGCCGCCGCTCTGGAGCACAACTTCGAGCGCGTGCGCTCCGAGGCCACCCGTGCCTTCGGCAGTACCGAGATCTTCCTCGAGAAGGCCGTGGTCAATCCGCGACACATCGAGGTGCAGATCCTCGGCGATGCCCACGGCCATGCGATCCACCTGTTCGAACGCGACTGCTCGGTGCAGCGCCGCCACCAGAAGCTGGTGGAGATCGCCCCCTCGCCACAGCTGGACGAGGCGCAGCGCCAGTATCTGGGAGAGTTGGCGGTGCGCGCCGCGCTCGCCGTCGGCTACCAGAACGCCGGCACCGTCGAGTTCCTGATGGACGCGGATGATTCATTCTATTTCATGGAGATGAACACAAGACTTCAGGTAGAACATCCAGTTACCGAGATGATCACCGGGGTCGACATCGTGCAGGAACAGCTGCGCATCGCCGCCGGCGAGCCGCTGCGCTACGAACAATCGCAGATCACCCGCCGCGGCTATGCGATGGAGTTCCGCATCAACGCGGAAGACCCGAAGAACGACTTCCTGCCGAGCTTCGGCCGCATCACCCGCTACTTCGCCCCGGGCGGCCCGGGCGTTCGCACCGACGGGGCCATCTACACCGGCTACACCATCCCGCCGCATTACGACTCGATGTGCGCCAAGCTGATCTGCTGGGCCCTGGAGTGGGACGACCTGCTGGCCCGCGCCAATCGTGCGCTGCGGGACATGGGCGTGTTCGGGGTCAAGACCACCATCCCGTTCCACCTGGCCATCGTTGACCACCCGACCTTCCGCAGCGGGCACTTCGATACCGGGTTCGTCGCGGCCCACCCGGAGCTGACGCACTTCCCCGGCAAGCGCTCGGACCGCCAACTGGCGGTGGCCGTTGCCGCAGCCCTCGCCGCCCACCACGGGTTATAACCCCGGCCACCGGACTGACCATGGATCGAGTTCACATCACCGACGTCACCCTGCGCGACGGCCACCAGAGCCTGATCGCCACGCGCATGCGCACCGAGGACATGCTGCCAATCTGCGAGCAGATGGACGCCATCGGCTTTCACTCGCTGGAGGCCTGGGGTGGTGCCACCTTCGATGCCTGCGTGCGGTTTCTCAAGGAGGACCCCTGGGAGCGGTTGCACCAGCTGAAGGCCGCGCTGCCGAACACCCCCCTGCAGATGCTGCTGCGCGGACAGAACCTGCTCGGCTATCGCCACTACGCCGACGACGTGGTGCGCGCCTTTGTCGAGCGCTCGGTCGCCGGTGGCATCGACATCATCCGCATCTTCGACGCGATGAACGACGCGCGAAACCTGCGCACCGCCATCGAAGCGACGCGCGACACCGGTGGCCATGCCCAGGGCACGCTCTGCTACACCACCGGCCCGGTGCATTCGGCCGCCGAATTCGTCGCCCTGGGCCGCGAGCTGGTCACGATGGGCGCACAGAGCATCGCGATCAAGGACATGGCCGGGCTGCTCACCCCCAGCGCCACCCGCGAACTGGTCACCGAGCTGGTGGATGCCCTGGACGTGCCGATCCACCTGCATGCCCACGCCACATCGGGGCTGTCCGAGCTGTGCCACTGGCAGGCCATCGAGGCCGGCTGCCGGCATATCGAGACCGCGATCTCGGCATTCGCCGGGGGCACCAGCCACCCGCCAACGGAGAGCCTGGTCGCCGCCCTCGCCGGCACCGAGCACGACACCGGTCTGGATCTGGTCGCGCTGCAGAAGATCGGGCTGTACTTCCACGAAGTGCGCAAGAAGTACCAGCGCTTCGAGAGCGAGTACACCGGCGTCGACACCCGCGTGCAGATCAACCAGGTGCCCGGCGGGATGATCTCCAACCTGGCGAACCAGCTGCGTGACCAGAACGCGCTGGATCACTTTGATGCGGTGCTGGAAGAAATCCCCCGGGTCCGCGAGGACCTCGGCTACCCGCCGCTGGTCACCCCCACCTCGCAGATCGTCGGCACCCAGGCGGTGATGAACGTCCTCGCCGGGGAGCGCTACAAGACCATCACCAACGAGGTGAAGCAATACCTGACCGGGCACTACGGCCGGGCGCCCGGCCCAATCAACAGCGTCGTGCGGCAACAGGCCATCGGCAATGCCGATGTCATCGATTGCCGCCCGGCCGACCTGCTGAAACCGGAGATGGCCACCCTGACTGACGAGATCGGAGACCTCGCCCGGGGCCCGGAGGATGTCCTGACCTTCGCCCTGTTCCCCGAGGTGGGTCGGCAGTTCCTGGAGCAGCGCCGCGACGGCACGCTCAGCCCGGAACCGCTCAACCTGCCGGAGAACACCCAGGCCGGCTGCCCGGCCCCGGTGGAGTTCAACGTCACCTTCCACGGCGAGACCTATCACATCCAGGTCAACGGCTCCGGCCATCACCGGGAGGACACCCGCCCGATGTACGTGACGGTCGACGGGATGCCGGAAGAGGTCCAGATCGAGACCCTGGACAGCATCGAGACCGCCGGCAACGGCGGCGCCGAACGCAGCCACGGGGCCAGCGGAGGCAAGAAGTCGCGCCGTGCGACCCGGCCGGGCGACGTCACTACCTCCATGCCCGGCACCATCATCGACGTGCTGGTGGCCGAGGGTGACAAGGTCGAAGCCGGGCAGCCAGTGCTGGTGCTGGAGGCGATGAAGATGGAATCGGAAATCGCCGCCCCCGTATCCGGCACGGTCACCGCAGTGAACATCACCAAGGGGGCTGCCGCCAATCCGGACGACGCCCTGATCGAGATCGACGGCGACGATGGCTGATACCGCACGAAGACTGGTCCTCGCCTCCACCTCGCGCTATCGCGCCGAACTGCTGGAGCGGCTGCATCTGCCATTCGAGACCGCGCGCCCGGCGGTGGACGAGACCCCTCTGGCGCATGAATTGCCCGAGGCGATGGTGGCACGCCTGGCCGAGGCCAAGGCCCGGGCGGTCGCCGATGTCTATCCCGACCATCTGGTCATCGGCTCCGACCAGAACGCCAGCCACGCCGGGCAGGTCCTCGGCAAGCCCGGCGACAGCGTCCACGCCGAGGCGCAACTCGCGGCGCTGTCCGGGGAAACGGTTACGTTCCACACCGGCCTGTGCCTACTCGACACGGCCACCGGGAAGGTGCGGACAGGCCAGGTCCCGTTCACCGTGACCTTCCGCGAGCTGAGCGCCGAGGAGATCCGGCGCTACGTCGCACTGGACCAGCCGCTGGATTGTGCCGGCAGCTTCAAGTCCGAGGGGCTGGGCATCAGCCTGTTCGCGCGCATGAGCGGCGACGACCCGACCGCGCTGGTGGGGCTACCGCTGATCACCCTGGGAACCTGGTTGCGCGAAGCAGGGGTGGCCGTCCCGCCCGCAGCGGCCTGAACACCGGCCCGGCAACCTCCAAGAACGGGCGCGCGCACGGCGTTGCGGCTCCCTTGTGCAGAATGACTGCACGGCAATCACCGCGCCTTGTTCGCACGCAAAAGCGACTCGAGCGCGTACATTAATCAGTGTTTCCCTAGCCCCAGTCGTTCCGCGGCTTGTGCGCCAGGACCTGCACCACCGCGCCGCGCCCGGTGTGGAAACGTCCCTCGATCACGTCGCGTTCGCGTTCCACGGCCTCTTCGAACTCCAGCCCTTCCAGTTCTTCGGTCAGCGCCTCCCGCTTCATCATCAATTCCGCAGTGGGCGGACCTCCCGTGCCCCATTCGAGTTGCGCCGGCGTATAGGCCTCGAGGATGAACACCCCGCCCGGGCGCAGGCCCGCGACCACCTCGGCGTGCAGGCGACGCCGAACGTCCGGTGGCAAATGGCAAAAAATCGATACGATCAGATCCCAGGAGTCCGGCTCGATCGCGTAGTCGGCCAGATCCGCCACCAGGGTCTCGATCTGCACCCCGCGGTCCTCGGCCAGACGCTGGGCCTTCTGCAGGCCGACCGCGGAGCTGTCCACCGCCAGCACGTCGAAACCCTGCTGCGCCAGGAACACCGCGTTGCGGCCCTCCCCCTCGGCCAGGCACAGGGCCCGCCCGCGCGGCACGTTGGCCACTGCCGCGCGCAGAAAATCATTCGGTTCAGTGCCGTAGACGTAGTCGTCCTCGGCGTAACGTTCATCCCACATCCCTGCTCTCCTTCCGTTCCCGGGAATCTGTCCATTGGTGCCGTCTGCCAGGCACTCCTGACGTGGCGCGTGCTTGCGCTCGCGCGATTGCCGGAACCCCGGCTTTACCCTACTCTTGCGCGTCCCCAAGGACTCCAACGATCTTCGACACCATGAGCGAAACCCCCACGCTGCGCGCACGCCTGGAACACTTTATCGAGGCCCGGCTGACCCAGCGCTTCATCATTGGCCTGATCCTGCTGAACGCCCTCACCCTGGGGCTCGAGACCTCGGACACCGTAATGGGCTGGATCGGCCCGGTGATCCTGAGTGCGGACGCCATCATCCTGTCGATCTTCACCGCCGAAGTGCTGGCCAAGCTGTTCGTCTACCGCCTGCGGTTCTGGCGCAACCCGTGGAACGTGTTCGATTTCTTCGTGGTGGGGATCGCACTGATCCCGGCCTCGGGGCCATTTTCGGTGCTGCGCGTGCTGCGTCTGTTGCGCCTGGTCTCCATGGTGCCGAAGCTGCGCTTCATCGTGGAGGCGCTGCTGCGGGCGATCCCCGGCATCATCTCCATCATGGGATTGCTGGTGCTGATCTTCTACGTGTTCGCGATCATCGCTACCGGCCTGTTTGGTGAATCCTTCCCGCAGAAGTTCGGCACGCTCGGCGCCACCATGTACAGCCTGTTCCAGGTGATGACGCTGGAGGGCTGGTCCGAGGACATCGCCCGCCCGGTGATGGAAATCTACCCCTGGGCCTGGGCGTTCTTCGTGCCCTTCATCCTGATCGCCACCTTCACCGTGCTGAACCTGTTCATCGCCATCATCGTGGACGCCATGCAGCGCATGCACGACCGCTCGATGGAGATCGAGCAGCAGATGATCCACGACAGCGTGCACGAAGAGAACCAGGCCCTGCACGCGGAGATCCACGAGATACAGCAGGAAACCCTCAAGCTCCAGGAACGCCTGACCCGCATGCAAACCATGCTGGAGAAACGCGTACGTTAACCCCCTTTACTACTCACTCGGCCCCGTCATTGCCGAACACACGGCGGTGTGCTTCAATATCGAAAAATGAAGCACACTTAGGGTGGCGCCATGAAAGAGCTCAACGTCCGCGAAATGCGAGCCTCCATTGGGCATCTGGACGAAATCGTCCAGGCGTCCGGGGAAATCACCATCACCCGTCACGGAAAGCCCATTGCACGGGTCCTGCCCGTTCGTCGCGGGCGCCAGCGCCCCGACCACCACGAACTTCGCCAGCGCACCGGACCACTGGTTCCCTCGGAAACCCTCCTGAGGGAAGAACGTGACGAGCGCGGATGAACGGAGCTACCTCGACACCAGTGCCCTGGCCAAGTGGTATTTGAACGAACCGGGATCCGAGGCCTTCGTCGACTATCTGCAGCGCGTCGACGTCGCGATCATCAGCCGCCTGGTAGCGACCGAACTGCGGTCCCTGCTCGCACGACGCCGACGCATAGGGGAGCTGCCGCAGGAACTGGAAACGATCATCTTCGCCACCTTCCAGGACGACATCTCCAGCGCCTCGTTACAACTCTATCCCTTCGACGACTCACTGTTCGACGAAGCGACCAACCTGATCACCCGCTATCCCGAACATCCATTGCGGACGCTGGACGCGCTGCACATCGCAACCGCGCGCCACCATGAGATTCCGGTGATTGCCACCGCAGACAACGTCCTCGCGGATGCGGCTTCATCGATGGGGCTGACCGTTCGTCGATTCTGACGCCTCGGGCATCCAACCTATCCGTAGGCAGGATGCCGATGAGCGCAGCGAATCGCATCGCGACCCAAACGCCTGGGTGACGGTGCGTTTCGCTTTGCTCTACGCACCCTACGGTAGACCGCAGACTGGCAGGGGCGGGGCCCCGCCGGAATCAGGCGTTAACGGCGGCCGGCTCGGTAGCGCGTTCGCCCAGACGGCGGCCGGTGGCGTTCAGGACGGCCTGCAGCGTCGCGGCCGTGGTGTCCTCGCCCAGGGCGACGCCCACGGAGCGTTCGCCATCGACCTGCACGTCCACGGCGGCCATGGCACGCGCCTCGGTGCCGGACTCCATCGCGTGCTCGTCGAAGTGGGTGACCTTCACCTGCACGCCACGCTCGGCCTCCATGGCGGAGGTCAGCGCCGCGACCGCGCCGTGGCCCTCGCCCCGCAGGCGGGATTCACGCCCGGGCGGGCCCATGGTCGCATCCAGCCGCACCACAGGACCGTCCTTCTCGATCTCGTAACGCACCAGATCCCAGCCGGTAACCGGCGTCAGGTAATGCTTTTCGAACAGCTCGTGGATGCGCTTCGAGGAGACCTCGATCTGCGAGGTCTCGGCATCCTTCTGCACGATGCGGGCGAACTCGATCGCCAGCCAGCGCGGCAATTCGATGCCGTAGTCGCGCTCCAGCACATGCGTGACCCCACCCTTGCCGGACTGGCTGTTGATGCGCACGACTTCCTCGTAACGCCGGCCCAGATCGCTCGGGTCGATCGGCAGGTAGGGCACGTTCCAGTGGCCGCCCTTCTCCTTGTAATGCGCCAGGCCCTTGCGGATCGCGTCCTGGTGGCTGCCGGAGAAGGCGGTGTAGACCAGCTCGCCCGCCCACGGGTGGCGCGGGTTGATGGGCATGTCGGTGCACTCCTTGTACACGTCCATCAGCCGCTCCATGTCGGACAGGTCAATGGTCGGGTCAATGCCCTGCGAGTACAGGTTCATGCCGACGGTGACCAGATCCATGTTGCCGGTGCGCTCGCCATTGCCGAACAGCGTGCCTTCCAGGCGGTCGGCCCCGGCCAGCAGCCCCAGCTCGGCCGCGGCCACGCCGGTGCCCCGGTCGTTGTGCGTATGCAGCGACACGCAGAAATGCTCGCGGTACTGCACGTGGTCGCAGAACCACTCGACCTGGTCGGCAAAGACGTTCGGCGTGGCGGACTCGACCGTGGCCGGCAGGTTGATCACGACCTTCTGGCCCTGGTCCGGGCGCCAGATCGCATTCACCGCATCGACCACCTCGACCGCGAAGTCCAGTTCGGTGGTGGAGAAGCTCTCCGGCGAGTACTGGAAGATCCAGTCGGTCTGCGGGTACTTCGCCGCATGGTCACGCACCCAGCGCGCACCGTTTTCGGCAATGCCGCGCACGCCGTCGCGATCCATGCGGAAGACCTGCTCGCGCTGCGCCGGGTTGGTGGAGTTGTACACGTGCACCACCGCGCGCGGGGCGCCCTCCAGCGCCGCGAAGGTCTTCTGGATCAGGTCCTCGCGCGCCTGGGTCAGCACCTGGATGTACACGCCCTCGGGGATCCGGTCTTCATCGATCAGGCGGCGGGTAAAGTCGTAGTCGATCTGCGAGGCGGACGGGAAGCCGATCTCGATCTCGGTCAGACCGATTTCCACCAGCACCTCGAAGAAGCGCATCTTCTGCTCCACGCTCATCGGGTGCACCAGCGCCTGGTTGCCGTCGCGCAGGTCCACCGCGCAGAAACGAGGGGCGGCCGTGGTGCGCTGCGCCGGCCAGCGCCGATCGGACTTGTCGATCGGCGGGAACGGGGCGTACTTGGTGTGATCGAAGGCCATCGTGTTCATCTCCTGTAAGGGGCGCGGCCTCGCCGTGTGGTCGGGTGCCACGCTCCGGATTTCTATCTGTGCATTATCCTAACGCATTGTCCCCGGCATAACCTTGCGTTTTTCCCTAAGAACGCAATAGTTGCGCACTATCCTTGCGCAATAAAGCCACTGTAGAGCAATATTCAACCATGGAATCCGAACCACACCGACTCGACCGCTATGACCGCCGCATCCTCGAGATCCTGCAGGAGGATGCGAGCCTGTCCAATCAGGCCCTGGCCGATCGCGTGGGGCTCAGCCCCTCCCCCTGTCTGCGTCGGGTACGTGCGCTGGAACAGGCCGGCGTCCTGTTGAGCCGCGTAGCCCTGCTGGATCGGCGCAGCCTGGGGCTGGAGCTGACCGCCCTGATCCATATCGGCATGGACCGCCACACCCCGGAGCGCTTCGCCCACTTCGAGGAGACCGTGGCGAGCTACGCCGAGGTCCAGCACTGCTACCTGATCACCGGCCAGTCGGCGGACTACATGCTGCAGGTGGTCGTCCCCGACATGGATGCCTACCAGGAATTCCTGCTGCGCCGCATCACCCGACTGGAGGGCGTGGACAGCGTCCATTCCAGCTTCGTGCTGCGCCGCGTGGTCGACCGCACCGCCCTGCCACTGGACTACACCCCCACCTGAATACCACATCAAGACCCAGGGCGGATTGACCACGAAGGCACGAAGAAAGGCAAGGGCCGGCAGGATGTGATGAGCGAAGCGAAGCGCATCGTGTAGCCATCCCAAGGGTGGCGAGGTTCCCGGATCGATGCGTTTCGCTTCGCTCAACAGCATCCTACGCCCGGGCCGCAACACCTCCCTGGGTTTTCTCCGTAATCCTCTGTGGCGCAACCGCCCTTGACCTTCTTCGTGCGCTTCGTGGTGGAACAAACCGGCCGTCAGGAGCAAACACGCACTCCGGATGGATGCGCCGCTCTTGTCCTCGCGCCAGCGACCCCTGTACTGTATATATAGACAGCAACCGGAGGGTGCCCCGTGTCGCTCACTGCACGCCAGCAAGCCATCTTCGACTACATCGCCGAGACCATCGCCACCCAGGGCACGGCACCGACCCGCAGCGAGATCGCCCGGGCCTTCGGCTTCCGCTCGCCCTACGCGGCCGAGTGCCATCTGAAGGCCCTGGAGAAGAAAGGCACGATCGAACTGCTGGGCGGCACCTCCCGCGGCATACGCCTGCCGGGCGCCGCCCGTGGCGCACCGGCCGAACTCCCTCTGGTCGGGCGCGTCGCCGCCGGCTCGCCGATCCTTGCCACCGAGCATATCGAGCGCCACTATCGGGTCGACGACGCCCTGTTCCGCGGCCGCCCGGACTATCTCCTGCGCGTACACGGCGAGAGCATGCGCGACGCCGGCATCCTCGACGGCGACCTGCTGGCCGTGCGCCAGACCCCGGAGGCCCGGCCCGGCCAGATCGTGGTCGCCCGCATCGAGGACGAGGTCACCGTCAAGCGCTTCGCGCAGGACGGCCCGAAGGTGCGCCTGCTCCCGGAGAACCCCGACTTCGCCCCCATCGAGATCGACCTCGAGCGCCAGGAACTGGCCATCGAGGGGATCGGCGTGGGCGTGCTGCGCGATCTCGACCCGCAGGCCTAGGGAAACACTGACTCATGTACACACTCGCGTTGGCACCCCAGGTTTTCCGAGACAAGGCGCGTCGTGCAACAGGTAGTGGTTCTACCTGCCCGTTTTTGATGGATTCGGGGCGCAACGCAGGATCGGCGAACCTGGGGCGCCAACCCCACAAACGATTGAAGGCAGGGGCTCGGCCGCCCATTGTTGATGAAAACGGGCGCGGGAACGGCGTTGCGGCTCCCTTGTGCAGAATGACTGCACGGCAGTCACCGCGCCTTGTTCGCACGCAAAAGCGACTCGAGCGCGAGCGTGTACATGAATCAGTGTTTCCCTAAGCCATGAGCGCGCTGGATACCCTGCTCGACCACCCGGCGCTCTGGCGCGGGCGCAGTGCTGCCCCGGCCACGGATGCCCCGGTCTGGCCCAGTGGCCATACGGAACTGGACCGGGCCCTGGGCGGCGGCTGGCCGCGCGGCCAGCTGATCGAACTGCTGGGGGCCCCGTTCGGCTGTGGCGAGACCCGGCTGCTGGTCCCCATGCTCGCCGCCTGCGGCCGCGACGGCTACTGGATCGCGCTGATCGCACCGCCGGCCACGCCCTGGCTACCCGGCTGGCAGACCCTCGGCATCCCGCCGGAGCGAGTCCTGTTGATCCATACCGAGCATGATCGCGACACCCTGTGGGCCGGCGAGCAGTGCCTGCGCGACCCGGCGTTCGGCGTCCTGCTCGCCTGGCTGCGCGGCCCCGTGGAGACGGCCCTGCTGCGCCGGTTGCGTCTGGCTGCCAGCGAGAGCCGGGCCTGCGCGATCCTGTACCGGCCACCAAACGCCGCGGCACAGCCTTCGCCGGCCCACCAGCGCCTGCGCTGGCAGCCCGCGGCCTCCGGCCTGGAACTGCACTGCCTGAAGGGGGCCAGCCACTGGGCCCGCTCCGGCCACCCCCTGCAGGTTCCCGAACCACCGGAGGCCTGAGATGGGCCAGCCTGCCCGTCCCTCGCGTGCGGCCACACACCCGGAGCCGGTCCGACAACAACTGAGCCTGCTTCCGGCCGCAGCCCTGCCCGCCACCGCACTCCGACCACCGAAGACGCATACCGCCACCCGCGACGCCCGGCCGCGGCAGGAACACTGGATGGCAATCGACCTGCCGCACCTTGCGCTGGACGCGCTGGCCCGGACGGAGCCGGACCCCGGGCGGCTTCAGCGCCCCCTGCTGGTGGTGGAATCCGACCCTGCCCCCCGGGTGCACGCCGCCAACCGCGCCGCCCGCCAGGCGGGTGCCCGCCCCGGCATGGCGCTGGGGGATGCCCTGGCGGTGCTGGATACCCCGGAACTGGTCGAGCATGCCCCGGACACCCTGCAGGCCCAACTGGAGATGCTGGCCGGCGTACTGCTGCGGTTCTCCGATCACGTGCACCCGGAGCCGGAGGCACAGCGCATCCTGGTGGAGGTCGGGCGCAGCCGCCGCCTGTTCGGCGGCCTCGAGACCCTGCGCGACCAGGCGCGGGACACCCTGACCGAACTGGGCTTCCATCCCCGTATTGGCCTGGCCCGCAGCCCCGCCGCCGCGCGCCTGCTGGCCCGCCTGCGCAACCCCGCGATCGCAGAAGACCCCGAGGCCCTGCGCCGCATCCTGTCCCCGGTTCCGCTGGAGGCCCTGCCACTGGCCGCCGCGACCCGCGAGGGCCTGCGCGCCGTGGGCCTGCGCCAGTTGGGCGATCTGCTGCGCCTGTCGCGCCCCGAACTGGCCCGACGCCACGGACCGGAGTTGCTGGACCTGCTGGACCGACTGCTGGCGCGGCGCGCGGAGACCCTGCCCCGCTTTGCGCCACCCCCGGTGCTGGATCTGTCCCTGCGCCTGGAGCACGAGATCCACGCCACGGCGACCCTGGCCTTCCCGCTCAAGCGGCTGCTGCGCCAGGCCGAGGCGCAGTTGCGCGGCCTGAACCGCAGCCTGCAGGGGATGACACTGGAACTGGCCCACCGCGAGGCGTGTACCCGCATCTCACTGGAGCGCGGGCAGCCGGGCATTCGCACCGACGAGTGGCTGCCCCTGTGGCAGACCCGACTGGATCGCGAGACCCTGCCGGCGGCGGTGATCGGCCTGCGCCTGCAGGCACCCCGCTTGCTGGACCCATCGGCCCGGGGCGACAGTCTGCTCGCCGCAGACCCGGCGAGCAGACCACCGGCCGATCAGCTACCCGCCGTGCTGGCTCGCCTGCGCGCCCGGCTGGGCGAGCAGGCCGTCGCCCGTCTGATCAACCGCCGCACACCGAGACCGGAGGATGCCCAGCGGCCGCGACACGATCTCGCCACCACTCCGGCCCCCACCGCTCCAACCCCGGGCCAACGGGCCTGCGGAACTGCCCTCTGGCTACAGGGCCCCGAGCCCGCCGCGCCCCCCGACCAGCCCCAATGGCTGGGACGACTGGAAGACGGCTGGTGGGATCACGGCCAGGACGCGCGCCGCGACTATGCTTGCAGCCGCGACCGTCAGGGCCGCCGGCTCTGGCTGTACCGCTGCCTGCGCAGCGGCCAGTGGTATCGCCAGGGTTACTGGGGCTGAGGGGGACCCCGCGTCAGCGGTGGTATTCGCCCGCGCGCTCCGGCTGGTACTCGACCTCCTCGATGCGCACGTGCATCTGCCCCCCGCCCGGGCGCGGCCACTCGATCTCGTCGCCCTCGGACAGGCCCAGCAGCGCACTGCCCACCGGCGCCAGGATCGACAGCGTGCCGCCACTCTCGTCCACATCGCGCGGGTACACCAGTGTCATCGAGAACTCGTCGCCGGACTCGATCACCCGGAACCGGACCTTCGAGTTCATCGTCACCACCGAACCCGGAACCTCGTGCGAATCCACGACATCCGCGCGATCCAGTTCGGACTCGAGATCGGCCTTGCCGGGGAAACTTCCATCCGGAAGGGACTCCAGCAGCTTGTCCAGGCGCTCCATGTCCGTGGTGGAGACAATGATCTTCGGCTTGTTCACTTTCTTACTCCAGAATGCAGAACGCGCCTCCGGGGAGACGCGCCAGGCAAATAATATTCAGGGAATTTCCGGAAACCGGGAAACTTACTCGGGAGACTAGCCAAGACCCGGCAAAAAAGCCATAGCGTCCATCACAGTGCTCGTAAGCGGGAGCCGCACACAGGGAGACGCTGATTAATTCGCACGTCCGCGCTCGATCGATTTTGCTCGCTGACAAGGCGCGGTGAGCGAAGTGTAGCCGAGCTACATAAGCAAGCCGCAACGCGGTCAGCGGGCCCATTTTCGTCAACAACGGGCGGCCGAGCCCTCAAGGGGTTGGCGCCCCATTTTCCCCGATCCTGCGTTGCGGCGTTTGACCGTAGAGTGACTACGGCGCTGCGCACCGCGCCTTGTCTCGGAAAAAATGGGGCACCAACGCGGACGTGCGAATTAATCAGCGTCTCCCTAGCCTTTGCCTTGCGCCCTCACCGAGGCCAGGTCTCCCGCCACGCCGCGTAGCCCCCGCGCAGCACATGCGCATTGATACCCATCGTGCGCAGGCTGTCGGCCACGAGCTGGGACCGGCCGCGACCGCCACAGAACACCACGACGGGCTGGTCCGCATCCGCCATATGAGACTCGATACCGGCCTCTAGCTTGGGCCGCGGGATGTTGATCGCGCCCTCGATCGTCCCCTCGGCCGCCTCCTCGGGCTGGCGCACATCCACCAGCAGAAACGGTTTCTCTTCCTCGAGCCAGCGCGCCACCTCCCCTGGTTCCAGATGCGGCAGGCTTTGTTCCAGCTCGCGGATACGCTTCTCGAAAAGACTCACAGGAGGACTCCGTTGGCTGCGTGAACCGCAAGTTTAGCGCGCGCCCGGGTCACAACGACGGACGTACCAGCAGTGGGACCACCCGAAGGGTGAACAGGACCAGCCCGACCAGCGCCGCCACCGCACCCACCGCCGTTAACATCGCAACGCCCAGGATCCAGCCGAGCCCCATGCCCAGCACGGCCAGATGCACCAGGACCTGCGGCGTCCAGGCCCACAGCCAGCCACTGGCGATCGGGTGGCCGGTAAAGCGCGGCAGCATGTGCTCGCCAAGCCCCATGATCAGCAACAGAAGAAAACCCAGGGTAAAGCCGTGCAGCGCGGCCGGACGCGCCGCACCCTCGAGGAAGAACCCGCCCAGTGGCAACGCGGCACCCGCGATCAGCAGCCAGATCATCGCGCCCAGCACCGAGGCCCGGCTGGAGGCCGACAACCCCAGCCCGACATGGCGCGCGGCCTTCTGTGTGCGTTCCGGGGCCTCCGCCACCAGTGCGGTCGCGGCGGTGCGATCCAGCAGCCCAATGTGCTTGAGCTCGCCATCCACCACCACGGCCGGGATCGACCGGATGCGCAGCCGGGTCGCCAGTTCGCGCCCTTCGGGCTGGCCCATATCGACCACCGCGAAGTCGATCTGTTTGTTTTCCGCCACCTCGCGCCAGATGCGCTCGGCATCGTGGCAGGAGGCACACCACTCGGATACCAGCAGCTCTACCTTCATGATCCCGCCCTTAGTCCGCGCAGCGCATGCAGTGGATGTCGTAGCGATCGACCCATTGTTTCAGACCGGCAATCGCCTCGGCCCCGGTATGTAGCCGCTCCAGCGCCGCTTCCGGATCGTCCGGGCGCATCACCACGACCCAGGCATCGGTATAGGGGGCCACGTTCACCAGCCCCGGATCGGCCTCCACGGCCGGATTGATGCGCTCAATGGTGCCGTCGAACGGCGTAGGGATGCCCCCCGCCCACTTGCCGGACTCCAGCCGCGCCACCGGCTTGCCCGCGGCGCGGTGCGAACCCGGCTTGCGAAAGCGGAAGTACTGCACCCGCCCCGCCATGGTCTGGGCGGGATCGGTAATCCCGAGGGTAAAGGTGCCGTCGTCCTCCGGACGGACCCAGACATAGTCCAGGTCATAGAACAGGTCGTCCGGCAACTCGCAGCCGTTGTATTCCGTATGACTCATTACGCCCCCTTCGGACCGTAGTGACGCACGGTGAGTGCAATGTTCAGTGCGAACAGGATCATCGCCCCCCAGGCCATCGCCCCGCCGACCGCGACGGTCGGGTTATGAAAGACCAGCCAGCCCGCGATCATCACCAGGAGCCCGAGATTGGCCAGCAGGAACTGCACATGGCCCAGGCGCTCGGAGAACAGCGAACGTCCGGAAAAGCGCGGCAACACATGCAGACCCACGCCATAGATCATCATGGTCACGAACCCCAGCAGCATCAGGTGGCCATGGATGCGCGGCACATTGCCGGGGATCAGGCCGGGATGGGCCAGCCAGAGGATGCCGAGCAGCCCGCCCAGCAGGGCATAGGCGAGGGCCGCGAGGATGAACATCCGGTTCCGAGGGTGCATCAAAAGCTCCAGGCCAGGTTTCGCACAGCATACTTTAAGCTATATTCAATTTACATTGATCGAGATCAAGACGGGGCGCGAGCGCTTCGGCGAAAGTCGCCTGCTTGTTGACCACTCTGCGAAGGTCCGATACCCCATGCACGCGCAACTCCACGAAAGTGTTCCCGGATTCCAGCAGCCCATCGAGTTGCTGCGGGCGTGCCATCGCCGAATCCTCAACTCTCTGGACATCCTCGAGCGCCTGCCCGCCCATTTGGCCGACAAAGGCGCCGACGAAGAGGCCCGAGGCGCCGCGCAACGGGTCCTGAACTACTTTCACGAGGCAGCGCCCAACCACCACGCGGACGAGGACCAGGACCTGTTCCCCGTGCTGCGCCAGCACTGTGGCCACCCCGAGAGTCATCCACAACTGTGCGAATGGCTGGACCGCCTGACTGCCGAACATGACGAGATCGAGGCCGGCTGGGATCGACTGGAGCCGGCCCTGCAACGCATCGCCGCGGGCCAGCCGGCGGACCTCGACGGGGCCGACGCCTGGATACGCCAATACCGCATCCACCTCGATCTGGAAGAGCGCGCCGTACTCCCCTTTGCCGAGCACCTGCTAAGCCCGGAAGACCGCCGCGCCATCGGTGCCGCCATGGCCGCACGCCGGGGCATCACGGGCGCAGACCGTGGCTGATTTCGTACTCGACCTCCGCGGCCTGGCCGAACATGCCCACACCCGCGCGTACTACACCCTGCGCGAACTGCGCAGCGGTCAGGTCTTCGAGGTCTGGCTTGATCAGGAACCGAAGATGCTGATGGACGCGGTCAGCCTGCAGCTGCGTCAGGCCATCCACTGGCGGGTGCTCGAAGACGGCCCGCCCTCGTGGAAGCTCGCGGTACAACGCCGCGAGGACGTCGCCCCGGTGGACCTGGTCGACCTACTGGAACGCGATCACCTGCGCATCGACCGCCTGTTCGCCAGCGCCCTGCACAAGGTCAACGCCGGCGACCTCGAAGGCGCAGCGCCGGATTTCCACGCCTATGTCGACGGCCTGCGGCGCCACGTGAAGGTGGAAAACGACCTGATCGTCCCCCTGCTGGACCTGCCCCGCAGCCCGAACGGCCAGGATCCCACCTCGATCATGCTGCGCGAGCACGACGAGATCCTGGAACAGACCGCGATGCTGGAACACGAATTCAGCGAAGGCGCGGACGAGGCCTGGGCCGTGGCCCCGTTCTTCGCCCTGATCTCCGGCGCGCTGGCCAAGCACGAAGGCCGCGAGGAACAGAACCTGTTCCCGCACTGGAGCCGCGCCCTGCGCGAACAGCCCGATGCCGCCGCCGAGCTGCTCCAGCGCGCACAGACCCTGCTGACGGCACCCGACCCGGCACCCCACAGCAACTGAGCGCCCCGCATGGCTGCGCGGCCGCCGCAGCCCGGCACTCGTGTCAATCCACGGCTTCCCGGGCGCGATGCGGCGCCGACAGGCGCGCCAGCGCCCAAAGCCCCAGCAACGGGCCGGGCAGCAACAGCCACAGGACCCAAACCCCGCCATCCGCCCATAACCAGCCGGTCAGCCAGATGCCCGGCAGGGTCAGCGCAAAGCCGATCGCATTCATCACGCTCAACGCGGAACCCACGGCATCCTCCGGCGCGCTGTCCGCGGCCAGCGCGGAGAACTGGGGCGAGTCCGCGATCACCGTGAGCCCCCACAGCGCCAGGAGGCCGAACAGCAACCAGGGCGACTGCCCCGCAAGCAGCGGGTACAGCAGACAGGCCAGGCCCGAGGTTGCCAGTGCCACCCGCGCCACACGCAGGCTTCCCAGACCCCTACTCAGGCGCCCACCCCAGACACAGCCCGCCAGACCCAGCGCGATCACGCCAAAGGCCAGCCACGGAATCAGGGCCGCATCGGCCTCCATCCGTGCAAGCTCACGGGCTACCAGCAGAGGCACCAGCGTCCAGAACGCATACAGTTCCCAGCAGTGCCCGAAGTAGCCCCCGGCCACGGCGCGAAAATCCCGCCGTGCCAGGGCATGGAAGCCCTTCCCGAGCCCCGGCGTGCGCCCCGGTGGCGGCAGATGCGGGCCATCCCCCAGACGCAGGATCATCAGCGCGGCCAGCAGGGCCAGGCCCGAGGCCAGAAGCACGGGCACCGCCCACGGGAAATCGAGCGTGGCGCCACGCAGCAGATGCGGGAGCGCGGTCCCCAGGGTCAGCATTCCGAGCAGCCAGGACAGCGCCCAGCCCTTGTACTGCGGGGTCCAGCCGATTACCAGCTTCATGCCCAGCGGATAGACCCCGGCCAGTGCCAGCCCGACCAGAAAGCGCGTCAGCAGGGCCAGCTCCCAGACGCCGGCGAGCAGGATGAAGATGGCGTTGAGCCCGGCCCCGAAAAGCGCCGAAATGGCGAACACACGACTAGCACGAAAGCGATCCGCCAGCCCCGTGGCGGCGACCGCCAGCGTCCCGGTGATGAAACCGAGCTGGGTGGCCATCGTCAGCCAGCCGATCTCGGCGGGCGACCACCCCAGTGCCTGCTGCAGCGACAGCCCGACCCCGTTGACCGAAAACCACAGCGACGTCCCGAACAGCTGCGCCACCACGATCACCGCCAGCGGATGGCGGCGAATCAGGTCAGCCATCGAGGGATGCCACTCCGGCCGACCCCGGCCGGGTCAACGACTGGCGCCGCGTATCCAGCGCTTCAGCAATGCGAACAGGGCGCCTCCGGAGATCAGCCCCAGCAGGTAGATCCCGACAATCAGCAGCGCCAGTGGCAGGGTTACGTACAGGGTGAGGAAGTTGAGCGTTACGAGACGCAGGTTCTGGATCGCAAAGATCGCAACCACCGCGACGAACACGATAATCAACAGGGTGTACAGGTAACGCATAGGACCTCCCTGGTCAGTCGGACATGCCTCTCAGGTTCCGGCGCCCCGCCGCGGGCGTCAACCGGCCGGGCGGTGGGTTTCAGGCCTCGGCGTGGGTGCAGTGCCGCCGCACCGGACAGGCATCACAGCGCGGCCGCGGCCGGCAGCGCTCCTTGCCATGTTCCACGATCAGCGCATGCAGGTCGTTCAGCGCCGCCACATCCGGCCCCAGAGCCACCTCGACGTGCTCGCGCAGCGCATCGTACGGAGCCCGTGCCTGCGGCAGGTCCAGACGTTCGAACAACCGGCGGGTATAGGCATCCACCACGAACACCGGGCGCCCGAAGGCGTACAGCACGATATCGTCGGCGGTCTCCGGTCCGACACCCTTGACCCCCAGCAGCGCCGCGCGCAGCGCGTCGGTGTCCAGCGCCGCCAGACCCTCGATCCCGCCGGACGCCTCCAGGAAGGCCAGCAGGTGGCGCAGGCGATCCGCCTTCACGTTGAAATAGCCACTGGGACGAATGTGTTCGGCCAACTCTTCCCGGCTCAGGGCCATCAAGCCCTCCGGCGACAGCGCGTCGATACCGCGCAAGTTGGCCAGCGCCTTCTCGACGTTGGTCCAGCTGGTGTTCTGCGTCAGCACCGCGCCGACCATCACCTCGAACGCAGTCTCCGCCGGCCACCACTGCAGGTCGCCGTACTCCGCGCGCAGGACATCCAGGAGCTCGGGGATCCGCACAGGAGCTACCGCTGACGGCTACCGCCCGGTTTGCCACCGCCGCCCGAGCGGCCGCCGGGTCGACCTCCCGCAGGCTTCGCGCCCCGGGAGCCGCCGCGCCCCGCGGGGGACGAAGACTTGCCCGGCTTCTTCGGCGGCGACGAACTCCAGCCGTCCTCGCGCGCCGCCCGGCTGGTGCGGGCCTTGCCCGCCGGCGCCGCCTTGCCGGGGCGTTGATCCCGCGGTTTGCCGCGCGGATCGCGTCGCGGGCCGCCGCGACCGCGCGTGCGCACGGAGTCCGGCACGGGCAGGTCCGCCGCCTCGTACAACCCGGCCACCTCGCGGGTCTCCAGATCCCGCACCGCACCGGTCTTCAGCCCGTGCCCGAGGACCACCGGCCCGTAGCGCACCCGGATCAGGCGGCTGACCGTGACCCCGACCGCATCCCACAGGCGGCGCACCAGCCGGTTGCGGCCTTCGCTGACCACCACATGAAACCAGTGATTGGCGCCTTCCCCACCCTGCTCCTCCAGACTGTCGAAACGGGCCGCGCCATCCTCCAGTTCCACGCCTTCGCGCAGCATGTCCTGGGTCGCCGGCGGCACCTCGCCCAGCACGCGCACCGCGTACTCGCGCTCCAGGGCCATGCTCGGGTGCATCAGCCGGTTGGCCAGTTCGCCATCAGTGGTGAACAGCAGCAGGCCCGAGGTATTCAGGTCCAGCCGGCCCACGGCCACCCAGCGCTGCCCCTTCAACCGCGGCAGGCTGGCAAACACCGGCCGCCGCCCCTCGGGGTCCGAGCGGCTGCAGATCTCGCCCACCGGCTTGTGATACACGATCCACCGATGCGGATGCTCCGGGCGCCGCACGATGCGCCCGCGCACGCGGATCACGTCGTGCTCGTCGACCTGGTCGCCCAGCTTCACGGTGCGGTTGTTCACCTGCACCTCGCCGCGCTCGATCCAGCCCTCGATCTCGCGCCGCGAACCCAGCCCGCGCGCCGCCAGGACCTTCTGTACCCGCTCCGACATTCCCGGAACTCCAGCAACTCATTAAGATGGACGCCACGATACACCAACAGGACGTTGCCATGACCGATTCCGCGCCGGAAACCACGCCCGTCAAGACACCGCTGAACATCGCCGTGCTCACCGTCTCCGACAGCCGCGAACTCGCGGAGGACCGTTCCGGCGACGCCCTGGTGGAACGCCTTGAAAGCGCCGGTCACCGGCTGGCCGAGCGCAAGATCGTGAAGGACGACATCTATGCCATCCGCGCCGAACTCTCGCGCTGGATCGCCGATCCCGCTATCGACGCGGTGCTGACGACCGGCGGCACCGGCATTACCGGCCGCGACGGCACCCCCGAGGCCGCCTCGGTGTTGCTGGACAAGACCATCGAGGGCTTCGGCGAGCTGTTCCGCATGCTCTCCTTCGACGAGATCGGCACCTCCAGCCTGCAGTCGCGGGCCCTGTCCGGCGTCGCCAACGGCACCTACATCTTCGTTTTACCCGGCTCCACCGGCGCCTGCCGCACGGCCTGGGACCGCATCATCCGCGCCCAGCTCGACGACCGCACCATGCCCTGCAACCTCACCATGCTGATGCCCCGCCTGAAGGAATCCTGAGGCAACATGATCAATCCGGCTCCGGGCCGGACTCGTCGGGCGCGAAGCATACCGGCGAGGCCCGCTCGTCCGTTGGTTCCTCCTCGGCCCGTTCGGCGTCGAGGAGAGCGCCAAGGGCCGCCGCATGGCTGTGCTCGACGTCCCGGGTCGCCGTCAGCAGCGTCAGGCGGCCGCGACGGGCATGCCCCAGCAAGCGGCCCCAGGCCTCGGGCGCCGCTCCCAGTTCCGCCCGGTACCGGCGACAGAATTCGCGCCAGCGTTCCACGTCATGGCCGAACCAGCGCCGCAGGTCGGTGGACGGAGCGAGCGACTTTTCCCAGGCATCCAGCGCGAGCGCCGACTTTTTCACTCCGCGCGGCCACAGGCGGTCGACCAGCACACGCGCTCCATCCCCGGGGTCGACCGGGTCGTAGACGCGCCGGATCCGCACCCGTTCCATACGGCGATTACCGGTCCACGTGGGTCTGCAACCAGTACTCCAGCAGGGCCGCGTGCCAGAGCTTGGAGCCCTGGATGCGGGTGAAGTACTGGTCGGGCGCATCCAGCAGCTTGTCGATGTAGGCCGGCTGATAGAGGCCCCGCTCGCGCGAGGCGCGCGAGGTGAGGATGTCGCGCATGAACTCGAGGAAGTCACCGCGCACGTACTTCAGCGCCGGCACCGGGAAGTAGCCCTTGGGCCGATCCAGCACCGCGTCCGGTAGCCGGCCACGAGCGATGCGGCGCAGCACGTCCTTGCCGCCATCGCCCAGCTTCAGATGCGGCGGCATCGCGGCGGCGGTCTCGACCAGCTCGTGGTCCAGGAACGGCACCCGCGCCTCCAGGCCGAAGGCCATGGTCATGTTGTCCACGCGCTTGACCGGGTCGTCCACGATCAGCGTGGTCACGTCCAGCGCCAGCACGGCGTCGATGAAGGAATCCGCGCGGTCGGTCTCCAGTTCGGCGAACTGCTCCCGCAGCCAGTCACCAGTGACGTCGTTCGCCGGCGGGTGACGCAGCATCTCGGCCATCTCCGGATGATCGCGGTCGAAGTAGTGGCGCCGGAAGCGTTCCACCCAGTCGCCATGGCGATCCTCCGCCATCTGCGGATACCAGAAGTAGCCACCGAACACCTCGTCGGCGCCCTGCCCCGACTGCACGACCTTCACATGCTGCGAGACCTGCTCGGACAGCAGGTAGAACGCGACCGCATCCTGGCCGAACATCGGCTCGGCCATGGCACCCACCGCCTCCGGCAACCGGGCCAGCACCTGGTCGTTGGGGATCAGCGTGGCCTGATGGTCGGTCGCGTAGCGCTCGGCGACGGGGTCGGAATACTCGAACTCAGAGCCCTTCTCCTCCGGCTGGTCTTCGAAGCCGACGGTAAAGGTGCGCAGGTCCTGGGCGCCCTCCTCCATCGCCAGCGCGACCAGCAGGGAGGAGTCCAGCCCACCGGAGAGCAGCACGCCGACGGGCACATCGGCCACCTCCAGCCGCTTGCGCACCGCCTGGCGCAGCGAATACTCGATGCGTTCCTGCCACTCGCCGTCCGATACCGGCTCGGCCGGGCGGTGTGCATGCAGCGTCCAGTAGCGCTGCAACCGCTCCTGGCCCCGCGCGTCGATGCTCAGGTAGTGCCCCGGCTCCAGCTTGCGGATGCCGCGCAGCACGGTGCGCGGCGCGGGCACCACCGCGTGCAGCGAGAACAGCATGTGCAGGGCCTCCGCATCCAGCTCGGTGTCCACGTCGCCGGCCGCCAGCAGCGCCTGGGTGTTGGAAGCGAAGCGGATGCCCTCACCGACGCGGGCCAGGTACAGCGGCTTGATGCCCATGCGGTCGCGCGCCAGCAACAGACGCTGGGCGTTGCCATCGAACAGTGCGAACGCGAACATCCCATGCAGTCGGGCGACGATGCCCTCGCCCCACTCGGCGTAGCCGCGCAGGATGACCTCGGTGTCGCCGGTGGAGAAGAAGCGGTGGCCGCGTCCTTCCAGTTCGCTGCGCAGCGCACGGAAGTTGTAGATCGCGCCGTTGAACACCAGCGCAAGCCCGGTCTCCGGATCGAACATCGGCTGGTGCGCGCGCTGCGACAGGTCCAGGATCGACAGCCGCCGGTGGCCGAGGGCGACCCGACCAGAAGCCCACAGGCCGTCGGCATCCGGCCCGCGCCGTTCCAGACAGGGCAGCATGCGCGCGACCGCCTCGCCGCTCGCGCGCCGTTCACCCCAGACGAATTCTCCTGCGATCCCGCACATGATTGGTTCCTTGCTGGTTGGGACTTCTTGGGTTGTGCTTCGTGGTCATCGTCCTACGCGGGCGGGGCTTCGCGGGCGAACCCGCCCCCCAAGCCGCGATCAGGACGACTGCTCGGTTCGAAACGCCTGCTCCAGTGCGTCCATCAGGGACTGACTGGCCGCGCCGGCGCGGTCGCGATCGGCATGTGTAATGTAGAACGGCACCGCATGCCGCGCCCCGGCCTCCAGATTCAGTTCGACCAGGCCTCCCGCGGCAAGATCCTCGGCGATCCGGTCCTCCGGCATCCAGGCGAAGCCGATCCCGGAGCGCAGGATCTCGCAGGCCGTACCCATGTGCGACACCGTCCAGCGCTGGTCCGCCTCCACCCAGCCGCCCTCACCGGAGGCCTGGGCACCCGAGTCCCGCACCACGACCTGGCGGTGCGGCTGCAGATCGCGCCGGGTCAGCGGCGCTTCACCCTGCGCCAGGGGATGCGAAGGGTGCGCCACGCACACCATCGACAACTCGCCCAGGCAGGTCCCGAGGTAGCCGGATGGCAGTTCCGGACCCAGCAGGATGTCCACCGCCGCTTCGCGCAGCAGATCCGGCCCACCGCTCAGCACTACCTCGTGCAGCTGGATGCGAGTGGCCGGGTAGGCCCGCGAGAAGACCTCCAGGGCCCCGATCACTGGCGCCCGCGGCAGGAGCTGATCCACTGCCAACCGGATTTCGGATTCCACCCCGGCGGCCAGCGCACCGGCCAGGGTCTCGATCTCCGCCGCCTCTTCCAGCAGGTGGCCGGCCCGGCGCAACAGCGCCGCCCCGGCCGCGGTGAGCACCGCCTTGCGGCCCTTGATCTCGAAGACGTCGACGCCCAGCTGTTCTTCCAGCTTCTGCACCGCGTGGTTGATGCTCGACGGACTCTTGTGCACCCGTTCCGCAGCACGCGCAAAGCCCCCGGCGTCCACCACCGCCTGCAGCATGCGCCACTGTTCGAGAGTGACGCGGATCAATCTACCCGCTCGCGCTGGTGCCCCGGGTTTCCCGGGACCTGGCGCGGCGCGCCACCGAGCGTGATGCTACCGGCCGGTTTTGGTCTGTCTCGGGTCGCAACACAGGGTCGGGAAACCTGGGGCATCAACCCCACACACCATTGCATGACGCGCCGCAGCCGCGTTTGCCTTCTACTAACGTTGGGCCCGCTGGCGGCGTTGCGCGTCCCTTGTGCAGAGCGAGGGCATGGCAGTCGCTCTGCCGGGTCAGCGAGCACAATCGACTCGAGCACGAACGGGACCATTGATGCGCGCACCCCTAGTGTTCCTCGGGGCAGCCGCAGCCCGGATTGTGGGTCCGCGCATGCCACTCCTCGCGCATGCGGGCATAGGCCGCGCCGGTCAGCAGGACCAGGTGTACGGTGGAGGGGTAGATCCGCCCGTCCAGGCGCAGGGTCTCGGTGAGTTCGGGGTCGCGGCCTTCCGGGATGTAGAAGAAGTCCACGCCCTCGCGCAGCTGATGCTTGCGCGCCTTGAACAGACGGAAGGCCGTGCCCTTGGGCACGCCGTTCCATGCATCGACCTGGCGCAGACTCAGCGTCGCATACCCGGCATGGATGATCGGCTCCGGCGTCGGACCGGCCGCGGAACCTTCCTGGCCGTGAAACCGTCCCGCGCTACGAGGGTCTTCAACTGTATCGGTATCCATGCTGGCATTATGCCTGCGCGGACATCCCGGCTCATCAAGGACAGCCAATGGAATTTCTTCAGGAATACGGACTTTTCGTCGCCAAGGCCGCCACGGCCGTCATCGCCGGGCTCATTGTGTTGAGTGCGATCGCCGGCCTGGTCGGCCGGTCGCGCGAGGGCAAGCCGGACCGGTTGCACGTCAAACGCCTGAACGATCGTTTCGAGCGGATGGAGAAGACCGTGCGCCGGGCGGTGGAGCGCCGCCGCGGGCGGGTGGAACGCCTGCGCCACTGGGCCGCACGCAAGCTGCCGCGCAAGGGGATGGGGGACTCGACCGCCACAACCGAAACCGAACAGACCGACAAGCTCGGTGGCACCCGTTCCGACCACGAGGCAGATGCCGAGCGCCCGCGCGTGTACGTCCTGCGCTTCGACGGTGATATCCGCGCCTCCAGCGTCGAGAGCCTGCGCGAGGAGGTCACCGCCATCCTCACCATGGCGCGACCGGAACAGGACCGCGCCATCGTCTGCCTGGAGAGCCCCGGCGGGCTGGTGCCCTCCTACGGGCTCGCGGCCGCCCAGCTGGCACGCCTGCGCGAAGCCGCGCTGGACCTGACCGTGGCGGTGGACCGCGTCGCCGCCAGCGGCGGCTACATGATGGCTGCGGTCGGTCACCGCATTGTCGCCGCGCCATTCGCGGTGCTCGGCTCGATTGGCGTGGTCGCCCAGATCCCCAACTTTCACCGCTGGTTGTCGCGCAACGATATCGACATCGAACTGCTGACCGCTGGCGAATACAAGCGCACCCTGACCATGCTTGGCGAGAACACCGACGAGGGCCGCAAGAAATTCCGCGAACAACTGGAAGAGGCCCACGAGCTGTTCAAGACCTTTCTCGCCCGCTACCGCCCGCAACTGGACCTGGACCAGGTCGCCACCGGCGAACACTGGTACGGCGAACAGGCCCGCGAGATGGGGCTGGCCGACGAACTGCGCACCAGCGACGATCTGCTGCTGGAGCTGACCCGCGAGGCGGACGTATTCGAGCTGATCTACCATCGTCCGCAGACCCTGGGCCGGCGCATCACCTTTGCGATGGAATCCATCCTCGAGCGCGTTTTGCGCAGCCAGGGGCCGGAAACCCGGATGTAAAGTCCACCTGCCGGGGAACGCTTTGGCGGGCGAGAACGTCAACCTCACACGATCTACTGCAACAATCGGAGTCCCTCATGAAACGAAACAACCACCCACTGACCCGTCTTCTGCTGATCCTGCTGGCCGCCGCCAGTCTCATGGCCACGCCGCTTGTGGCCGGCGCGGACGACAACCTGCCCTGGGGCTCGGCCGAAAAGATGGACCGGCAGTACGAACCCCGCAAGGTGGTCTACGACGTGTATACCAGCAGCCCCAGCGAGCTGGAGGGCGTACTGGACCGCGTGAGCATGCTGAACAACGTCTACGAGGCGGACCCGTTCGAATCGCACATCGTCCTGGTGCTGCACGGTGCCGAGGTCCCGTATTTCACTCGCGACGAGTTCGGCGAGCACGAGGAACTGATGCGCCGCGCCCGCTCGCTCACCCAGGCCGGCAATATCGAGTTCCGCATGTGCGAGGCCTCTGCGCGCCTGCGCGGCATCGACGTGGAAGACGTGCATGGCTTCGTGAACGTCGTACCGATGGCCGATGCCGAGATCATCGAACTGCAGCACGAAGGCTATCTGCTGATGCAGTAATCCTCGAGCGGTGTTCGGCCACCCAGGGCCGAACACCGTGCACGGGCGTCGTCCCACGACCCGATCACGCTTCCGCCGACCGGTCGCTGAAAATTCTGCATGGGTCGCCTACCTTTTTCGGACGTGATGACGAAACCACCCGGTCGATCGTCGCCACTGGCTCGACGCACCCATTACTGCACGAGGACGTTGTCATGAAGAAGACGCTACTGACCGCTCTGTTGCCCCTAGCCCTGATCGCGACCCCGGCGCTGGCCGCCGACGTACCCGGGATGATCGCCAAGGCCAGCCCGCATTCCGCCTCCGAGACCCTGGATCGGCTGGAGAATGCCCTGGAAGCCAACGATATCGGCGTCGCCTTGCGCTGGGACCACGCCGCCAAGGCGGACGGCGTGGATATCGAACTCGGCCCGACCGAACTCCTGATGTTCGGCAACCCGGCGCTCGGCAGCCACTTGTTCACCAGCCAGCAGACCGCCGGCATCGACCTGCCGATGAAGGCGCTGGCGTGGACCGATGCAGACGGCCAGACCTGGCTCGCCTACAACGATCCGGAATGGATGGCCGAACGCCACGGCATCGAGGACCGCGATGACATCCTCGATACCATGAGCAACGCGCTGGACAACCTGACCAACGCAGCAATCGCCGAGGACTGAGCATCTGCTCGATCCCCGCCGCACGGGCGCAGCCCTGCTGAGGTTCACTCGCGCCGGGCGGGCGATTGGTTATAGTGAGGCTTCCATCCTTTCCGGGAGCCGACGTGGATCGCCCGTCCCCTTCCAGCCAGACCTCACCCGACATCCGCGACCGGCCCATCCTCGGCTGGCGCGAATGGGTCGGCCTGCCCGACCTCGGCATCCCCGCGATCAAGTGCAAGGTCGATACCGGAGCCCGCAGTTCCGCGCTGCATACCTTCCAGATCGAACCCTTCACGCGTGATGACCACGAGTGGGTGCGCTTCGGCATTCACCCCCACCAGCATGATACCGAGACCGAAATGTGGTGCGAGGCGCCGGTGCTGGATGTCCGCAAGGTGACGGATTCCGGCGGGCACACCGGGGAGCGCTACTTCATCGCCACCCGGGTGCAACTCGGTGCCGTAGTACTGCCAGTTGAACTCTCCCTGACCAGCCGCGATACCATGCTCTTTCGCATGCTGCTCGGCCGCGAGGCCATGCGCGGTCGCTTTCTTGTCGACCCCCAGGCCTCGTTTGTCGCCAGCCACCGACCGCAAATCCCTACAGCCCAGCAGGCGCCTGAATGAAACTCGGCATCCTTTCGCGCAACAGCAAACTCTATTCCACCCGACGCCTGGTCGAGGCGGCCGAACAGCGCGGCCACGAGGTCCGTGTGGTGGATCCGTTGCGCTGCTACATGAACATCACCGCGCACAGCCCGCAGATCCACTACAAGGGCGACATCCTCGACCAGTTCAACGCGGTCATCCCGCGGATCGGGGCATCGATCACCTTCTACGGGACCGCAATCCTGCGCCAGTTCGAGATGATGAACGTCTACCCGCTGAACGAGTCGGTGGCCATCTCGCGTTCGCGCGACAAACTGCGCAGCCTGCAGCTGCTCTCGCGCCGCGGCATCGGCCTGCCGGTGACCGGGTTTGCCCACTCGCCGGACGACATCGATGACCTGCTGGCGACCGTGGGCGGCGCGCCCTGCGTGATCAAGCTGCTGGAAGGTACGCAGGGGCTGGGCGTGGTACTCGCCGAGACCAAGCAGGCGGCCGAGAGCGTGATCCAGGCCTTCATGGGCCTGAAGCAGCACATCCTGGTGCAGGAATACATCCAGGAGGCCAAGGGCTCGGATATCCGCTGCTTCGTGATCGGCGACAAGGTGGTCGCAGCGATGAAGCGCCAGGCCAAGGACGGCGAGTTCCGCTCCAACCTCCACCGTGGCGGCAGTGCCTCCCTGTGCCGCATCACCCCGGAAGAACGTGCCACCGCGGTACGCGCGGCCAAGGTCATGGGCCTGAACGTCTGTGGCGTGGATCTGCTGCGTTCCAATCACGGTGCGGTGGTGATGGAGGTGAACTCCTCACCCGGCCTGGAGGGCATCGAGAATGCCTCGGGCAAGGATGTGGCGGGCATGATCATCGAGTTCATCGAGAAGAACGCCAAGCCCAACCGGACGAAGACCAAAGGGAGCGGCTAGTGTCCTTGAGTCGCAGGGCTACACTTCACTCGCAGCGGGTGGACCGCACGCAAGAGCGACCCGCGCGGGCGTATGCACATTGTTCGGTGGCTCCCTGATGCCCGGCATACCCCAGTCACTGCGCAACAAGCCGATCACCATTGGTGGCACCACCGTCCGCCCCGGCGAGCGGCGCACGGTGGAGCTGGAACTGGGAGCGCTGTACACCCACACCCCGACCAACATGCCGGTACAGGTGCTGTGCGGTCGGCGCAAAGGGCCCGTGCTGTTTGTCAGCGCCGCCATCCACGGCGACGAGATCAACGGCGTCGAGATCATCCGCCGCCTGCTGAAAGTCCCCGCCCTGCGGCGCATGAAGGGAACCCTGATTGCCATCCCTGTGGTCAACATGCACGGCTTCATCAACCAGAGCCGCTACCTGCCCGACCGGCGTGACCTGAACCGCTGTTTCCCCGGCTCGCAGAAGGGCTCACTGGGGGCTCGCGTTGCGCGCCTGTTCATGCGCGAAATCGTGCAGAACAGTACCCATGGCATCGACCTGCACACCGGCGCCATCCACCGCTCCAACCTGCCGCAGATCCGCGCCAACCTCGATCACGCCGAGACCCTCGATCTGGCGCGCGCCTTCGGGGCCCCGGTGATTCTCAACTCGGCCCTGCGCGACGGCTCCCTGCGCGAGGCCGCCGCGGAACGGGAAGTCCCCATCCTGCTGTACGAGGCCGGCGAGGCCCTGCGCTTCGACGAGCTCTCCATCCGCGGCGGGGTGCACGGCATCATCGAGGTAATGCGCCATCTGGGCATGCTGCCGGCCGTACGCCGGCGCCCGCGCAAGGAACCCATCATGGCGCGCACCAGCGGCTGGGTCCGCGCGCCCCAAAGCGGCATCCTGCGCACCTTCGTGCGCCACGGGGACCGCGTGGTCCGCGACCAGACCCGCCTGGCGATCATCTCCGACCCGTTTGGCGAAACCGAGACCGAGATCCTCGCCCCGGCCTCCGGCATCATCATTGGTCAGCTCAACCTGCCGCTGATCAACGAAGGGGACGCACTGTTCCACATCGCCCAGTTCAACCGTACGGACCTCGCCGTGGAACGCCTGGAGACCTTTCAGGAAAACCTGGAGGCCAGCGACTACCCCTACGCCGATCAGCAGCGGCTCGAGACACCCTGAAGGAGACGCCCTGAAGGAGACGCCGAGGGACACGCCGGGCACGGCCCTTGCGCCGGCCATCCGGCTCAGTGGCCGATGTCCTCGTGCCACAACTCGGGGTGCGTCTCGATAAACGCGCGCATCAGTTCGCGGCAGCCCGGGTCCTGGACTACGTCCACCTGGATGCCGTGACCGCGCAACCACGCCTCCTCCCCCAGGAACGACTCGTTCTCCCCGATCACCACTCGCGGAATACCGTAGAGGACGATCGCGCCGCTACACATCGCGCAGGGCGAGAGCGTGGTGTAGAGCGTGCATTCGCGATACACCTGCGCCGGCTGCCGGCCGGCGTTCTCCAGCGCATCCATCTCCGCATGCAGGATCGCGCTGCCCTGCTGCACCCGCCGGTTGTGCCCGCGCCCAATCACCTCGCCCCGGTGCACCAGCACCGACCCGATCGGGATCCCCGCCTCGCCCAGCCCCGTACGCGCTTCGTCGAGCGCCATTTCCAGAAACGGATCCATCGTCGTCACCCAGTTGTCCCAACGAATTCAGGCTGACGGTAGCCGATGCGGCATTGCAAGATCGAGTCCGCCCCACGCGTGAGACGCCGATGGAGCGGGCGTCAGATGTGGGCGCTGAACTGGCCCCGCCGCGGCAGGCCGAGCAGATGGAGGAAATCTGTTTCGCGCAGCCGGACGAGCGACTCGTGATCGCCAGCCTCGAAATACACGTTGCGCTGTTCCAGCACGCTGTCATCAAGCAGGGTTTCCAGCCCGTAAGCGGCGCCCAGAGCGGGGATTGCGCCGCGTTCGCAGTCAGCAAAGACGCGGGCCACCTCGTCCTCGGTAGCCAGGCCCACGTGCTCGCCCAACAACCGGTGCAACTGCCCAAGTTTTACGCGGCGCGTGGCCGGTACGACGGCCAATCGGTACTGTCCATCCTCCTCGACCAGCAACACCGCCTTGGCCACGGCGTCGCCCGGCACATGGGCCGCCTCGGCCGTGCGGCTGGCCGAATTCGAATGCGGATGGGGCACCAGCTGGTAGGCCACCGCATGTTCGGCCAGAAAGTTGTTCAGGGTCCCGGGGATACTCATGGCGCACGCTCCGCAGTGTCTTCCTTCGACTATAGACCCCACCGGGATCGCCTACGTCTGCACGGATCCAGCAGGTCGGTACAATCAAGCATATGACTGCCTTTTCCGTACTCGACCTGGCCCCGATCACCGCTGACGGGGACGCCACCCACGCCTTGCACAACACCCTCGATCTTGCGCAACACGCCGAGGCCCTCGGCTTCCAGCGCTACTGGCTGGCGGAACACCACAACATGCCCGGCATCGCCAGCGCAGCCACGGCGGTGGTGATCGGCCAGGTGGCAGCCGCCACACAGCGCATTCGGGTGGGTGCCGGGGGCATCATGCTGCCCAACCACGCCCCGCTGGTGGTCGCCGAACAGTTCGGCACCCTGAACGCGCTGTACCCGGGCCGCATCGACCTCGGGCTGGGGCGCGCACCCGGCACCGACCCGACCACCGCGCGCGCCCTGCGCCGGGCCCCGGATATCGACCCCGACCAGTTCCCGCGTGACGTCGCCGAGGTGCTGGGCTATTTCGACGACCCCCAGCCGGACCAGGTGATCCGCGCCATCCCCGGCGCCGGCCAGCACGTGCCCGTCTGGATCCTCGGTTCCAGCCTGTTCGGTGCCCAGCTGGCCGCCCAGATGGGCCTGCCGTATGCGTTTGCCTCGCACTTCGCGCCCGGGCATCTGATGAACGCACTGGAGCTGTACCGCAGCCAGTTCCGGCCGTCCGCATGGCTGGATCGCCCCTACGCCATGCTCGGCTACAACGTGTATGCCGCCGACACCGACGCCGCGGCGCGAACCCTGGCCAGCTCCATGGAACAGGCCTTTGTCAGCCTGCGGCGGGGTCGCCCCGAACCGATCCAGCCGCCGATCGAGGGCTACCGCGAACGCCTCGACCGCGCCGAACGCGCGATCGTCGAACAGACGATGGCCTGTTCCGCGATTGGCGCGCCGGACACGGTGGAAACCGAGATCCGCCAGTTTCTCGACCAGACTGGCGCCGACGAATTGATCGTAACCACCTCCACCTTTGACCATGCGGCGCGCCGGCGCTCGCTGGAACTAACGGCGGAGGTGCGCGACCGAATCACCATGTGAAAACCGGACCACCTGTTCACCCGACCGAACTGGGGCCCTATGCTTGAGGCGACGGCCGGAGTGGCCGAGCCCATTCAGAAACAGGGGGACACATGCGCGTCAAGGTCCACGGCATCACCATCGAATGCATCACCGGCAATATCGCCGCCCAGCGCGACATGGACGCGGTCGTCAATGCCGCCAACGCCTGGCTGCGGCCCGGCGGCGGCGTGGCCGGGGCCATCCACCACGCCGCGGGGCCCGGTCTGGAGCGTGAATGCCAGCCCCTGGCTCCGATTGAACCCGGCCAGGCCGTACTGACCGGTGCCCACAACCTGCCCAATCGCTTCGTAATCCACTGCCTGGGACCGGTCTACGGGCACGACGAACCGGCCAGCCGGTTGCTGGCTGCCTGCTATCGCAACGCCCTCACCCGCGCCGAAGAAGCCGGGGCCTACAGCATCGCATTTCCCGCGCTGTCCACCGGGGCCTTCGGCTATCCCGTCGAGGAAGCCGCCCGCATCGCTTTGGAAACCGTGATCGCCGCCACGCCCCGGCTGGATGCCGTCGGCCATGTCCGCTTCGTTCTGCATACCGAGGGCGATCTGGAGATCCATACCCGCATCCTTGGCGAACTGACGGCATGATCACCGCCGGTCCCACGGCTTCACACCTCCACGAGCTCCACGCATGAACCCGCCGCGCAAGATGCCCGTGCAGTTGATCCCGGTCGAGGAGGTGGTCCACCGCGCCGACGACCTGGCACGCCAGATACGGGCCAGCGACTTTCGGCCGGACACGATCGTGGCCATCACCCGCGGCGGGTTCATGCCCGCGCGATTCTTGTGCGACTTCCTCCGAGTGCACAAGCTGCTCAGCCTCAAGGTCGAGCACTACACCTCGGGCGCGCGCGAAAAGCAGCGAGCGGCCGTTACGGTCCCGCTGGCCGGGGATGTGCGCGGCGAACGGGTCCTGCTGGTCGACGACGTCAACGACTCCGGCGACACCCTGGTGGCCGCCCGCCCCCATCTGGAGGGCTTCCAACCGGCCGCCGTGCGCACCGCCGTGCTGCATGAAAAGGCCAGCACCCAGTGCCCCGCGGATTTCCACAGTCAGGCCGTGCAGGAGTGGCGCTGGATCCTCTACCCCTGGGCCGTCATCGAAGATGTCGGCCAGTTCGCGCGCGAAATGGACCCGCCCCCGACCACCGCCACCGAGCTGCGCACGCGTCTGCAGCAGGACTACGGCCTCGAGCTCGACGCGGCCCAGTTGGACCGCGTAATCCGCTACAACGACCTGCCCTTTTCCGCGTAGGACGACGCGGACCGGGATCCGCCCGGGTTGGCAATCGGGTTCGGGGAACGGATGATATGGACCCGGCCCGGTCACCCCGGGTCACGAAACCCGATCCGACCCAACGGGCCCTTCCATCCGGCCCACCAACCTGGCATCGAGACTGCCCATGTCGTATCTCAAGGATTTCCCCAACCCGGAAGGCTACTTCGGCGAATTCGGCGGCGCCTTCCTGCCGCCGGAGCTGGAACCGCATTTCGCCGAGATCAACCACGCCTATCGGACCCTGGCGCGCTCCGGCGATTTCCTGAACGAACTGCGCTACATCCGCAAGCACTATCAGGGGCGCCCGACGCCGGTGTACTACGCCCATAACCTGAGCCGTTCGGTGGGCGCGCATATCTATCTCAAGCGCGAAGACCTGAACCACTCCGGCGCGCACAAGCTGAACCACTGCATGGGCGAGGCGTTGCTGGCCAAGCACATGGGCAAACGCAAGCTGATCGCCGAGACCGGGGCCGGCCAGCACGGCGTGGCGCTGGCCACTGCGGCGGCCTACTTCGGCATGGAATGCGAGATCCACATGGGCGAGATCGACATCGCCAAGGAAGCACCCAACGTGACCCGCATGAAGCTGATGGGGGCCCAGGTGGTACCGGTCTCCTTCGGTGGCCGCTCGCTGAAGGAGGCGGTGGATTCCGCCTTCCAGTCCTATCTCTCACAGGCGGACGAGGCCCTGTTCGCGATCGGTTCCGTGGTCGGGCCGCACCCGTTCCCGCTGATGGTGCGCAACTTCCAGTCGGTGGTAGGCATCGAGGCCCGCGAGCAGTACCTGGAGATGAGCGGTGGCGAGCTGCCGGATCACGTGGTCGCCTGCATCGGCGGTGGGTCCAACGCGATGGGCATGTTCGCCGGCTTCATCGAGGACGCCCAGGTGCAACTCAACGGCGTGGAGCCACTGGGGCGCGGTACCAAGCTCGGCGAGCACTCCGCCACCATGACCTACGGCAAGCCGGGCATGATCCACGGCTTCAAGTGCATGCTGCTGGCCGACGCGGAGGGCAATCCGGCCCCGGTCCACTCCATCGCCTCCGGCCTGGACTATCCCGGCGTCGGCCCGGAGCACTCCTACCTCAAGACCACCGAGCGCGTCGCCTACCACGCCATCAACGATGACGCTGCCCTGGATGCCTTCTACCAGCTCTCGCGCACCGAGGGCATCATCCCGGCCCTGGAAAGCGCCCATGCCGTCGCCTGGGCCATGAAGCACGGCCGCGAGAACCCGGGCACGACGATCCTGGCCAACCTCTCCGGTCGTGGCGACAAGGACATCGACTACGTCGCCCGCGAGTTCGGACACGGATAGCCCGCCTCGCCAATACGGCTCGAAGGCGGCGCTACGGGAACTTCAGGCCAGGTTGCGCCGGTCTCAGTCTTGTTGACCACGGGCGGAGGCCTCGCGATGGCAGGCGGATGGGCAAAAGACGGTGCGGAGCAGGAGCAGATCGACAACACGGTCGAGGACGCCCTGCAACGGGTGCGCAGCCAGATTCCCACCGGGGAAGGTCTGAAAGAGTGCGAGGAATGCGGGGCGCCGATTCCCGAAGGCCGGCGCCAGGCCCTGCCGGGCGTGCGCCTGTGCGTGGGCTGCCAGGAGGCGGAGGACGCGGCACAGCAGGCCACCAGCCCCTACAACCGGCGGGCCTCCAAGAACAGCCAGCTGCGTTGAGCCCGCCCCAGGGCAACACTGATTAATGTACACGCTCGCGTTGGCAGCCCAGGTTTTCCGAGACCAGGCGCGTCGTGCAGCGGGTAGTGGTTCTACCCGCCCGTTTTTGATGTCTTCGGGGCGCAACGCAGGATCGGGGAACCTGGGGTACCAACCCCACAAGCTATTGAAAGACGGGGCTCGGCCGCCCGTTGTTGATGAAAACGGGCGCGGGAACGGCGTTGCGGCTCCCTTGTGCAGAATGACTGCACGGCAGTCACCGCGCCTTGTTCGCACGCAAAAGCGACTCGAGCGCGTGCGTGTACATTGATCAGTGTTCCCCTAGTGTCCTTTAACAAAAGTTCATCGACTCCGTGACTGTCCCCCTGTATCCTGATAACAGGCACTCGGGAGGCGACCGGAATGGGACGACCGATCAAGACGTTGACGATCAGCGAAGCCGAACGCGACGAGCTCGAGAGCTGGCTGCGGCGGCGCCAGATGCCCGCGGCGGAACAACAGCGCGCGCGCATGATTCTGCTGAGCACGCGAGGCCTGAAGGCTTCGGAGATTGGCGCGCGGGTTGGCGTCTCGGCGGAGAC